>JBEKMZ010000023.1:0-42747 GCA_049523315.1 Acidimicrobiales bacterium | reverse complement strand
CCGACGTGAAGTATGGCCCAGACTGGCCACTGTGCCCATTAAAGAGATCGCTGCGGCGGCAGGTTGCTCGAAGGCGTCCGCCAGCGATATCCGCCGGGGGATGTGGGCGCCGCACGTGTCGACGTGGAAGGGTTGGGAGAACGGGCCGGGCTCGACGACACAAGCGCCGGCTAGACGTGGCGTATGAACATCTGGTCGAGAAGTGGACCACCGAAGGCCTGGTCATATTGGTAACCTCCCATGCGCGCCGAAAGAAAGTCGACCCAGTTCACGCTCACGAGCGGGACTTGCTGCAAGTGCTCCGCCCGGCCCCCTCGCCCGCCTTTCCTAACTCCGGGTCCCTCTCGTTGAAGCGGCCGATCAGCGCCGAGGGAGGAGGGGAAGGTACCCTGAGCGCTAGTGATCCGACGCCTTTGTGTAGGGCCTGCAGCAGAGGTGAACTCAGATCGTTTCGGTCGGGTTGAGGTTGACGAGTACAACGAACAGACGGGTGCTGTGCGTGTTCTTGGGTCAGGACTGGCTGGACCGGGGGACCTACGAGCCGGCATCAGCGGACTCTTTCCGCACTTGGCCTCCGCTGGAGCCACCTTATCGAGGATGGAGCCACGTGGCAGAGTTGGCGGCGGTCAAGATCACGGATTCCGGTGACAATACGCATGCCGGCTGGTGGAACGACGAGACGCACGCCATCAGAGTTCCCCGCCCCGGCCAGCGGCTCTCGTTCGGGCCGAATGCACGCGATTACGCGTGGCCAACGGGCACCGAATGGGTCGAGGTGGCCGCCGGGTCATACCGTTCACAGGATCCCCGCTTCTGGCCGCCGTTGCTACCGTTCGACCAGGTGCTACTAGATCCACGCGCCGGAGACCAGACGGCTTAGCTGGGGACGTCCCATGAAATGGTGTAAATCGCGCAGAGGGTCCACCACGTAGAGGACCACCGGAGTGAATCTCGACGTGTCCGGGAAGACACGACAAGGAGATCACACCGATGGTCCAACAAGAGTTTGACCCCTACGCACTGCTGGAGAGCCTTCGCGCCGGCGGAGACGTCGAGCTGATCAGAACGAGCCTCGAGCTCGTGCTCCAGTCCCTGATCGAAGCCGAGGCGACCGGCGTCATCGGGGCGGCGTCCTATGAGCGAACAGACGAGCGCCAGAACTACCGCAACGGGCACCGCCCGAGGTTGTGGTCCACCAAGGCCGGAGATTTGGAGCTCTCCATCCCAAAGCTTCGCTCAGGGTCCTTCTTTCCCCAGATCCTCGAACGCCGGAGAAGGATCGACCGGGCGTTGTTCGCGGTCGTGATGGAGGCATACGTGCATGGGGTCTCGACGAGAAAGGTCGACGACCTGGTGCGCGCCTTAGGCGTCGCCTCCGGCATCTCAAAGTCGGAGGTATCTCGGATCTGTGCTGAGCTCGACAAGGAGATGGAGGGCTTCCGCACCCGACGGCTCGACCACGTCGCTTTCCCTTATCTGTTCTGCGATGCCACCTACGTCAAAGGCCGCGTCCGCGGCCGTGTCGTATCTAGGGCCGTCGTCGTCGTGACAGGCGTGACCGCCGTGGGCAACCGCGAGGTTCTCGGCTGCGACGTCGGTGACTCCGAGGACGGGGCCTTTTGGACCTCGTTCTTGCGCAGCCTCCGCCAACGCGGCCTGTCCGGGGTGCGCCTCGTCGTCTCGGACCACCACCTCGGGCTGAAAGAAGCCATCGAGAAGGTCTTCGTCGGTGCCTCCTGGCAGCGCTGCCGGGTGCACTTCATGCGCAACGCCTTGACCAGGGTGCAAAAGCAGAAGGCCCAGATGGTCGCGGCCGCCATCAAGACGATCTTCGCTCAACCCGACCGGTCCCATATCCACCACCAGCTCGACGAGGTCGCAGACACCTTGAGGCCGGGCTTTCCAGAGGTGGCCAAGCTCCTCGAGGAGGCCAGGGTCGACCTGTTGGCCTTCTCCTACTTTCCGATGGCGCACTGGACCAAGATCTGATCGACGAACCCCTTGGAACGCGTGAACGCCGAGATCAAGCGGCGCACCAATGTCGTCGGCATCTTCCCCAACGACGCCTCGGTGATGCGGCTCGTCACCGCTGTGCTCGTTGAACAGCACGACGAGTGGGAGGTCGCCGAGCGTCGCTACCTCTCAGAGGAGTCCATGGGTCTCATCGACCAACCCGTCCCCGACGAGCTCGGTGTAGAGGGGGTGTCATTGGCGATCATGGCCTCACAATGCGAGCGTCCAGCCCGGCCCAGGTCGAGGGCCTGCTCAGAGGCATGCCGGAAAGCGCTGGCGCGCTTCGACGAATCTGCGGAAACGTGAGGCTCAGCCTCGATCAGAAGCGCTGTGCCACGTGTCGCGGGGAACCGCACATCTCGACCTAGGCGCCACTCGCGTAGCTGGCCGGAACCTAGAAAGAAGCCCTCTCAAGAGTTCTAGAAACCCCGTTGCAGCGCGACGGGCCTCTGGCGCGTGTAAGTAGGTAGATAAGGTTCACAAGGGGGGACCGTGCAGGATTCCGGGGCGGGGAACCTGGTAGCTCGCTACGAGGAGTTCTTCGCCGCCTCCAAGCCCACCTTGATGGGCCTTGCCTACCTGCTTACGGGCAACGTCCAAGAGTCACAGGACCTGGTGCAAGAGACGCTGCTACGTGCGTGGCGGAACTGGCCGAGCATCTGTTCATACGAGGACCCGAAAGCCTGGACGCGTCGCGTGATGCACAACCTTGCGATCGGCACATCGCGTCGCGCGCGCATTCGCCATGCAGTGCCATCTCAGCAGACACGGGTTGCGTCCCCTGACCTGCCAGTCGGACACCTTGACGTCGTGGACGCCCTTCGGAGATTGCCTCCAGACCAGCAGCGGGCGCTCGTGCTCCACGACGTGATGGGTCTCAGTGTGGCCGAGGTTGCTCGGGAGCTACGAACCCCTGAGGGAACAGTGCGTTCTTGGTTGTCAAGAGCGCGGGCCGCACTCGCGGCTGACCTCGGGGTTGCGCAACAAGCAGGCAGAGAGGCAGGTGAGCCCAGATGACGACAGAAGAACCGCTTTCGCCAGCAGAACAAGTCGCTATCGAACGTCTGCGTGCCGTATACGTAGATGCTTCACGGATCGACTGGCCGTTCAGCCCGAACGATGTCAAGGAGCAATCACCGCGCACCAGAAGGCGTCGCCGGCGCGGACCCGGACTCTTGGCCCATCGCGTCATTGTCGTAGCGGTGGCTGCCGCCATCTTGGTGGTGTTCTTCGTCCCTCTGCCGCACCTGAGCTTCTTCAAGCGTCTCGTGAACCCTCCTAAGACGTCGCCTGCGACAAGCGGGTCCACCACGGTGCCGAACACGCCACGGGTTTGGACACAGGTGGCGGAGCTGAAGGCCTCGGACGCCGCGGCCGGGGACTACTTCGGTGGCGGCCAGGCGAGCGAAACCCTGACCACTCCCTTAGAGGAGGCTATTTCCGGCAACATCGCTCTCGTAGGCGCCCCCTATGACGCCGGCCAGGTCGGTCGGGTGTACGTGTTCACAAAGACAGCGACGGGCTGGAAGCAGACAGCTGAACTGGTGGGCTCCGACTCCTCCCCTGTCGACGATTTCGGCACTTCCGTCGCCATCTCGGGGACAACGATCGTCGTAGGCGCGCCCTACCACCCCAACCAGGTGGGCGGGGCGTACGTCGGTCGGGCTTACGTGTTCACGAGATCGGCTTCCGGCTGGAGACAGGCAGCCGAGCTGAAGGGCTCTGACACCGTCGCCGCCGCCTGGTTCGGGGCGTCGGTCGCGATATCCGCCACGACGGTCATGGTGGGTGCGCCCTATCAGGCCAATCAGGCCGGCCGGGTGTACGTGTTCACCAAGATGGCGGCGGGCTGGATACAGGCCGCTGAGCTGACCGGCTCCGACACCGTGGCCAACGATCAATTCGGCTACTCGGTAGCTATGTCGGGCGCGACGGCTGTTGTGAGTGCACCGAATCACGGCACCGATGCTGGTCGAGCGTACGTGTTCACGAGGTCGGCCACTGGCTGGAAGCAGGTTGCCGAGCTGAAGGGCTCGGACACCGTTGCCCGAGATAGCTTCGGCGGCTCCGTCGCCATTTCGGATGCCGGCATCATCGTCGGCGCAGCCTCCCACGCCAACCAGGTCGGCCGGGCGTACCTTTTCACCAGGACTGCCACGGGCTGGAAGCAGGTTGCCGAGCTGAAGGGTTCTGACACCGTCGCTGGCGACAACTTCGGGTGGTCGGTCGCGATGTCGGACACGGTTGCCTTTGTGGGTGCGCCCCTCCACGCCAACCAGGCCGGACGGGCGTACGAGTTCGTCAAAACGGCGACAGGTTGGAATCAGGAGGCCGAGCTGAAGGGATCGGACACTATTGCCGGCGACCGCTTCGGCCAGTCGCTGGCAGCATCTGGCGACACCGCTGTCATAGGTGCGCCGGTTCACGCCTACACAGACGGCCGAGCGTACGTGTTCCAGAGCTGAGTTACTGGAGCCTCGCCGCGGCATTGGCGCAGTCCGTATGAGAATCGAGAGGGCACTGAAATGAGCGTTTCGTGGTGGCGTCATATGCGTGTAGTCCGGATCATCCGCGTGTCTGCGTTCCTAGCCATAGGGTCGATCTCCCTGCCTCTAGTGGCGAGCAGTACCTCAGAGGTCGCCGCTAGTCCTGCGGTCTCGTCGCCAGGCAAGCTGTTGACAGCGACAAGCGAGCTCACCACAGTGCCGAAAGGAATCGAGCCCACGCCCAACCCGACCGGGCCGGACCAAAGCTCCCTGTCCGCGGTGTCGTGCAGCTCGGCCTCGGCGTGTATCGCCGTTGGGAGTTACACCAACGGCGCCGGCAACACCTTGACATTGGTAGTGGCCCGGCATGGGAAAAGTTGGATGATCGAGCGCACCCCCAACGCTACTGGGGCGGATAGAAGCAGCTTGTCCGCGGTGTCGTGCACGTCGTCCGTGGCATGTGTTGCTGTCGGGTACTACGCCAACAGCGCCGGCAGCGGGACATTGGCGGAGGTATGGAAGGGGAAAAACTGGTCGATCGAGCGCAGCCCCAACCCGACCGGGGAACCATATGGTCTCACCGGGGTGTCATGCACCTCGGGCACGGCGTGTATGGCCGTGGGCGCACCCCTGAATGGTGGCTATTCCGACCGCACTTTGGCAGAAGCTTGGAACGGAAAGACGTGGAAGTTAGAACTCATGCCCGACATAGCGGACGGCTCCTTGTCCGCGGTGTCCTGCACTTCGGCCACGGCCTGCACCGCCGTCGGGGATGACACCACCAGCGGGGCCCTGGCGGAGGGCTGGAACGGGACGAACTGGGCAATCGAGCCCACCCCCAGTCCGACCGGATCGCAGGACTTTTCCCTGACCGGGGTGTCCTGCATCTCCGCCGCGGCGTGCACAGCTGTAGGGGGGTTCCGAAAAGGCAATAACGTCAGGGACGGCCGGACTCTGGCAGAGGCCTGGAACGGGAGGACGTGGACCATCGAGTCCACCCGCAACCCGATCGGCGAGGGGGGTCTCCATATTGGCTACGGCTTAACCGGGGTGTCGTGCACCTCGGCCACGGCCTGCGCCGCCGTCGGGCTCGGTAGTCCCGGCGACACGACACTCTCGGAGGCCTTGAACGGGACGAAGTGGACAATCGAGCCCACCCCTAACCCGAGGGTGACAGGAGGGCTCTACCTGTCCGGCGTGTCGTGCACCTCGGCCATCTCGTGCACCGCGGTCGGGATCGGTCCCGACTCTACGCTCGGAGAAACCTGGAACGGGAAGATGTGGGCGATCGCTCACACGCCCACCCCGGAAGGAGTGGATGGAAGCGACCTGGCGGGAGTGTCATGCACATCGGCGACGGCCTGCACAGCCGTCGGGAGTTACACCACCGGCGCCGGGGTCCACGAGACGCTAGTGGAGGCCTGGAACGGGAAGTCATGGGCGATCGAGCACACTCCCAACCCAACCGGCGGTTTGAGTGCGGCGTCGTGCACCTCGGCCACCTGGTGCGTCGCAGTCGCTGGTCCTTTGGTCGAGGCCTGGAACGGGAAGTCATGGGCGATCGAGCCAACTCCCAACCCGACAGGCGCCGCCCAGATCGACCTGTCGGGGGTGTCGTGCACCTCGGCCACGGCCTGCACCGCCGTCGGATACTACGTTCAGAGCAGCACGTCCCCTGGCTACTCGCCCAAGTTATTGGTGGAGACCTGGAACGGGAAGGTTTGGGCGGCCGAGCCCGTCCCCACCCCGACTGGGGCAAATAGAACCAGCTTGTACGGGGTCTCTTGCACCTCGGCGACGGCCTGCACCGCCGTCGGGGACGACTCCAACCTCGACGGCACCAACTACTCCTCGCTCGTGGAAGTCTGGAACGGGGAGAATTGGGCGATCGAGCCCACTGCCACACCGATACCCACCCTCGGTGGGGCGCAGACCGGTCTCACAAGCCTGTCGTGCGCCTCGGCCACGGTGTGCACAGCCCTCGGGTTCTCGACCACCGACTCCGCACCCACCGCCGACCGGACGTTAGTGGAAGCCCAGAACGGGAAGAGGTGGGCGATCGAGCCCACTCCCAACCCGGCGACGGACGACCTGTCGGGGGTGTCGTGCACCTCAGCGGCGACCTGCACGGCCGTCGGGGAGTACACCAACCGGGCCGGCACCCAACTGCCGTTGGCGGAGGTCTGGAACGGAAAGACGTGGGCGATTGAGGACACGGCGGACCTAGGCACGGAACAGAACAGTTACCTGAGTGCATTGTCGTGCACCTCGGCGACGTTCTGCACCGCGGTCGGAGTAAGCGACGGGAAGACGCTGGCAGAACGGCTGCCAATGTCTGGAGGCGTACCTGTTCACTGAGTCGGCGGCCGGCGCTGCCACCTGACTTCGGCGAATAGGTCTACGGGTTCTCATCCGCGGCATTGGCTCACAGTCCGTATCACGATCGAAGGAGATATTGGATATGAGTACTTCATGCGAATCTCGGCACTATGCATCGCTGACAGGACACGGACTCGTGAGGGAGTGGCGTCAAGTGCGTAAGGTGCGGCGGGTCTGCCTATTCGGCTCTGCCGCGCTGGCAGCCGGGGCGCTGGTCAGCACGACTCTTGCGCCGGCAGCAGCCGCACGCATTGCGATTGCGCGAGGCGCTGCGGGGCCAGCCCCAGGCTCAATCTTTGTCGCCAACGACGGGTCGGGCGGTAGCCGCGGCTCGGTGACCGGGTACGCCGTTCGCCACTCCGGCAACGTGCACCCGGTCCTCACGATATCGAGGGGCGTAAACGTGCCCGAGGGACTCGCCTTTGACGCCTCGGGGGACCTCTGGGTAGCTAACTCCATTCCCAACACGGTGGTCGAATACAAAAAGAGCGAGCTTGCAAAGGTTTCCCCGGCCCCGTCCGTAATTATCTCTTCGGGCCCCGACGTCGGCCTAGATATGCCGGCTGGGCTCGCGTTTGACTCCTCCGGCAACTTATGGGTGGGCAACCGCAGAGGCGACTTTGTTAGCGAGTACACCAAGACCGAGCTTTCCAAATCGGGGTCTCCAGTTCCCCGGGTCACCATCACCAACGCGAGTTTGTTTCAGGTCGCAGGCCCTTACGGCCTTGGCGTCGACCCTTCCGGCGACCTATGGGTCGAGGGGTCGCCTAGTACCAGCACCGACGCCGTGTGCGAGTACCCAAAGGCAGAGCTCGCCAAGCCGGGACCGCCCGCACCGCGTGCCACCATTTCCCCTGGCTACCAGCTCTGGGATTTTACCTTCGACTCCTCGGGCAACCTGTGGGTGCCCGAGTACTCTGGCATCGCGGTGGCCGAGTACACCAAAGCCGAGCTCACCAAGTCGGGATCGCCACCGCCCCACGTCACTATTCGCGGGTCTGTCCTTAGCACGCCGCAAGGCCTCGCCTTTGACTCTTCGGGCGACCTGTGGGTGCTCAACAATGGCGACCAAGCGCTGGTCGAGTACACCAAGGCAGAACTCGCCAAGTCGGGCTCACCGACACCAGCGAGCACCATCAAAGGCGCCGCCACGGGGCTGAACAACCCGAGCTACTTCGCGATCGAGCCCTAGGCGTTCAGAAGGGACGAGCCGGCTGTCGAGGCCACAGCTGCAAGTTTCCTGCCAACGAGACGGGACTTTCTTCCGGTCGTCGGGCCACCCGCGTCCCGCTTCTCGTCCGTTACTCCCCCGACGCCGCCACGTGGGCGAACGTGGTCGCCTCTCCGGCCGCATGTGGGGCTAGGGCGCCCGGGCCCCGGCGGGGGCCAGCCGTTCGCGCCCACTGCCCGTACCCAACGCCCTGCGGCGGGCGGCCACGGCTGCCCCGGCTCCGTCCCTGCGTGCGGGCGGTTCGGCCGCGGGACGGGCCCTTACCATAGGCCCTTGGCTCACGAGTGGGTGCTGAGGGACTCGAACTGTGAACCGGTCGCGGGGGGGTGGTCGAGTTGCCCGAGACCGGCAGTGAGCCAGAGCGTCGGATGTCGTTGCCGAATTCACGTGTCCAGGGCCCAGAGCGATGGGCTACCGCCCGCTACCGATGCATAACTGTCGGCTATGGACTGTTTTCTGTCGTTGGGCAGCCCAGCGAGAGGCTGGAGAGCGGGACGGTTGTGGCATCAGGGCCGCCGCTGTCGATGACGAAGACGCCTATGACCGTCCTGCCGTCGCTCTCGTAGACCGGGATGGAGATGTTCCGGTTCTTCGAGGCTGCGTCCCAAGCCAGGGCTTGGGCGGGTGAATGCACTACGTAGTTGCCTGACGCGCAGTCGAGGTCGCTCGCCTTGACGTAGCCCTGGACCTTGCCTTGATCGATTGTCACGGCGATAAGGTCGGGGGTGCCGTTCAGGTTCGGCACGCCATAGGTTTGACCACTCGTGTTGGTGCCCCACGAGGTCGTGACCCGGTTCACGTACTCGGCTTGAAGTGTCCACGACGCGTTCGCGCTGGTGTCAATGGTGACGGTGTGTTGGCCAGGTTGGAGCGGAACAACCTCCGTACTTTGTCCGTAGGAACCAGCGGCGCTGATGGGGGGAGAGCAGGTCAAGCTCGACCCGTCTGGAAAGTCGAACGTGCCCACCGATATGCAGGTCAGGGTGAGCGAGATATTCGTCGCGGTGGCTGGCGCCGCTCCGAGGTCGATAGTCGCGGACCCCGTGCGGGTGACGGTGATGATGTTGCCGAGTTGCGTGTCTAACGGCGCGCCTGGTGGGAAGAAGACTCCTGCGGCCAGCGCGGCCCCACCTCCGACGAAGACTGAACCGACAATCACGCCGATACCCAGACGCCACTGCCAGCGACGGCGCAGGCGAGGAGCGCGCTCGACATTTGCGATCAGGGCCTCGCGCAGTGTCGAGGCGAAAACCGGGTCCATCTCCCGAGTGGTCATCGGAACATCTCCTTCGTCTTTTCCTCTCGTTCTCCGGCCCGCGAGGCTTCCAGTGCCGAGGCCATTCGAGCTCGGGCACGGTGAAGTCGCGTACGCGCTGCGCCTTCGGAGATGCCAAGAGCGGTTGCCGCTTCGGCGGGTGAGTAGTGCTCAAACCCGGTGAGCGTGATGAGCGCGGCGTCCGACTTCGCGAGGGAGTTGAGCGCCTCTTTCACCTGCTCGGCAACGACGACCTCCCCGATGTGCTCGAGCGCGAGATCTCCAGCGCCACGGGCGTCGTCAGAGCGCGGCAGCGCGTCGATCAGTGCTCGGTAGCGTCGTAGGCCGCGAGCACGATTATGCGCGAGGTTGGTTGTGGTTACCAGCAGCCACGGCAGCACGGTTCCATCGACGACACGCACCGACTTCCGTCGACGCCAGAGCTCGAAAAACGCGCCGGCCGTGACGTCTTCCGCGTCGTGCACATTCCCGGTCAACTGGAGCGCATGGCGATACACGCGGTCCCGGTGGCGATCGAAGACCGCGGCAAAGCCGTAGCTATCGCCCCCGACCGCCTTGGTCCAGGACGTGTGCTCCTCCGGAAGCGATGCCACTGAACGTAATGTCCGCACCGGGTGCAGCGTTACACGACCTCTCGCTGGCGGGGTGGTCGGGCTTCGCTCTCCCTCTCAAACCGGGGGGTGGTCGGGGGTTGCCGTTCCGTTCTCACACACAGGGGTGGTCGGGTTCTGACGTACCCTCTCTCTTGTCCCGATCAGCTCTGTACCCGACGCGTGGCTCGCGTCCGCGTAGATGGACACCGTAGCGTCGGCAGCGGCAAACAGTGACTCCTCGACGCTAGGCCAGGGCGGCGAAGCACGTCTCATCACTCCGGTACTGCCAGGGCATCCCACCAGAGTGTCATCCCAAGCAGGACGCCGGTATGTGGACAGCGAAGACCTTGCTCGAGCTGAAGCCCGTGATTTGGACGGCGACGAGGTTATTGCTGTCCAATGCGATAGGGGTCCAACCGGGCGCCTGCTTGACCGTCCAAAGCGCCGTCGCGCGAACCGAGCCCGTGTTCGGTCTCACGCATGTCATGCCGCGGTAGCTCTGGAGCAGGACGAAAGGGCCGAGGTTGTAGGCACTGAAGCCTCGCCAGATGTCCGCGGCCTGGGTAGGTGGATCGGGAGGCAACGCCCCCGGCGGCAATGCGATGGGACGGAGGTCATTGGAGCTGAGCAGGCTTACCGAGGACTCGTAGCTAGTGACCCAGACTCCTCCGCCCACCGTGGTGAGACCGGCGGTGCCGCCGGAGGAGAAGGCCTCTCGACGCGCGGCCAGGATCCTGCCTGTCAAAGCATCCAGCTCGGTGACCGACTCATGCCTGTTGCCATTCGTTGAGCCCGTGCCAAGCTCATAGAGGGTTCGGCCGTCAGGCGAGAGCTCGAGCGAATCCGCGCCAGCGATACCAACAGTGCGCACGAGCTTGCCCGTGGCGGTGTTCAGGAGCAACAGCGTGCCACGATCGACCTGGTAGTCCTCGATCCACACGTCCGCAGTCCCGTGGACTCCCACCGTCGCGTATAGGCCGGCAGCGTTGCCGAGCAAGGGCAGCCTCATGGAGGGCCCTAGTTGCAGCGTCGAGACGTCGACAGTTCGTAGCGACCAGCCGCCGCTGACTTCGCCCTGGAGCGACATCTCGCGCGGCGTGAAGACAATGACGCGGTCGCCTACGGTTTCGAGAAACGAACCCGCTGTCATGACAGGACCGACCTTTATCGACCAGGTGCGTGAATCCAGGCGAACGATCGGCTCAGAGCACGGCTCCATGCAGCCGTTTATCTCGAATCCGAGAATGATCGGCTCCGAGGACTGCGGACCCGGCACGACCACAGCGCTCTGCGGGGCGAGGTTCACCTGGGCTAACAGGCTCTCGGGCCACGGGCTGTGAGAGACCGTCGTCGATCGTCCCTTGGAGGACCCGGCAGGCGACGTCTTCTTAGAGGTCACGAGGTGATGGAGCAGGCCGAGATGGGGCAGAGGGACGAAGAACACGACCAGGATCGCGGCCGCGACGGCGATGACGGCGACGCGATGATGCCAGGGGCCCGGTCGGAGGCGCCGAGCGGTCCCTTCCGCTAGTACGTCTTCGAGGCTGAATCCGAGCGGTGGACGTTCCGCAATCTTGGCCACGGCCCGGAGGCTTTCGACCACAGGATCGTCGTCGGGCATCTCAATCACCTCCAGGGACGGCGACCGGTACGCTCGCCCCGATGTGGGCTGCCAGGATCACCCTGCTCCTGTGCAGCCACGACCTGACGGTGCCCGCCGGCACGTCGAGCTCAGTCGCGATCTCCTCGACGCTGAGCCCGACGACGGCGTGAAGGACCATGGCTTGGCGTGGACCTGCCGCCAGGCGTCCGAGCGCCTCGATGATGTCCAGGTAGCCCGTGTCGGGCCCGGAATCCTGCTCGGCGATGACGAGCTGTGAGTGACGCCGCTCGAGCCGCTTGCGCCGCCAGCGGTTGGAGGCGAGGTTTCGCATCACACGGCGTGCCCAGGCCTCCGGGTGGTCACACAGTGAGACCGTGCCCCAGTGCTGCCAGACGCTTACGAGCACCTCTTGCGCGAGGTCCTGGCCGTCCTGGCGATTCCCCGTGAGACAGAACGCCTCTCCGACGAGGCGACGGGCGTAGTTGTGAAAGAAGAGCTCGAACTCAGCCCGCCCCTCCTCATCTTCCATCGAACCTCCAACAACGCGCCCTTACTAATAAGACACCTACTGCGGGCGTCGCGCTGCACCGGGCCCGGATTGAGTCTCTGCAGGGAGAACTGCCGCGCAACCGACACCACGGGCGTCGCTTCGCCGGTCTTTTCAGCCCTCAACGCACCGAAGCGGCAGGTGTCTTCCCGAACGTTGCGGTCGCCGGCCTCTCCGCCGTGACTTTACGGGTGGATGGGGCCGAAACGTAGTTATGACCCCGTCAGCTGGACTGCCAGATCACCGAGCCGTTCGGGAGCTCGAGAGCGACCTCGGCTTGCTGGGTGACGACAAGCCGGGCACCGGGTTTGGCTCCGGTCTTGCTCTCCCAGAGCACGTGGCTCGAGGCGGAGTAGACGACGAGGTCGCCGTCGCTCGCCACGACGGCGAAGGCACCCGGCGAACCCGAGGTCCCCGACGCCCACTGCAACCGCCCGTTGGCGGCATAGAGCGCAAGGTTGCCGTCCATCTTCATGACGAGACGGCATGCCCCGCCTGGCGACTGCAGGTACCAGCCCGGATCCAGACGTTCCCCGGCACCCAGCTCGGAATTCGTAGACCCGGCAGACCACAAAGGCACCGACGCGTCGTAGATGACAAGGCCGCTGTCGCTCTGGACAGCAAGGTCGGCGCCCGGGTGCCCTCCCGTGCCTGTCTCCCACAACATTCGCTTCGAATGCGAGTAGATGGCGAGGTCGCCGTCGGCCTGCATGACGGCGTAGGCACGCGGCGAGCCCGCGGTCCCCGACGCCCAGAGCTCGCGCCCGCTCGCCACGGAGAGCATAAGGTCCCCGTCGGGCTGCATTACGAGGCGATACTGTCCGCCGGGCGAGTCGACGACCTCACCCGCGGCGATTCGCTTGCCAGGTTCGACCAGAGTGGCAGAAGGGGGCGTCGCCGGAGTCTTCGGTGAACAGCCTGCCGGTGATCCGCTGTCCCCGAGAAGGTCGACGAAGCTGTACCCGTGGCTCTTGAAGTACTGGATTATCACCGGCAGGGCCGCCACGGTCGCCGGCATCGGGATCTGCCCGTTGTGAAACAGCACGACCGGGTGTTGCAGCGAACCGCCTTCTGACTCGGCGAGCGAGACGATACGGTCGACCCAATAAGCGGAGGCCGAGCCTTCGGCCTCCCAGTCCTCGGTGTCGACGCTCCACATCCACACGTCCATGTGACGGTCCTGGACCAGGTGGAGCGTCGTGGCGTCGTAGTCGCCGTATGGCGGCCGGAACACGCAAGGTGAGGTGCCCGTGAGTATCTCTTGTCGGTGAATCACCCTGTCCAGCTCAGTCGCCTGTGTTCTTCTCGACAGCTTGGTCATGTTCGGGTGATTGAAGGTGTGGTTCCCGACGAGGAACCCGGCTCGCGCTTCGGCCTGCAAATTCGCCGGCCATGCCAGTTCCTGGGTTCCGACGTTGAAGAAGGTCGCGCGGACGCCATATGCCTCGAGGATGGCGAGGATGCTCGGCGTGCTCGGTCCGGGCCCGTCATCGAAGGTGAGGGCGACGGTCTTCCCACCAGTTGGGACGGGCGGGGCGTAGAACCGTGGACCATAAGACGCAACTGGGCAATACGACACCGCCGAGGTCAACGTCGACCCGACACCATGGTTCACAACTACGGGCTCCGTCGTGGTCGGCGTGCCGGTCGTCTTGGTCGCGCCAGTCGTGGTTGTGTGACCTGTGACGACAGAGGCTGTGCCCGAGCAGGCGGCAAGCAAGACGCTGACCCCGACGACAGTGCCAAACGTAATTCTGGTTCCGCTGGGTCGCAACATGGATCACTGCCCTGACAGCCGAGACTTGCAGTGCGGACGGTAGCTCCTGGCGGACGGCAGCGGTTCGCGGCAAGGCGGTTTTCTCCACTGCGGTCCGGCAACAGACGCTGGGCGCGACACACCCGATCTCGAGCCGGGCATTGCCGCCTCTCGCCACATGAGGAACCCGTCCCGTGCTCGGCCGCGCTCAACTTCTCAGGCGTCTCTGCGATTTGCTCGTACGACTGTCGCGGCGACGGCGGCCATCCGGCGCCGGCGCGTTGTCACAAGGGCGATGATCCAGATGCGATCGTCGCCACCAGGAGGCTTTGTCCCGCGGTTGGCGGCGCCGCTGAGCCGTACGGCACACTTGGAGCCGAGGCGGGGCATCTCAGCCCTCGCCCAGTGCGGCGGCCCAATCAGGATCAGTGAGGCCCATGACCACTCCAATCGAGGCGCGCTCTAAAGCAACTGACTGCTGCATCTGCGGAGTGGCACACCACGTTCCGATCGACGCGGTCGTGATCGACGAAGCTGCCGTCGATCATCTGGTCTCTTACGCGCAGGGCCGCCATTGGTCGAGGCCTTTTGTCGTGATGGACGCGAACACAGAGGAGGTCGCCGGATCGCGGGTCGCCGCCGAGCTGTCGAACGCGAGCATGGAGGTCATCAAGTTCTGTTTTCCCGAGCGCAAGGGCCTTCTCGCCGACGAGATGAACGTGTCGCGCCTCGAGAAAGCGTTGAGGGGGGTGGACACAGACTCGATCTTCGCGGTCGGCTCCGGGGTGATCACGGACCTGACCCGGTATGTGGCGAGCCTTGTGGGTCGTGAGTTCGTGAGCGTGCCGACGGCTGCCTCGATGGACGGGTACGCCTCGGGTGTGGCGGTCATGGAGTTTGGCGGGATGAAGACGAGCTACTCGGCACCTCCCCCGGTAGCGGTCTTCGCCGAGCCCCGTACGATCGCCTCTGCTCCCCTCGACATGACGCGGGCAGGCATTGGCGACCTGCTCGGTAAGGCCACCGCACGGACCGACTGGGTGGCCTCTCACAGCCTTTACGGCGAGTACCTCTGCCCCGAGGTCGAGCGGCGCGTAGCAGAATCGCTCTTTAGGGCCGCGAGTCATGCCGAGGAAATCCTCAGCGGCTCGCTCGCAGCCGCGGCCAGTTTCCTGGGCGGCCTGGTCGAGTCTGGGATCGCCATTGCGATGGTGGGAAGTTCGCGACCTGCGAGCGGCAGCGAGCACCAGGTCTCCCACTTCTTGGATCTGCTGGCGGCGAACGGCCGGCGACCTCATTCGCCCCACGGCCTTCAGGTCGGGTATGCGACCCGTTTTGCGATGGGTCTCCAATTGCACGCCTTCGGCGGCGGTCTGCCCGAGCTCAGCTCCCCCCGCCCGCCCGTCTTTGGCGGCGACGAGGTGCGCAGCTTGTTCTCCGGATACGAAGCGCAGGTGAGCGCCGTCATGGAGCAAAGGCGCCTGTTCCTCGACGAGCACGCCTCGAGGTGGCCGACGACCTCCGCGGGTTGGGAGTCCGTGCAAGAGCGTGTCGGCGCGGTGATGGGCGTGTTCCCGCTTGTCGGCGAGGCACTTTCGATCGCCGGCATCCCGTCGGAGCCCGGGTTCCTCGGCCTTGACGCGGCGACGCTCAGAACGTCCTTCCGATGGGCGAACCGGATCCGGCCCCGTTACAGCGTGCTCGACTTCCTGGAAGGTCAGGGCAGGCTCGATGACGCGATCGAGGCCCTCATCGCCTTGCCGTCCGAAGGGGCTTGACGCCACGGCGAAGCGTGCTTGGTTCGGCGGCAGCTCGCGGTCAAGAGGGTCGCCGCGCGCGGCGGGGCATAATGACGAAATGTTCTGGCGCGAGGTGGGTTGCGGCCCCTATTCAAGTGGACAACTCGGTGCGATCGTGAGCGGGGCCCAGAGCCAGCGCGTCACGGGGGTCGGCTCGTGAGCGCGACCGCTCTGACCAGTGGGCGCCGTGTGGCGATCGGAGTCGACTTCGGGACCGAGTCGGGTCGCGTGCTCCTACTCGATGTCGGCAGCGGTGAGGAGCTCGCTGTCAGCGAGGTCCGCTACTCCCATGGCGTCATCGATCAGAGGCTCGTCTCGAGCGGTGAGGAGCTCCCGCCCGATACGGCGCTGCAAGACCCCGGCGACTACCTCGAGGTCCTCTACCGGGGGATTCCCGAGGCGCTCGCGGCGGGCAAGGTGTCCGAGGACGAGGTAATCGGCCTCGGCATCGACTTCACCTGCTGCACCGTCCTGCCCGTGACCGAGGACGGCACTCCGCTGTGCCAGCTGGAGCTCTGGCGGGACCGCCCTCATGCCTGGGTCAAGCTATGGAAGCACCACTCCGCCCAACCGGTGGCGGACCGCTTGAACGAGGTCGCGATCGAGCGCGCGGAGAGCTTCCTCACCCGGTACGGGGGCCGGCTGTCGTCTGAGTGGTACTTTCCCAAGCTCATCGAGATATGGCAGAAGGACCGACCCGTCTATGACGCCATGAGCGCGTTTGTGGAGGCGACGGACTGGGTCGTCTGGCACCTCACCGGCTCGCTCGTGCGCGCCAGCTGCTCGGCGGGCTACAAGGCGTGCTGGACAGCGGGCGAGGGCCTGCCGTCCCAGGAGTACTTCGAAGCCGCGTTCCCAGGCTTCAAGGACCCGAGCGAGAAGCTGGGCATGAGCTTTGTTCCCCCTGGCGCGTGCACGGGGATGCTCCGGGCCGAAGTGGCTTCCCGACTCGGCCTGAACACCTCGGTCGCCGTCGCGGCCGGCAACGTCGACTCATTCGTGTCGATCCCCGGAGCCGGGGTGCAAAGCTCGGGCGTGTTCTTGATGGTCGTGGGCACCTCCATTTGCGACCTCGTCATCGACAGGCACGAGTCGCGCATGCCTGGGATCACAGGCGTCGTCGAGAACGGCATCCTTCCCGGATTCTTCGGCTACGAGGCCGGCCAGGCCGCCGTCGGGGACATGTTCGCCTGGTTCGGGAGCCGCTTGTTGGGCCTGAACAGCCGTGAGGCGGGCACGGGGACAAGCTGGCACGAGGAGTTCGAGCGCGAGGCGGCCAAGATCGCTCCAGGAGCGTGCGGGCTCGTTGCTCTGGACTGGTGGAACGGCAACCGGACGATCCTCGGCGACGCGGACCTGTCGGGGGTCATCGCCGGCCTTACTCTCGCCACGACGCCGATCGAGATCTATCGTGCCCTGCTCGAGTCGGTCGCCTTCGGGACGCGCCGGATCATCGAGAACTTCGTCGAGCACGACGTCGCCATCGACGAGATCGTCGCATGCGGTGGGATCGCCGAGCGCAGCGCTCTCATGATGCAGTTGCTCGCGGACGTGACGGGGCTGCCTGTCACAATCCCTGACTCGAGCCAGATTCCCGCCCGCGGCGCGGCTGTGACCGGAGCGATCGCGGCAGGCTCGGCAAGGGGCGGCTTCGACGACTTCGCAACGGCGGTCAGCGAGCTCAGACCGGCCATGTCACGGCGTTATGAGCCCTCGGCGCGCTCCCATGTGACCTATGACAAGGTCTATTCGGTCTTCCGTTCCCTGCACGACGCGCTCGGCCGTGACCACGTCGAGTGGCTGCACCGCCTGAAGCAGATCCGGCTCGGCGCTTTGTCGACAGGCACCTAACAAGCGAGCTCGCCGACCTGCAGTCACATCGACTGACAACCCGCCGCCTGGTTACAGTGGACGTGAGATCGCAGTAGCCGGGCCGATCTTCCGGGGCGTGCCCGACACCGGCGGCGTCTGCGAGCCGGGAAGCGAGGCAAAAATGCACCGCGAACGTGTCGCCGCAGCGCTCAGCCACAAGACGCCGGACCGGTGCCCCTGGCAGGCGACCTTTACGCCCGAGTTCGCCGAGCGGCTCCGCGCGGACCTGCACCTGGACACCGTCGACCGGGCACACAACCCGCACGGCGCAGGTAATCCTCGCGACCTCGAGATCGCCCTCGACCAGGACATCCTCATCACCTCGGTGGGATGGGCGAACTCGTACTACGGAGAGGGCAGCGAGTACGCCGACGAGTGGGGCATCGCCTGGAAATCGGTCGCCTACAAGACCCCCTTCGGTCTCGGCCACTACACCGAGCCGGTCGGCCATCCCCTCGCCGCCGCCGACGCTCGTGCACTGGCCCGCTACGAGAGCCCCGACCCAACTCGGCCCGAGCTCTACGTGGAGGCCGAGCGCCTCCTCGCCGCGCATCGCTCCGAGTTCTGGATAGTCGGGTCCACGGTCACGACGATCTTCGAGACGGCGTGGGCACTTCGCGGATTCGAGCAACTACTGACGGACTTCATCGACGAGCCCGATCTCGCGGACGCCATTTTGGAGATCCCCTACCGTTACCATCTCACGGCCGCGGAGAGGCTCGTGGAAATGGGCGTGGACATGATCTGGCTCGGCGACGACGTCGGGCAGCAGCAGGGCATGCTCATCTCGCCCAAGCACTGGCGGCGCTTCCTAAAGCCGCGGATGGCGCACTTCATCGAGCGCCTGAAGACCATCAACCCGGACGTGAAAGTCGCGTACCACACCGACGGCTGCGTCTATGCCGTCATTCCGGAGCTGATCGAGATCGGTCTTGACGTCCTCAACCCAGTCCAGCCCGCGGCGATGGACACCGTCCGCCTCAAGCGCGAGTACGGGAAGGACCTCTGTTTCTGGGGCTCGATGGACGAGCAGTACACGCTGCCGTTCGCCAGCCCCGACGAGGTCAAAAAGGAGGTGGCCGAGCGGATCGCCACGCTCGGCGCGGAGGGCGGTTTGATCCTGGCGCCGACGCATCACGTCCAGCTGGACACGCCGCTCGAGAACTTCTGGGCGATGGTCGAGGCGATCACTGGCCGTGTCCAGGTGTCCTAAGGAGGACAGATGAACTCAGTCGAGCGCGTTGCGACGACTATTGGCCTGCACGAGCCCGACCGTGTCCCGGTCGACCTGCACAACTTCCAGGTGGCCGCCCGGGCTTCGGGCCTTCCCATGTCGGAGATCTTCCGCGACGGGGAATTGCTGGCCGAGGCGATGCTCGCGGCCTGGCGCGAGTTCGGCCATGACATGATCCTGCTGGAGAACGGCACCGCCTGCAACGCCGAGGCGTGCGGCGCCCAGGTGCGTTACCGCGACGACGCAGCGCCGACGACGGGCAAGCCGCTTCTCGAATCCCTCGCGATGGTCGTGGATCTCGAGGTGCCCGATCCCTACGTGACGTTCCCAATGTCCGAGATCTTGAAAGCCACGCGAATCCTAAGACGCGAGATCGGCGACGAGGCCTGGATCTGCGCCCGGGCGGACCAGGGGCCGATGGACCTTTCCGCCCAGCTACGGGGGATCAGCGAGTTCATGATGGACCTTGCCCTCGGCGAGGAGGAGGACCTCGTCCACGCCCTGCTCGACTACTCGAGACGCGTGGCGACCCGGTATGCCTACGCGCTGATCGAGTGCGGAGGGCACTCCACCTCGATCGGAGAGCCGATAGCCGGGCCGGCCATGATCTCTCCGGCGCACTACCGCCGCTACGCCTGGGCCGATGAGCACCGCATGGTGTCAGAGCTGAAGGAGCACGACATCATTCTGCACGTGCATATCTGCGGCAACACCGAGGCGATTACCGAGGATTTCATCGCGACGGGGGCCCAGGTGCTCGAGATCGACCACAAGACCGACGCCACGGGCATCAAAGCGGCGGCCCGCGGCACGACCTGTCTTCTCGGCAATGTGGACACCGGCGTTCTGGCGCTCGGCTCGCCCTCAGAGGTCGAGGAGGCGTGCCGCGAGCTCATCGATATATGCAAGCCGGGTGGAGGGTTCATCCTCGGCCCGGGGTGTGCGATGGCGCCGGCCACCCCGGCCGAAAACATCCACGCCCTCGTGGAATCGGCCAAGCGCTACGGCACCTACCGGGGCGCCTGATCGAGCCGGCGCTGGTCGGGACGCGCTCAAGGTTTCGTCAGCACCTCATCGAACAAGGCGGCCGGGTCATCGATGATCCGCCTGATCGTGATGCCCGCCGCACCCCTGACCGAGGCCTCAGCACCGAGCGAGGAGACCACGACTTCGGTGGACGACCAGGAATGGTTCACGACGCGCTCGCCCAGCTCGGCCGACACCGGACCGGTCAGCCACGGCGCCAGTTGGGCGTAGAAGCCACCGAGGACAACCGTTGGCAGGTCCAAGACGTTGAGGAACGCGCCGAGGGCGACACCGAGGGCCCTCCCGGCCCTCTCGAGCGCGCGAAGGGTTGCCGGCTCGCCTGCGAGAGCCCGCCCCATGAGCTCTTGGACCGAACCGGCCGGGCCGGTCCCGGCCTCCCCGCTTGCCTCCAACAGGGCCTCCAGGCCTGCCACGCTCTCCAGGCAGCCGCGGCTGCCGCAGCTGCAGGTCAGCCCCGCCGGGTCGACGGTGACGTGGCCGAGCTCGCCCCCGAGCCCCTGCACGCCACGGAAAAGCTCGCCTCCGATGATGACCCCAGCCCCTACCCCGATCTCGCCCGAGACGAACACGAAGTCCCACAACCCGTCCCGGTGGCCGAACCATCGTTCGCCTAAGGCGGCCAGGTTCGCCTCATTGTCGCAGTACACCGAGCGCAGAGGGCGCCCGAGCATGTCGCAGAGCAGATCTGCGGCCGTGATGCCTTCCCAATCGCGCAGGTTGGGTGCCCTGTGCAGGACGCCGTCAAAGTCCACCAGCCCGGGCACACCTACTCCGAGCCCGGAGACCTCCAGGCCGACGGCGTCGGCCGCGGCGCAGAGCTGGCGTGCTGCCCGGGCCGCTCGTTTCAAGACGACCTCTGCCCGCACGAGCCGGTTGTCGCTGACCGCCGTCGCCTGGAAGCGGACCGCACCGGTCAGGTCTACGACGCACGCCGAGACATAGTCGACGTTGATCTCGATCCCGAGTCCGGCCGGTCCTTCGCCGTTCAGGCCGAGGGGGCTGCCCGGGCGCCCGATGAGGCCGCGCTCGGGGTCGCGCTCCACGACGAGCCCAGCCCCCATCAAGGCGTCGACGAGGGTGGACACGGTCGCTTTCGTGAGGCCCGTGCGGACTGCGAGCTGTGCCCTCGACAGGTTCTTTTCTTCGGCGATCTGGCGAAGCACGAGAGCCAGGTTCTGCCGCTTGAGGAGCTGCTGGCGGGCAGGTCCGGGAAGTGGCCTCCCGATCGCGCTCGGCACCCGAGCGAACCGCGAGGTACCCCCCGCTTTGGGCTCAGCGGCCGGCGCCGCGTGCACCGGAGATGTAGTCGTCGCGGACCTCCGCATAGCGCGCCCGGACGGCGGGAACCGGCTCGGCGTCGAAGCGTTCCGAGCCTTCGTTGCCCCACGGTGGGGGCCGGTGGCCGGGATCGAGGACCCAACGAGCCTGGAAGGCGGCGCCGTCGGCGACGTACTCGCCGGGGGGCGGCACGAGCACGGGGCGCCCGAAGACCGTCGGCGCGATCTTGCGCAGGGCCTCGGACTTGCTGCCTCCTCCGATCATGTGCACGCGTTCGATCTCGACACTGTGGGCTTCGACGGCGTCGAGGGCGTCGGCCAGGCCGCACAGCACCCCCTCGACAGCGGCCCGGGCGAGATGGGCGGGGGTAGAGGTCTTGTGGCGGAGACCGTAGAGCCCGCCCGTTGCCTTGGGGAGGTTCGGGGTGCGCTCACCTTCGAGGTAGGGGAGCATGACCAACCCGTCGGCTCCCGGCGGAGCCGACAGTGCCAGGCCCGACAGTCGTTGTTGGTCGACGCCCAGTATCCGGGCCGCCGCTTCGAGGACACGGGCGGCATTGACCGTGCAGACGAGGGGCAGGTACTGGCCTGTGGCATCCGCGAAGCCGGTCACGGTCCCGGAGGTGTCGGGGACCAGGGCCTTGCAGCTGGCCGAGACCACCCCGGAGGTACCGATCGAGACGATGACGTCCCCCGGTGTCGGACCAAGGACGAGGGCGGCCGAGGCGTTGTCACCGGCACCGGGCCCGAAAACGACCGGACCGAGGTGTCCGGGGCTCTCCGCCGGCCCGAGCACACGAGGGACCGCCACGACTCGCCCGAGCGCGCGCTCGAGCAGGTCGAGCCTGTACTCGTCGGTCATGGCCGACCAGTAGCCCGTCCCACTCGCATCGCTGCGGTCGGTGGCGAGCGACTCGATCGACCGGGCACCTGCCTGCTTCGATCCCAAGAGCCTCCAGGTGAGCCAGTCGTGGGGGAGGCACACGGCCGTTGTCCGCCGCGCGTTCTCCGGCTCGTGCTCGGCGAGCCAGCGGAGCTTGGCGACTGTGAACGACGCCACGGGGACACTGCCGACGGCGTTCACCCACTCCTCGGCGCCGAGCTCCGCGACGAGGTCGCTGGCCGCCGGGCCCGATCGCAGGTCGTTCCACAAAAGGGCTGGGCGGACAACCTTTCCGTCCCCGTCCAGGCAGACCATTCCGTGCTGTTGGGCGGCCACCGATATGGCGGCGACGTCCTCGAGGCCCCCGGCGGCGCTGAGGGCCGCCTGTGCCGCCTCCCACCAGTGCTCAGGATCGACCTCGGTCGTGTCGGGGTGGGCGGCCCATCCCTGCCGGACGAGCGTACCGGTCTGCGCGTCGCGGACGACGACCTTGCACGACTGTGTGGACGAGTCCACTCCGGCTACGAGCGTCATCGTCTTGGGCGATGAGAGCGAGCGCGTACGCCGCTCGGGACCGGGGCGTCGGGGTGGGTACGCTCAGCGAGCGCCGAGGACATGGTCGATGGCGAGCTGGTCGAGGTGGGCGAAGCCGAAGCCGTGCGCCGCAACCGACTTGAGGTCGAATTCCTCAAAGGCGGACCGGTCGGCAAGCAGCTCGGAGTAGGACTCGGCCTCGCCGAGCGTGGGGACGGCGAGCTCTGCGACCTGGCTCGCCCTCAAGGCCTCCTGCACCTCCGGGTCGGCACGGAAGGCGGCCGCCCGCTCCTTCAAGAGCAGGTAGGTCCTCATGTTCGAGGCCGCCGAGGTCCACACGCCGGCCGCGTCCTCTGTCCTGTAGGGCTTGTAGTCGAAGTGGCGCGGGCCGTCGTAGGAGGGCCCGCCCGCCGCTCCACCGTTCTCGAGGAGGTCTACGAGGAAGAAGGCGCTCAACAGGTCCCCGTGGCCGAAGACCAGGTCCTGGTCGAACTTTGCCCCACGCTGGCCGTTCAGGTCGATGTGGAAGAGCTTCCCGTGCCAGAGGGCCTGCGCGATGCTGTGGACGAAGTTCATCCCGGCCATCTGCTCGTGGCCGACCTCCGGGTTCAACCCGACCATCTCGTGGCAGTCCAGCGACGAGATGAAAGCGAGGGCACTTCCGACCGTGGGCAGCAGGATGTCGCCGCGGGGCTCGTTCGGTTTCGGCTCGATCGCGAACCGGATCGCGTAACGGTGCTCGGTGACGTACTGGGCGAGCACCTCGAGCGCCTCGCGGTAGCGGTCCAGGGCGGCCCGGACGTCTTTGGCAGCGTCGGTCTCGGAGCCCTCGCGCCCTCCCCAGAACACGAAGGTGGTTGCACCGAGTTCGGCGGCGAGGTCGAGATTTCGCATGACCTTGCGTATCGCGTAGCGCCGTACGCCCCGGTCGTTGCTCGTAAAGCCGCCGTCCTTGAAGACCGGATGGGTGAACAGGTTCGTCGTGACCATCGGGACGACGAGGCCGGTCGAGTCGAGGGCGTCGCGAAGACGCTTGATGCGCCGCTGGCGTTCGGTCTCGTCCGAACCGAACGGGATCAAGTCGTCGTCGTGGAAGGTGACGCCGTAGGCACCGAGCTCTGCGAGCCGGGACACCGCCTCGACGGCATCGAGCGGGTCTCGCGTCGCGTCCCCGAAGGTGTCCCGGGCTTGCCAGCCCACAGTCCAAAGCCCGAATGAGAAACGGTCTTCACGGGTCGGTGTAAGCATCGAGGACCTCCTCCGGACTTCGTTGATGACTTGAACTTAATGGTCGCCCGAAGCGGCGTCAACAGGTATCCGGAGCCGGTCCGGATGCTCAGCTAAGGCGAGGACCGAGCAGGCTGAGATCGGCCGGGCTGAGCCGGTCCGCGATGTTCCCGAGCTGGTGCCAGTACGGGTAGCGGAGCGGCTCCGCGCTCACGGTGTCGAGACGGGCGATCTCCTCGTCACTCAGTACGAGCTCGGCCGAGGCGAGGTCGTCGGCCAGCTGGGCCTCGGTTCGTGCCCCGACGATCACAGAGGTGACCGCCGGTTTGGCGATGAGGTACGCCAGCGCGATCTGGGCTGCGGAGACGCCACGCGCCGAGCCGATCTCGATGAGCGCCTCGATGGTGTCATAGAGCCTGTCCCGGTCGTTGATGGGGGGCTCGTTCCAATCCGCGCTCAAGTGACGGCTACCCTCGGCGCCCTCCGCCCCGCTGCGCCGGTACTTGCCCGAGAGCAGGCCTCCCGCGATCGGGCTCCACACGAGTATCCCGAGACCCTGGTCGATCGACACCGGCACGAGCTCGGCCTCCGCGTCGCGGTTCTGCAGCGAGTAGTAGATCTGCTGGGAGACAAAGCGGGCCGTCCCGGTCCGCTCGGAGACCGCGAGGGCCTTCATCAGGTGCCAGGCGGAGAAATTGGAAGCGCCGATATAGCGGACCTTGCCCGATCTGACGAGGGAATCCAGCGCGCTCAAGGTTTCCTCGAGGGAGGTCTGGCCGTCCCAGCCGTGCACTTGGTAGAGGTCGATGTGGTCGGTGCCGAGCCGGCGCAGGCTCGCCTCAGCGGAACGGAGGATGTGGTGGCGCGAGAGCCCTGCGTCGTTCGGGTCGTCGCTCATCGGGAACCGCACCTTGGTCGCGATGAGGATCTTGTCGCGGTCAGAGCCGAGAGCCTTGCCGACGATGTCCTCCGAAAGCCCGTATGAGTACACATTGGCGGTGTCGATCAGGTTGACACCGGCCTCGCGGGCAAGAGCTATCTGCTTGCGGGCGCCGTCTACGTCGATGTGGCCAACGGGGCTCGCCCAGCCTGTCCCTCCGAAGCCCATCGTCCCGAGCGTGACGGTCGAGATGCGCAGGCCGGAGTTTCCCAACTGACGGTATTCCATGATGCTCCTTGGAACGGGACGGATGTGGTTATGTTGGTGGGCCGGACCTCTAACGCCCGGTCGACAACTGGTATATCGAACTCTGGTGGTAGGCCTGGCCGGCTTTGAGCTCGGTCGAGGGGAACGCAGGCCGGTTCGGCGAGTCCGGGAAGTGCTGGGTCTCGAGCGCGAACCCTGCATTTTGGCGGTAGAGCTGCCCGCTCTTGCCGACTAGGGTCCGGGCCGAAAAGCTGCCACCGGCGTAGAACTGGAGACCGGGCTCGCTTGTGTAGATGGTGAGCTCACGCCCGCTCGAGGGGTCGAGCGCCCGTGCCGCGAGCATGAGCGACGAAGAGCTCGTCCGGTTGAGAACCCAGTTGTGGTCGTAGCCATTGCATCGAGCGAGCTGCTCGTTGGCGGCGGCGCTGAAGTCCGAGCCACCGCTCAAGTTGCGGCCGATCTCGGTCGGGGTCGTGAAGTCGAAAGGCGTCCGCTCCACGGGCTCGATCGCCCCTGTCGGGATCAGGTCGGCGTCGACTGGCGTGAAGGCGTCGGCGTTGATGTAGAGCAACTGGCCGTGAACCGCTCCCGAGGCCTCGCCGGCCAGGTTCCAGTACGTGTGGTTGGTTAGGTTGACGACCGTGTCCGCGCTCGTCGTGGCCGAGATGTCGAGCATGAGCCGATTCTCGTCGTCGAGGCTGTAGGTGGCGACGGTGCTCAGCGTGCCGGGGAAACCCATCTCGCCGTCCGCGCTCAGGTAGCTGAGTTGGAGCGAGACGCTGCCGGGGCCCGATGAGGTCACCGGAGCCCAGATCTTCTGATCGAAGCCCGTGGTCCCGCCGTGCAGGGCGTTCGGGCCGTTGTTGACAGGTACCTGGTACCTGGTAGCGCGCAGCGTGAACTCGCCACCGGCGATCCGGTTGGCGTAGCGGCCGACGAGCGCCCCGAAATAGACACCGGCGCCGCGTATGTGTCCGGCGTGTGGAGCTGGGTTGTAGGCCTGGTAGTCCGCCAGGCTCGAAAAGCCAAGCGTGACATCGGCCGGATCACCGCTGCGGTCGGGGAGCATGATCGACTGGATGATCCCGCCGTAGTTGAAGATCTTGACGACCATCCCGTTCGAATTGGCGAGCGTGTAGAGGCTCACGCCCTCCGTGCCGCACGGCTCAGAAATGATGGTCGGACAACCCATTAGCTCTCATGCTTCCACGCTTTGCGAGCCGACGTGAACGGCGCGTGGCGGTTCACGGCGGAAGGATCGTGCACGGGCCCGATCCGCGTAGGGCGCCGATAGCTATGCTCCCTGCGTCGAAGGCCGCAGGATAACTACGCAAAAGGACACGACGTGCGCGAGACCGCTGAAACGCTCGAATGCTGGTTTCTGACCGGGAGCCAGTCACTTTACGGGGACGAGACGTTGCGCCAGGTGGCAGAGCAGTCTTCCGAGATCGTCGCGATGCTGAACGCAGGGCCGGAGATCGGTGTCCGCCTCGTCTGGAAGCCCGTGCTGATCGGGGCGGGAGAGATCCGCCGGGCCTGCATCGAGGCGAGCTCGGACGACAACTGCATCGGCGTGGTCGCCTGGATGCACACCTTCTCGCCCGCAAAGGCGTGGATCGCCGGCCTGGACGCGCTGCGCAAGCCCTTGTTGCACCTGCACACGCAGATCAACAAGTCCCTGCCCTGGGACACGATCGACATGGACTTCATGAACCTGAACCAGGCCGCGCACGGCGACCGCGAGTTCGGCTACATCGAGACGCGGATGGCCCTTAGGCGAAAGACCGTGGCCGGGCACGCCAGCGATCCGGTCGTTCGCCGGCGCATCGGCGCGTGGGCGCGCGCCGCGACCGGCTGGCAGGCGGCACAGCAGCTCCGCCTCGTCCGCTTCGGCGACAACATGCGCGACGTGGCGGTGACAGAGGGCGACAAGGTCGAGGCGCAGTTGCGCTTGGGCATCTCCGTGAACACCTACGGCGTGAACGACCTCGTCGCCGCGGTCGACGACGCCTCGCCCGAGACGGTCGGGGCCATCGTCGAGGATTACGAGACCAGCTACGAAGTCGTGCCCGAGCTTGCCAGCGGCGGTGAGCGTCACGACTCGCTCGTCTACGCGGCGCGGATCGAGGCCGGGCTACGGTCGTTTCTCGAAGGAGGCGGTTACGGAGCCTTCACGACGAACTTCGAAGACCTCGGTGGCCTGCGCCAGCTCCCCGGCATCGGCGTGCAACGCCTGATGGCCGACGGCTACGGCTTCGGTGCCGAGGGCGACTGGAAGAGCGCCGCTTTGGTGCGGATCTTGAAGGTCATGGGAGAGGCGCAGGAGGGCGGGACGTCGTTTATGGAGGACTACACCTACCACCTCGGCCCGGGCGAGGCGAAGATCCTCGGGGCGCACATGCTCGAGGTCTGCCCAAGCATCGCCGCTCGGACGCCGCGCTGCGAGATTCACCCGCTCACCATAGGCAAGCGCGAGGACCCGGTCCGGCTCGTGTTCGACGCCAAACCCGCCAAAGGGTTCGTGGTCGGCCTGCTCGACCTCGGGGACCGGTTCCGGCTAGTCGCGAACGAGATCGAGATCGTGCCTCCGGACGCCCCCCTGCCGAAGCTCCCGGTGGCCCGTGCCGTCTGGAAGCCGGCACCGGACTTCGCCACCGCGGCGGAGTCCTGGCTTATGGCCGGGGGCCCGCACCACACTGCCCTTTCCACGGCGGTGAGCATCGAAACCCTGGAGGACTTCGCCGTGATCTCCGGTGTCGAGCTCGTCCGCATCGACGCCGCCACGACCGCGGAGGCTTTCAGGCGCGAGCTGCGCTGGAACCAGGCCTACTACCGCCTCGCTCAGGGCCTCGCCCGCTGAGCGCTGTAGATCAGGAGGCTCCGGCCTGCTGGATCTGTCTGCGGTAGCTGCTGACCATCAGCTCGGTCAGCTTCTCGAGCGAGGTGTCCTTGGTGAGCTGGTCGATGGTGATGCGCCCGCCCTGCATGACATTGACGCGGTCACAGAGCTCGAAGAGGTGGGCGAAGTTGTGGTCGATGATGATCATCGAGACCTGACGGCTCGAGGCGAGCCCTCTCACGAGGTCGATGATGAGACGCGACTCACGTGCACCCATGGCGGCCAACGGCTCGTCGAGCAGGAGGATGTCGGCGTTCGACCTTGTTGCCCGCGCCACGGCGACCGCCTGTCGCTGGCCCCCGGAGAGCTGGCCCACCTCGGCGTTGATATTCGGGACGTTGACGTTGATGTCGTCGAGGTATTGCCTGGTGAGGGAGCGCATCTTCGGCTTGTCGAGCACGCGCATCGGCCCAAAACGGGTGATCTCGTGGTTCAAGAACAAGTTCAAGAACACGGGCAGCTGGGGGATGAGGGCAAGGTCCTGGTAGACGGTCTCGATTCCGTGAGCCGCGGCGTCCTCGACAGACCGGAAACGCACCTCGCGACCCTTGATGAAGATCCGGCCTGCGTCCTGCGGGGAGTAGCCACTCAAGATCTTGACGAGGGTGCTCTTGCCGGCCCCATTGTCTCCGACCAGGCCGAGCACTTCGCCCCCATGCAGGTTGAGGTCGATGCCGCGTAGAACCGAGAGCGGGCCGAAGCTCTTCGTCACGCCCTGGACCTCGAGCACCACGTCCGTGTTGTCTGGACTGCCCGTCGGAGGCAAAAGCGCGTCGATCGTGTCGCTCATCGTCTCGTCCTTCCTCAGCCCGTCCTGGTGCGAGCGGCCAGGCGGTCGAGCCACCCGTTCAGTGTCATAGCGATGATCATGATGACCCCGATGTACACGAAGAAGTCGTTGGTGCTGACCCCGATGACGTTAAGGCCGGCTTCGAGGATGCCGATGAGGATGGCGCCGATGAACGCACCGATCACAGTGCCCCGGCCGCCGGTGAGGGCTGTCCCACCGATGACGCAGGCTCCGACCGCGTAGAGGATGTAGTTAAGCCCGGCATTGCCAGGGTCCATGCTGCCGTACTTGACGGCATCGACGATCCCGACGACACCGGAGATGAACGAGCAGATCACAAAGCACCAGATCTTCACTCGCCGGACGGGTACACCGGCCTCGGCAGCACCGAGCAGGTTGCCACCGGTCGAGATAACCCGGACACCGAAGCGGGTCCGCTTCAGCAGGAAGTGGACGATCAGCATTATTGCGATCACCCAGAGGATCTCCGACCACTCCCAGACCCCGATCACCTGGCCGAAAAAGCCCACGTGCGGGGCCACTGCCGTGGTTTGCGGCGGAATCGACCCGGGGACCGGGGTCGCCTCGGTGTCGTTGGAGAAGATGAGGACGAGGCCGAACAGGATGAAGTTCGTCGCCAGGGTGCCGATGAACGACGGCACGTTCAACACCACGGTGATCAGCCCGTTGATCACCCCGATCCCGATGGCGACGATGAGCGAGGCGACTATGGCCCAGCCGACGGGGACTCCGAGGGTCCACAGCCAGTACATGACCCACGGGGTGAACAAGAAGACCTGGCCGGCGGAGAGGTCGATCTCTCCGAGCACGAGTATGAGCACTTCGCCGACGGCGAGCGCGCCGTATGGCCCAGCGAGGCCGGCGGCGGAGTTGAGGCTGAGCGAGGTCGCGAAGTTCGGCGACTTGAACATGAAGAACAGGAACAGCCCGATTGTGATGATGACGGGCGTGACCTCGCGCTGCGCGACGAATGCGCGCCAGATGTACCGGCGCAGGCCCTCCGTCGGTTCTCCGGGAGGGATGCCGGCAGGTGATGCAGGCCCGGCCGAGCCTTGCGGCTCGGCCGGGTCAGTTACGTCAATGGCCACCTCTGCGGCGACCCTTCAATCCGTTTCTTTAACCGACGGCCTAGTACGGAATCGGCTTCGGCGGGGTGGACACGGTCTCCTTGGCGTTCGTGCCTTCCCAGCGCGAGGTGCCCAGGTACGGCTTAACGGTCCCCTTGACGACGATGGCGGTGCCGGTGTCGGTGTCGGTTGGCTTCATCAGCCCCCCGGAGATGTTGAAGAGGAACAGCTGCATCAAGGTGTCGAAGCCCTGCAGGTAGGCCTGCTGGTCGACCGTCTGGAGCAGCGAGCCAGCCTCGATGGCGTCCATCACAGGCAGGCCTGTGTCCCATCCGGAACCGCCGACCTTGCCCTTCAGGTGGTTCTGGGTGATGAACTGGGCAACGGCGTTGCTGTCGCCACTGTCGACGGTCATCATGAACTTCACGCTCTTGTGACCTGCGTACCAGGACGAGATCGCGTCGAGCTCCGGAGCGCCCTCAGTTGGCGAAGTCCCGACCTCTACGAAGTCGATCCCTGCAGCCTTGAAGACTGGTTTTGCGCCATCGATCCTCGGCTGGATGTTGCCGGTGCCAGGCGTGGCAATGACACCAGCGACGAGGTCGCCGGAGGTCAGGTGCGGAACACCGTGCGCCAGGATGTGAGTGGCGACCGCAGCTCCGGCCGTCAGGTTCGACTGACCGACATACGCCATCCGGTTGTTGACGAATCCGGGCGCAACGTCTGCGTTGTAGGCGATGACCGGGATGCCGGCGTTGAGGGCGGCGTCGGTCGGTCCGTTGAAGGCTGTGTTGTCGATGAGCGGCACGCCTATCCCGTTCGCCTTCGAGGCGATCCCGGCCTGCATGGCCGAGACCATCTGCGAGACGACGGAGGTCTGCGATCCGACCCAGCTGAAGGAGCAACCGGTGAGGGCGCAGAAGTCCTGGCAGCCGTAGATCGTCGCGGTGAAGAACGAGTTCGTGGTGACGTGGTTATCCATCACAAAGTGGTACTTCGGGTGCGACGCGAAGAACGGGTGCTCGCTGTTGCGCTTGTAGGTCTGCGCACCGGCTCCGTGCTCGGCGAGGATGTCGGCTACGCCGGCGAGCATCGGGATCGAGGCCGCAGCACCCGCATTGCGCAAGAAGCGCCGTCGGGACAACTCGCGCTTTGCCGTGATCTCGTCATGATCTTCTGTTGTCATGGTGTCCCCATTTCCCTTGACCTTGAGATGATCCGCGCCTTCGCTCGGACTGGACCGGTCAAGTTACCTGTCCAACATGGAAACCTAACAGCAACACGTGCTATGGGCAAGAGTAATAAAGCGTCGCTATCGCCTTACCAAGTCGACTGTCCAGGTAACGGCCGACCGGGGTCTCTTCGAGGGCGAAGGCCTCGCAGGGGACGCTGAGGCTTCCCACGCCGCGAGGTGGAAGACCTCGTGCATCCGGTGGCGCGGGTCGAGGGCAGTCCTCACGAGGCGTTTCTCGTCTAAGGAGCTCTCAGCGAGCTACATGTCTCGCCGAGCACGGCGACGCCGCCTTCTGCTGCGACGGGAAAGGCGCGCCCGCGCCCGAGCATGGCCAGTCAGAAAGCACCCCCGAACGTGCGCTGCTCACAAGAGCCTCGAAGCGCCACCGGAAGCTACGACACCGAACACCTCCGGCGGGGCGAAACCCCGAGCGGCGAAACCACCGACGACGGCGGTTGTCACGGCCTCGACGGCACCGAGCTCCACGAGCACCACCGCCGAGCCCCCGAAACCTCCCCCGGTCATGCGAGCGCCCAGCGCTCCTGTCGCGACGGCGACGTCCACGACCGTGTCGAGCTCGGCGCAGGAGACCTCGAAGTCGTAGCGGAGCGATCGGTGCCCCGCGCTCAGCACGGGCCCAACCTCAAAGGGGCGCCCTGACTCGAGCAGCTCTACCACTTCGAGCACCCGGCTCTGCTCGCTGATGATGTGGCGCGCCCGGCGCCTCACGACCTCCTCGGTTATCTCGGCGAGGGCGGTAGCCATCTTCTCTGGGGGGACGTCGCGGAGGGCGGCGACCCCTAGCTCAGCCGCGGCGCGTTGGCAGTCGCGCCGGCGCTCGGCGTACGCCGAGTTCCCGAGAGCGTGCTTCACGCCTGTGTTCACGACCAACAAGGTCAGACCGGCAGCCTCGAGGTCGAACGGCACCTGGCGCACCTCGAGGGTCCTTGTGTCTAGAAACAGTACGTGACCAGCCTGGCATCGCATCGATGCGGTCTGGTCCATGATGCCCGTCGGCACCCCGACGTACTCGTTCTCCGCCTTCTGGGCGAGGCAGGCCAGCTCCTGTGGCGAGAGAGAAAGGCCGAAAAGGTCGTGCAGGGCTAGAGCCACAGAGCACTCCAGCGCAGCGGAGGAGGAAAGTCCGGCTCCTATCGGTACGTCACTGTCGATGTGGAGTTCGACTCCGCCAAGCTCCGCGCCGGTTTCGCGAATCGCCCAGACGACACCGAGCACGTACGACGTCCAACCGCTCATCCCCGGCGCGAGCGCGTCAAGCAGAGCCTCCACGACCGTCGTCTCGGAACGATCCGACCGCTGCGCGGAGGCGACCCTGACGAGCCTGTCCTTACGTCGCCCGGCGCTCGCACGAGCGAGGTAAGGAAGGGCGAGGGGCAGGACGTAACCGTCGTTGTAGTCCGTGAACTCGCCGATGAGGTTCACGCGGCCGGGAGCGGTCCAGACCCCCTCCGGCACTCGCCCGAAGACTCGCCGAAAGCCCTCGCCCGGCTTGCCCGGTGCCTTCACCGTCGAAGACCGTGGCAGACAGGTCGCGCACCGTCAATCGTTTCGAACTCGAGCCATGCCGGCAACACGGCACCGAGACTAGCCACTGGGCCGCGAACGCCAAGTACCTCTGGCCGCCGTGACAACCACGTGACGCTGACAGCCCGACGGGGACCGTCATCGTGGAGCAGGGCTCAAGAGTGCTCTGCGCGATCACTCTGCCCAACGACATCGGTTCGCGCTAGCCGCCCCCGAAAGAGCTTGCCGCAGCTACCAGATAACGCCCCGAAGCAGGCAACTTGTCGTTCGTCCTCTTGATCACCCAGCGAAGCTCACCGTGACACTTTGACTTCTTGCACGGGACTTCTTCACCTCTAGGCCGCCGCGGCGTGCCATATGAGGCCGATGCCGGGGGTACGGATCGAACGCTTATCTCTCAGTACTGATGCGAACTCAGTACTGAGAGGAGCCCAGTACTGAAGAAAAACCGGTACTGAACAGGCTAAAGGCCTAAATGGCCGTTACCGACAATCTTCCGGGTGGCTCGCTCAGGTCGAGGAGCACTCAATATATTCAATGCTAAAGGAGAGTCCGGGATGTCCGAGCCAGACGCCAAAGACGCGCAGCAGGCCGAAGCAAGCAATACCAACTCCAGGCGGCCCGTCTCGCGGCGCTTGAAGTTCGTCGCCGCAGTCGTAGGTGCCCTGCTCGCAGGAACTTCCGCATACGCCGCGACGAACTGGGTCGTCGGGCTCAGCGCCGGTTCGAGTGGCGAGGCGCAGTCGGCGACGGTGTCCAACCTGACCATCAGCGTCGTCGCCTCGCCGGCTGCCACCAACGTCCTGTATCCGGGCGGGAACGGCGACGTTGTCGTCACCATCTCCAACCCGAATGCGTATCCCGTGACGATCACAGCCGTGAACTTGCCCGCGAACTCGGTCTATGCGACCGGGTACACGACGAGCGCGCTCACGACCCAGCAGGCGGGCTGCCTCGCCTCCACTCCGAGCGACGTCGACTGGAACTACTCGACGGCGACGAGCGGCACCTCGCACAATCTCACAACGCCACTCACGGTCGGGGCGAGCGGTCAGGCGAACGACCCACTCGTCGTGACCTTCACCAGCGACGCGAGCATGCTGTCGGCTACACCCGCTGCTTGCGAGAACACGTACTTCTCGATGCCGTCCTTGACGGGCGTCACGGCCACGGGTGGCGCCGCCACCTCGACGACGAGCCCGGCCACCGACAGCTGGACGAGTTGATTATTTGAGGTATCCGAGGTGGGAGCGAGGTTCCGACTCACTGGAATAAGCCGCGTCTCGTTGGTCCTGGCGGGCGCCGTCTGCGCGGCGTCCCTGATGTCCGGTGCTGCGTTTGCGTCGAGTTGGGCGATAGTGCTCCACGCGGGCAGCACCGGGGAGGCCCAAGCTCAGCCCATGCCATCTGCACCGGCTACGGCCTCGGCCGCCTGCGCGTCGTCAACCCAACAGAAGGTGACGGTCACCTGGAGCGCCGTGACGCACGCGACGAGCTACACCGTTTTGTACTCGACAACGTCCGCGACAAGCGGGTACGCAGTGGAGGTCAGCGGACAAACCGGGACCTCGTGGACGAGCGGGACGCTGGGGGTGGCCAACTACTGGTTCGAGGTCGAGGGCTACGAGGGCACACATTGGGTGAGCTCACCCTCGTCTGCCACCGCCGAGACCACGATCAGCACGACGGGGACCAAGTGCACCCAGCCCTGAGCGCCGCCGCGGCGTGCCGGGATCGAAGGCGTGGCCGAGGTCGCGTCGCTACGCTTCGCCGGTGATCGTTTGTGGGCTCGTGTGCGCGGGTGATGGCCGATGAGGGTCGGCGTCGTGTTCCCCCAGACCGAGCTCGGAGGGATCCGGGCTCTGTTCGCAGCTACGCCGCAGCCGTCTCGGCGCTCGGTTACCATCACGTGCTCGCGTACGACCACGTCCTCGGCGCGGACACTTCTCGTCGCCCGGACTGGCAGAGCCCCTACGACCTGCACAGCACGTTCCATGAGCCCTTCGTCCTGTTCGGCTACCTGGCGGCGGTCTCGCGCCTCGAGCTCGTGACTGGGATCGTCATCCTCCCCCAGCGCCAGAGCGCGCTCGTCGCCAAGCAGGCAGCGGACGTCGACATCCTCACCGGGGGGCGCTTCCGCCTCGGCGCCGGGCTCGGCTGCAACAGGGTCGAGTACGAGGCGCTCGGCAAGGACTTTTCCAATCGAGGGGAACGCATCTCCGAGCAAGTGAGGCTCATGAGGCGACTCTGGACTGAAGAGTCTGCGAGCTCTGAAGGCCGCTTCGAGTTGGTGACGACCGCTGGCCTGGCGCCCATGCCGGTGCAACGGCCCATCCCGGTCTGGTTCGGTGCCCAGGCCTCGCGCCGGGTCGCTCTGCGCCGCGCCGGCCGCCTGGCCGACGGTTGGTTCCCTCTCGTTGACCCGGGCCGGGAGCTCGAGCGCGCGCGGGGAGTCATCGAAGAGGCGGCCCCCGAGGCGGGGCGCGACCCCGCAGGTATCGGGGTGGAAGGCAAGTTCGAATTCGAGTTCGGTGACGGCGACCTCGACCGGCTCGGCCAGCAGGCCAAGCTCTGGCGCGATCTCGGGGCGACCCACCGCTCGCTGAACACGATGGGGGCGGGCCTCGCGGACCCAGACGAGCACATCGTCGCTGTCACCAGCGTTGCAGAGGTGGTGCTCGGCAGGTGATCCGGGGCGACCCGATGCCACGCGCAAGGCGCGAACCCGAGTCGGACGTGTTCATTCGCGGAGCGAACGTGCTCGACGAGTCCGGTAGTTTCGTGGGACCGGTTGATATAGCCGTCGAGGACGGGATCGTCGTCGCGCTCGGCCACCACCTGTCGCCAGCCACCACCCAGGTCAACCTCGACGGGGAGGGCCTGTGGGTGTTGCCCGGCATGTTCGATTGCCACGTTCACAGCGGACTCTCGAGTTTCGACACCCTCGAACTTTTGCGCACCCCGTTCTCGCGACGCGTGCTCGAGACGGCGCAGGTGCTGCTGCGGACGCTTCAAGCGGGCGTCACCTTCGTACGCGACGCCGGCATCGCCGATGCCGGCGTGCGTGACTCCGTCGCAGCGGGGCTCGTGCCGGGCCCGACGATGCAGGTCTCGGTGGTCGCGATCGGCTCGAGCGGGGGCCACCTGGACGGCTTCATGGCCGGACCAGGCCTCGAGTGCTCGGTGGACTACTCCTTGCCTGACTATCCGGGCAGGCCGCCGCATCTCGCCGACGGCCCCGAGGAGATGCGAAAGGCCGTCCGTCTCGCGCTTCGCTCAGGGGCGGACTGGGTCAAGCTCGTTGCCACGAGGGGGGTGCTAGCGGGATCCGACGGCGGGTTCGATGCCGAGCTCTCCTTCGAGGACCTGGCTACCGCGGTGGCAGAGGCCACCCGACGTCACCGCCCCGTCATGGTGCACGCGCTCGGCGGGGAAGCGGTCGGCTGGGCGATATCGGCCGGGGCGCGTTCGATAGAGCACGGGACCTTCCTGACCGAACAGGACGCAGCGGCCATGGCCGAGCGCGGATGCTTCCTCGTCCCGACTCTCACCATCTACGAGCGGCTCGTAGCCCTGGCGCGTTCGGGCGCCCTCGAGCCGAGTCGATCCGAGCGGGCCATCGAGGTCGGCGCGCACCTGGGCGAGGCGGTGCGGATCGCACGCGCGGCTGGCGTGCGGGTGGCGCTCGGGAGCGACTTCGGCCATCGGGACGACCACGGCCAGAATCTCTCCGAGCTAGCTCTGTTGTGCAGGGCGGGGATGAGCACCGAGGAGGCACTGCTGGCTGCGACCTCGGTGGGAGCCGAGCTATGCGGTGTCGCCAGCCGCCTGGGGCGAATAGCGCCGGGTTACGAGTTCGACGCCGTCGTCGTGGACCAGGAACCCTCGGACCTCGCCCGCCTGAGCGAGCCGGGCGCGGTCACCGGTGTGTTTCAGCGAGGCCGGCCGGTCGTTGCGCACCCCCGTTTGCACGGGGCCGCTCGGACCCGATTAAGCTGATAAATCTCATCGGGTTTATAGGTTTTGCGGTCGAGCCGAACGGCGGACCGAGCGCAGTGACGAAGGAGGCTTTCGAAGTGACGAACCGACAGGACGAATGCGGGCGGGCGGGCACTGACGAGGGTAGGCGGCGCTACACGCGGCGCGACATGCTCCGTTTCGGCGTCGTAGGGGCAGGTGTGATCGGTGCGAGCCCACTGCTCGGCGCCGCCAGCAGTTCCGCGTCGCCGCTGACCACCGCGACCGCGGGTGCCAAGCCGAGGCGGGGTGGGACATTGAACTTCGGTCGCCAGACCGGTCCTACACAGCTCGACCCGGCGAACTCGATCGTCGAAGGTGACGTCTACACCCTCGACAAGATCTTCGAGCCCCTCTACGTCACCAGCCCGACCGGCCAGCTCACACCATGGCTGGCCCAGGGTCACACGGTGAGCTCGGACGGCAAGACCTGGACCTTCTCGCTTCGCCCGGGCGTGAAGTTCTCCGACGGCAAGCCCGTGACGGCGGCCGACGTCGTCTTCTCGATCCACCGGGCCAAGATCGCCCCTACGGGCCCGCTCAGTTTCTTGGACTTCGCGATCAAGTCCTTGAAGGCCACCGACTCTCACACCGTCACCTTCCAGCTCTCCCAGCCGTGGGCGCCCTTCCTTTCGGACATCTCTGTGTTCGCGAACTCGATCCTGCCAGCGGATTTCGGGGGTCAGAGCGAGGCCGCCTTCTTCGCGAACCCGATCGGCACGGGGCCGTTCACCCTTAAGTCCTTCGTGAAGGGCGGCAACGCGGTTCTGGTCAGGAACAAGAACTACTGGCAGTCGGGCAAGCCCTACCTGGACGAGGTCAACTTCAGCTACATCCCTGAGGACAGCCAGCGCGTCGAGCAGCTCAAGGGGGGCGAGGTAGACGTGATCTCCGCAGTCCCCCCCGCACAGGTGTCCGGGCTCAAGTCGGACTCTTCGCTCCTGCTGAACGAGTTCGGGTCATGGGCGGTCGACCTGTTGTTCTTCAACGAGAAGGTGCCGCAGTACAAGGACCGCCATGTCCGCCGGGCGATTAACCTCGCCATCAACATCCCACTGCTCGCCAAGGTCACGACATTCGGGACGGCCCAGCCCGGGAACTCGTTCTTCCCTCCGAGCCTGCAGTACTACGCCAAGGTCCCGACACTCAGTTACAGCGTCTCGGCGGCCAGGGCGGAGCTCGCGAAGTCGGCCTACCCCCACGGGTTTTCGACCTCGATCCTCGTGCCGAGCGGCAACACCCAGTACGTCCAGGCCGCGACGGTGATCCAATCGCAGCTCAAGGTCCTCAACATCGACGTGTCGATCCGTGGGCTCGACGACGCCGCCTATACCGCCGCCTTCGAGGCCTTTAACTACGAGGCCATGATCAACGGCGCCACCAACGACATAAGCGACCCGGACGAGATGGCCTCGTTCCAAGTCGACGTTCAAGACGGTGGTTCGCACTCGTTCTGGACCTATTACGACGACCCGAGCGCGATCGCGCTCGTCCGCGAGGCCGAGACCACCTTCGACAGCGCCAAGCGGGCGGCGCTCTACGCGAGGATCCAGGCCATCGTCGCTCAGGATGCGCCTTACATCGCCCTTGACTACCCGCCGAACATCTACGCCTGGTTGCCGAACCTCAAAAACTTCGCCGTGAACCCTGGCGGCGCCTACCGCCTCGAGGACGTCTGGCTCACCTAGGGGAGCGGTGGCCTACTTGCGCCGCTCGTGAATTACCATCGCTGGAAACCATGAGGGTCAAGAGCACGGGGGAACGATGACCAGGATGAGGCTTCGCAGCACAGCGGTGATTCTCGCTACGGCGGCTGCCGTAGCGGCGGGCACGGCGGCCATCTCCGCGGCGGGGCAGGCCAGCTCTATAAAAAGGGGCGCCCGAGCTTCCGGCCCGTCCCCGATCTCCCCGAGCGCAGTAATCATCCGCCCCGACGCCATCCACGTCGGCGAGGCCTTCTCGAGCCCCGCCACGACCGCTGAGTGCGAGCAGCAGGTCCACATCGCCTGCTACGGCGCCGGTCAGATTCGCCAGGCCTACAACGTCTGGCCGCTCTACCGTAAAGGGATCACCGGCGCTGGTGAGACGATCGTCATCGTGGACTCCTACGGCTCGCCGACGATCAAACACGACCTCGCCGTCTTCGACGCCCAGTACAAGCTGTCCGCCCCGCCTTCTTTCACTATCATCCAGCCCGCCGGGGCCGTCGCACCTTACGAGGCGTCGTCCAACCGGGTGGGCTGGGCCGGTGAGACGACCCTGGACGTGGAGTACGCACACGTCATGGCTCCCGGTGCCGACATCCTGCTCGTCGAGACTCCGACCTCGGAGAACGAAGGCACGACCGGGTTCCCCCAGATAGTGGCGGCCGAGGAGTACGTCCTCAGCAACCACCTCGGTGATGTCATCAGTCAGAGCTTCAGTGCGACCGAGCAGACCTTCCCGACGGCCGAGTCACTGCTGAACCTGCGCACCGCGTACCTTGATGCCGCCGCCGACGGTGTGACGGTGCTGGCGGCGGCTGGTGACTCCGGTGCAGCCGACGTCGAGTACAACGAGACGTCCTATTACACCTACCCGGTGACCTCGTGGCCCGACAGCGACCCTCTCGTGACCGGGATCGGGGGCACGCAGCTGCATCTAGACGGCGTCGGCAATCGCACGGCCCCGGATAGCGTCTGGAACGACACCTACAACGTCGCCACCAACGAGTACATCGGGGGCAACGCCGGCCCGAGCCCTCTCGCGGGCGGCGGTGGCAAGTCGGTCATCTTCAGCCGTCCCAGCTGGCAGGCAGGTGTGGCCAAGGTCGTGGGTGCTCATCGAGGCGTGCCCGACATCTCCATGAGCGCGGCCTGCAACGGGGCGGTCAACATCTACCAGAGCTTCGCGGGCCAGGCGGCAGGCTGGTACCCGACTTGCGGCACGAGTGAGGCCACGCCACTGTTCGCCGGGGTGGTCGCCCTAGCCGATCAGATGGCCGGTCACCCCCTCGGGGTCATCAACCCGGCCCTCTACGCCATGTCGGCCGCCAAACAGCCCGGCATCGTCGAGGTCACCAAGGGCGACAACTCGGTCTCTTTCACCCAGGGCGGCAAGCTCATGACGGTGACCGGATACCCGGCTCTGCCGGGTTACAGCCTCGCCTCAGGTGTCGGCACGGTCGACGTCGCCAAGTTCGTCCCCGAGCTCGTCGCGGCGGTAGCCGCTTCGTCGCCGCGGCCGCTTTAGCTGCTGGGCTTCGTGCCCCGTACGACGGCGGCCTCGTTTACGACGGGCAGCGCCTGGACATCGGTGAAGCCGGCCTTGTTGAACATCTCCGCCCACGCGGACATCGAGACCGGCCGCTCCTGGAACCGGATCAGGTAACGGCCGGCGTTCTTCACGATCCGCCACCATCCCCCCGGGCCCTTGCGAAGGAGCAGGTTCAGCTTCGAGCCGATGATCTCGCGGTCCCTGGCGTCCCCGCCGCGACCGAACATCATGTCGCCTATCACGAGCTTGCCGCCCGGTCGCAGCCAGCGGAAGGCCTCGTTCACTGCGCCCTGCTTGTCCCTGTCGCGAAGGTGGTGAAGGGCATAGTTGGAGACGACCAGGTCCACTGAGCCGGCCGTAAGTCCGAGGTGCTCGATTGGCACCGCCCGTCCCTCGACGTTCGAGATCCCTTCGCGCTTCGCGTTCTCGAGCAGCAGGTCGACCATCTTCTTGCTCACGTCGACACCGAGCACGCTCGCGCAGCGGCGCGCTAGTGCGAGCGTGACCTGCCCGGACCCGCATCCGAGATCCACCGCCCGGGTCGCCGGAGCCGGGCCGGACTCGGAAAGGACCCGTTCCACGACCTTGACCAGGCCGGGGTTGTTGGCGGCACCGTGATCCCAGCTCGCCGCGCGGCGAGTCCAGAAACGCTGCTGGCGCGCGATGTTTCGCCCGGCGCTCGAGGCCGTCTGAAAACCGCTCGTCACGAGCTCGGCGGGTTGAACCTGTAGATGACGGCGTAGCCGAGCTTGGCGAGGGTGCCGACGCGTGTCGCCCCGACGCTGACTGACAAGGATGATCCGCCGGCGAAGGCTTCGAGCGTGGCCGAGCCTGCGGGAACGGTGATCGACTGCGACAGGCCGGCACCGATGGTCTGGCTGAAAAGCGACGTCGAACTTACGAGGGACTTGACTTGTATGTAGCAGCGCTGGGTCGTCTTGATCGTCAGAACGTAGGGCGCCCCCGGGACAGAGTAGGTGACTGTGTTCGGGCCCGCCGAGGTCTGCTGCATCTTGTCCGAGACCGGGTGGATGGTCGTTGATGTGCTCGTCCCGCTGCCCGGATTGGTGCCGGCGAGCAGGCCCGGCTGGCCGACGACGTGACGGATCGGGTTGAACCACGACGGCTGGAAGTGTTCGAGCACGAGGGTGGCACCGCCGATCGCGACGAGGACGGCGAGAGTCCATACGGTCACCCGCAAGAACGCTGGTGCCGGGAGCTTGCGTCTCGAGCCGGGGTACCAGATCGAGCCGTCCGGCAGGAGCACGCCGTAGGCGGGAGCGACCGGGACAGCCGGGATCTCCGCGGTGATCGCGGTGGCGCCGCGGGCCTCGATCGCGCTCGAACCAGGCCATTCTGCATTCGGCTCTAGAGAGGTGACCGCCGTCCGGCTCGTCGCCGGCACAGCGTCGGGGCGCCCTGCCACCACGTGCCTTGTCCTCCAGTCGTACTTTCTAAAACGCTACCGCGTCACTCTCTTGCCCACCGGCCAGATCCGGTACTTCCGCCGGTTATCCGGGACTCCCGGTGATCTAGGTTCTCGAGTGTCGACATCGCTCGGAGAGTGACCGATCAGGTGTGGCCGGGCCGCGTTGGCTTCGCGCGGGTGTTCTTCGCGGGGAGGGCGCCACGTTCCGCTTCAGCGCGGCGTTGAAGGAGCCGGGATCCCTTCGCGGCGGCCTTGCCTTCGGCGTCATGCCCGGTGACAGGCGACCGCCCGTCGAAGGCCTGGCGGACCATATGGGCGCGGCAGGCAAGATCAAGGTGGAAACGTTGCTCGGGATCGTTGAGGTCCCACCCGGTCAGCTCGGCGATGCGAACGAGGCGGTATCGCAAGGAGTTGCGGTGCACGAAGAGCTTGGCGGCGGTCGCTTCCAGGGCCCCGAACTCGTTCAGGTAGGCAACGAGTGTCTTGAGCAGCTCGCTGCGGTGCTCGCGGTCGTATTCGATCAGGGGCCCGATCCAGGTGTCGACGAGCTGCTGTAGATCGTCCGCGTCCGGGCGCGCAAGCAGCCGCCAGACGCCAAGCTCGTCGAAAGCCGCCATCGGTTTTTCGACGGCCGAGATCGTGAGCGTCAGAGCGAACTCTGCATCACCAAGTGACCTTCTGATCTCTTCCAGGCGGTACAGGCCGCCCACACCGACGCGAAGCGCAGCATCGTGCTCGAGATCGAGGATTCTCGCGAACTCGGCCCACTTCTGGTCCTGGGCGACGATCAGGACGACCCCATTGGGGCGGACAGCCGTGAGGCCTTTGACGTCGAGACGCGCCGCAGCCCGGCCGACGATCTCGCGCAGGTCGGCAGAAGTCGGCTCTGGCGCCTGCACGAGAACGGCACGGTACGGCTCGTCGAGGTCGTAACCCAGCCGGGCGGCATGCGACCGGACGCGCGCCATGTCGGAATCCTCGAGGAGCTCGGTCGCGAAGTCACCCCACAGCTTGACCTCGGCCTCGGCGACGTCACGGCTGTGGAGAAGGTCCCAGCCGAGCACGGTCGCAGCTTGTTCGAGCTCGAAGAGGTCCACGCCCGTCGCTTCCTCGTCTGGGTCGAGAAGGCTGATTGCCCCGAGCACCTCACCAAGGGGACAAGCGACCGCCACCCATCTGTCGCCGTCGAAGGTAGCGACGGCATGGGCTGCGTTGTCCGGCAATGGCCGCCTCGGCACCTCGTCAGATGTGCGAGATCTTTCCGCACCGCTCGCCGCGATGACCTGGCCGGCCGGGTCCTCCACTATCACGGCCTTGCCGGTGTGCTGTTGCAGCACCCTGGCGATGCCAGGCGCACCGTGGCCATTGCCCGCGGCCGCAATGAACTGGCGGAAAAGTGACGCGACTTCCTGGAACGCTGGCTGGCGCAGCATGTCCGCCAGCGACTCCTGAGCCCCCGCCTCAGAAATGCCCACGTCGAGTACGGTAGCCGCTAACTGCGCGAGCCGCTCCGCGTCGACGTCCAGGCTCATCGAGAACGCGCCGCCTCGGCCGGAACGAGGCCCCGCCGCATGGCCGTGGACGCC
>JBEKMZ010000022.1:0-42991 GCA_049523315.1 Acidimicrobiales bacterium | reverse complement strand
GTGCGCGCATGATGGTGGAGACCTCCACTTGGTCGTTGGTTTGGGTCGCACCCGGCATGAAAGCCGGGCCAACTCAACGACCGGTGGATGGTCTATCTCTGACACCTATCCGCGCACGCTCTAAGTCAAGGACCAGGAGCACGGCCGGGGGCAGTCGAAAGCTGGGGGAAGGTGGGGGTTCGGTGAAGCGAGGACGTAGCTGAGACACTCGCGGATGACTGAGACACTCGCGGATGAACGCCGGTCACTGGGTGCTCAATCCGGCACCCTTCCTCCGATTGCAGGGTCCGCACAAGATTTGGAGATTCTCCGCGTTGTTAGACCCGCCTAGTGCGACCGGAATGACGTTGTCGGCGATCTCGCGTTGTTTGCGCAGCACCCTGCGCCGCGTCTTTTCTACCTCGGCAGCGTTGATTGTGACCTTGAACCGGAGCAGCATCAACGCGTCAGGATTGTTGAGATCGATATCCCCGGTCACGGAGCCGAGCTTGGTGACTCCGGCTGCTTCACACACGACCACGAAGTCCTCAAGTTCGCGGTTCATCCGGTGAAGTCGATCCGAGTCGTAGACAGCGACAGCGTCAAACTTTCCGGCTCGGATGTCCACAAGGAGCTGCTGGTAAGCCTCACGGGTTATCTTCGGATCAGCTGCCGAACGGTCTGGGTCGCAATAGACTGCAGCGACAGCCCAACCCCGGTCAGTGCAGAGTTTGCGAAGGTCGGCTTCTTGGCGCGGACACCAGAGGTCATCCGTTTCTTTCGACAGTCTCGTATAAATAGCACAACGGACTGGAGGAGCATTTGCCGTGGTCAGAACCGTTTTGGTCATGACAAGATCCCATCGCATCCGTGCCCAAATCACACTACCCACGGCTCCGTAGTCCAGGTGAAGTGCGACCCGAACTGTCAAACGCGAGCGACGCCAACCTCGCGCTCGCCATAGCCCGTTATCGGGAGGACGCGCTCGCGGAGACCTACCGGCGCCACGCAGGGGCCGTCTTCGGTCTCGCGCGCCGTTTGCTGCACGAGAAGGCAGCCGCCGAAGAGGTCGTGCAAGAGGTATTCGTCCGGCTGTGGAACGCTCCCGATCGTTTCGACCCCGAGCGCGGTTCGCTGCGCTCCTACCTGCTCGCTCAGGCGCACGGGCGCGCGGTGGACCAGATGCGCTCTGAGTCCTCCCGCCGCCGGCGCGAAGAGCGCGAAGCGCGCCAGACCGCAGAGGGCGGCTACGACCTCGAGCGCGAGGTCGGGGACATCATCGTCGCCGGCCAGGTCCGGGCGGTCTTAGGCGGTCTGCCCGACACCGAGCGGCGGCCGATCGAGCTGGCGTATTTTCGGGGCCATACCTACCGAGAGGTGGCGGCAATTCTCGGTGAGCCGGAGGGCACGGTGAAAAGCAGGATCCGGAGCGGGCTCAAACGCATGCACGGCCAGCTCAGCGTCTCCGGTCTGGGATTGAGAGGCGAGCAGGCATGACGCACGACGAGCTCGAGGAGCTGCTCGGCGTCTACGCGCTGGATGCGCTGGACGCCGAAGAGCGCCAAGCGGTCGACGATCACCTCTTGACCTGCCCGCGTTGCAGGGCGGAGCTCGCCGCCCACCGTGAAGTCGCGGCCCTTTTGGGCAACACCGCCGACGAGGGCCCGGCCGTCGCGCCGGACGAGCTCTGGGACCGCATCTCCGTCTCGCTGCAAGAAGAGCCGCCGGCGCTGTCGCCGATCGCGCGTCTGGGACCCGGGCGGCGGCTCGCCCTTATCGTCCCGCTCGGCGCCGTCGCCGCCGCGCTCGTGCTCGTCGTCGGGTTGCTGGCGGTCAAGGTGGCCAACTTGGACCAGAAGGTCACCAGCCTCAGTCGAGAGGCGAGTGTGACGGGCGTCCTGTCTAACCCCTCGCACCAAACCATCGAGCTGACCTCGGCCACCCACCCCGCCTGGAGCGCGACGGTGGTCATCTTGAAGGGTCAGGGCTACTTGATCAACCCGGCGATGCCCGCGATCGGTCGGTTGCAGACCTTCCAGCTCTGGGCACTCTCGAGCGGCAAACTCGTCTCGCTCGGCGTGCTCGGGTCGAATCCGTCATCCGCCCCGCTGCGGGTGGAGGCGAACATGACGGCGCTCATGATCACGGCGGAGCCGCTCGGGGGGACACCGGTGCCGACGACCCCCGTGCTCGTGAGAGGGAACTTGCCAGCCGGACTGTGAACACGCCCGCAGGTCCGCGGCCGCTTGCGGAGTGAGAGACTGCTCGCGCGAAACGGAAGGCGGCTGCCATGCCCATAGAAATAGCGCTCAGCTATCCGGACATCAGTGCCCAGGGGTTCGCCCATCCCGCCGACCGGGCGGCCGCGGCAGCCCTGCACAGCGTCCCGATGCTCGACAAGGTCATCAGGAGGCTCACCGAGGCCAGCTACGAGCGCCTGGCTCGTCAGCTGATGCTGGGTAACTCGGTCCGCCTCGGAGAGGATCAGCTGCCTGAGGTGTGGGCTATGCAGCGCCGTTTCGCCCACACCTTCGACATCGCCAAGTGCCCCTCGCTATATGTGACCCAGTTCCCGGTCGGCAACGGGACCACGATCGGCGCCAACGAGCCGGTGACGCTCATTTCCTCGGGTCTCGCGAGGTCGTTCGACTCGGACGAGCTGCAAGCGGTGCTCGCCCACGAGATGGGCCATGTGCTGGCCGAGCACGTGAGCCTGCTCACGACGCTGAAGCTCGTCGAGATGATCCTGAGCGGAGCGCTGGCGGCGACGCCCTTCACGGGCCTGCCGCTCCGGGCGCTCTACTACGCCCTGCTCGAGTGGTCCAGAGCCGCCGAGCTCACGGCCGACCGGGCGAGCGCGCTCGGGACAGGTGACCCGCTTTTGACATGTAGGACCCTGATGCGTATGGCGGGCGGGCCGGTACCAGGTCTGGACCTCGACGCGTTCATCCGCCAGGCCACCGAGTACGAGGAGGAGGACGACCCCCTCGCGCGCTACTCGCGCTTTTGGCGCGAGATCGGCTCCACGCACCCCTTCCCAGTCCGCCGGGTCCGCGAGCTCATCTCGTGGGTGGCCTCAGGCGAGTTCGACCGTCAGCGTTCGCGGGGCTATCTCCGCCGCGGTCAAGAGCCGCCGCCGTCAGCCGAGTTCGATGCCGCGCTCAAGCACTACAGGCAACGTTTTGCCAGGATCGTGGAGCGAGTGGGCGGCGGTGTGCAGCAGGTGGTGAACCGCTTTGCCACCTGGCTGGATGTCGACAACGAGAACGGCGGTAGCGAGGACGGCGAGGACCTGGAGACCTGAGCGACGCTCAGGTCAGGAACGACCGGGGGAGAGCCTCGAACATCTCCGCCGACAGTGCCAGCGACTCGACGTCGACTCGTTCGTCGTCGCCGTGGAACATCGACATGAACTGCTGGAAGCTCAGCCTGTCCGAGAACATCCCGAAGCCGTAGGCGACCGCGCCGAGCCGGCGGAAGAACCTCCCGTCGGTCGCACCGGCACTGAAGAAGGGGATGCTCTTGGCGCCGGGGTGGAAGCGTCTCACCATGGCGTCGAGCTCGTCCCACAGCGGCGTCCCGATCGGCGACTCAGTTGCCGGATCGTTATGTGCCCAGAGGATCTCCACCTTGCCGCCGAGGTCCCCGATGGCTTGTGCGAGGAGCGATCGCACCTCGGCCTCGTCCTGGCCCGGCAAGGTGCGTACGTCGATGTCGAGGTCGACCTTGTCAGGGATGATGTTCAGCTTCGTGCCCCCGTGGACGATCGTCGGGGCGATCGTCATGTGCGTCAAGGCATGAGCCTGGCGGGCGAGGCCGAGATCGGGGAGCGACTCACACAGCTCGTCGATGGCGTCCGGGTCGAGGAGCACGGCGCCGATCTCCTCCGGCATCGACATTCCCTCGACGAAGCGGCGCCAAGCGTCGTGGATGCGCGCTGGTGGCCTGAACGTGGCGAGGCGCCGTGTCACCTCGGCCGCGGTGATGAGGGCGTTGTCTGTCCGCAGGGGTGCCGAGGCGTGCCCGGCCACACCGCGGACGCGCAGCCGGCACCAGCAACTGCCCTTCTCGCCGACTGTGATCGGGAGCCTCCGCCCAGCGGGCGTATCGATGGGGATACCGCCCTCTTCGGTTAGTACATAGTCAGCCGCCACCGCCGAGGCTGCGTGCTCGCTGAGCCAGTGCGCCCCGTGCGCGCCGAGAGCCTCCTCATCGGCGACAGCGGCGAGGATCAATGTGCCCCGCGGCCTAAAGCCGCTCCGGGCGAGGCGCCCGAATGCGACGGCCATCGAGGCTGTGATGTTCAACATGTCGACAGCGCCCCTGCCCCAAACCTCACCGTCGGTCAGCTCGCCCCCAAAAGGGTCACGGCTCCAGGTGTCAGGGTTCGCCGGCACGACGTCGGTGTGGCCGAGGTAGCAGAGCGAAGGCGCGCCGGGATCGCTCCCCTCGATGCGGGCCACGAGCGAGACCCGTCCCGGCAATGGCTCGAAACTCTCGATGTCACAGCCCGACCCCTCGAGGCCGCTGCGCAGGAGCTCGGCGTTGACGACCTCGTGGCCGGACTCATCGCTGCCGTCGTTCACACACGCGTTGCGGATCATCTCTTGGAGCAGCCCGACGACCTCGGGGTCGCGCACTTCAAAGCCGTTGGTCATTTCACCCTTTCTGGATCCACCCGCCGCCACATCACCACGTGCGGCCCGATGGAGGTCACGACGAACTCGTCGCCCCAGGTCCGAAAACCGGCCCGCTCGTAAAAGCCGATAGCGCTTACGCGGGCGTTGCACCACAGGAGGAGCCCACCCTCGGCCGCCACGTGTTCCACCACGGCCTCGAGGACGTTCGAACCGATACCGCGGCTGCGAAGGTCCGCACGCGTTGCCATGCCTCGCAGGCGCCACGTCACCGACTCGACGCCCGTTTCGCCCGACAGCCCAGCGACAACGGGTTCAAAAGGCGCCGACTCGCGGAGCACAGTCGCAACACCGACGATGGTGCCGTTCGCGTCTTCGACGGCTCCGAAGGTTGCCGTGCCCGGATCCTCATCGCCTTCCCATTCCACCGCCTCGATGTCCTGCTGTGGCCTCAGGACCGCGTGACGCAACGGGTAGCTCGCAGCAGTCGGGATCTGTCGCACCTCAACTTGCACGCTTCGAGAGTACCGAGGCGACCTCGGGGGCTCCAACGCAGGGTTTCGCCGGGCCTTGTCGCGGCGGTTCTCGCCGAGCAGTGCTCGAGCATCACGTCTCGGCTGTGGGCGAGACTGGTAGCGGCCTGTCTTCCCGTTCATGATGCTCATCGCGTGCGCACTGTTGAGAGGACGGACAGATCTGCCGGCGCCTCCTAGCGAGGACCTATCGATACCAGCTCCAGGACTTGGCCCGACTCGAATTGCCTGCGAGTTCCGTCGCGGTCGATCCGCCAGGCCGACTTGTTGCCGCGGACGGTGAAGGTGTCGCCGCCCCCGACGAGCGCCGTCTCCTCGTCTATACCGACGAGCACCGCGTCCGGCGGTGTTCGCGTGAGCACCTGGTCGGCAAGCCCCGGGATCCATTGCTCGAAACGGTCGAAGTGGGGGAGCACGGCCAACTGCGGGACGACACCAAGCCCCTCTCCGCTGAAGCGGCCCGGTCGCCTGAAGTCGTACGCGACCCGGCTAAGCGCGCACGCTCCGGCGGAGCAGCCAGCAAGCGCGGCACCGCCGCGCCAAGCCTCGAGGATCGCCTCCCATACAGCCGTACCCGCGAGCGTGTGGGCCAGGTAGCCAGGATTGCCGCCGGAGAGGTAGACGAGCCCCGCCCCGGCCACCTGCGCAGCCAGGTCGGCGCGGGCAGCGTCATGGCGGTCAAGAACCTCGAGCGGCACCGGATCGACGCCCATGGCCGCGTAATGCTTGGCGCCTAGCTCGAGCCAGTAGCGCACCCGCTCGGGGCCTTCCTCGGCGGCAGCAGTCGGTAGGAAGACCGCCCGGCGGGGGCGCCCCTCCAACAGCTCGGCGTCTAGGGGTTCCATCACGTCGAGGAATTCGCCGCTTCCCACCAAGGCCACCGGCCCGGGACCTTCCAGAGGGCTCACGGCCTTGGGCCCGACCCGTTCGCCATCCGGTTTACGCTACCGGCCGTTCGTGCCAGCAGCGCTTCAGCGCCGGACCGAGTGACCCGCCTGTCCGATGACGGCCGCGGTCGGCCACTCAGATGGGTTCTGAGCCGCGACGTCTTCTCCCCGGCGTTGCGGAAAGCCTCCTTAGCCAGGTCACGACCTGGGACCCTCGCCGTCCGGTTTACGCTAGTAGTCCGGTAGTTCGCGCAGGCCTGTGCGAGGTCGCGCATGGCGCGGCCCGCGCGGCCTGCCGAATCGCCGTCACCCCGGAGCGAACCCACCTTTCATGATCACTGCCACCGACCTCGAGCTCACCGCCGGCGGTCGCCAGCTCGTCGAGCCGGTGACTTTCCAAGTCGCGCCCGGGGACCGGATCGGGCTCGTCGGGCGCAACGGCGCTGGCAAGACAACCCTCGCCAGGGTCCTTGCCGGCGAGGCTCTCCCCGCCGCCGGCTCGGTGCGTCGCTCGGCGCCTGTGGCGTACCTACCTCAGGACCCCCGCACGGGCGACCTGAGCGTGTTCGCCCGCGACAGGATCCTCGGGGCGAGGGGCCTCGATCGCATCGTGCACGACATGCACGCTGCCCGCGCAGACATGGGCCGAGGGGACGCCGAGCAGCAGAACAAGGTGCTCAACCGCTACTCGCGCCTCGAGGAGCAGTTCCACCTCCTCGGCGGCTGGGCGGCCGAGGCCGAAGCCGGTTCGATCGCCTCCAGCCTGGGGCTACCAGAAAGGGTGCTGACCCAGCCGCTAGGCACCCTTTCTGGCGGGCAGCGACGCAGGGTGGAGCTTTCGCGGGTGCTGTTCTCGGGGGCCCCCACTCTCATCCTCGACGAGCCGACGAACCATCTCGACGCCGACTCGATCGCCTGGCTGCGCAACTTCCTGCGCGCGCACGACGGCGGGCTCATGGTCATAAGCCACGACGGCGACCTCCTCGACTCAGTCGTCAACAAGGTGTTCCATCTCGACGCCACGCGGACCCAGCTCGACGTCTACCGGCTCGGCTGGAAGGCCTACCTGGACCAGCTCGCCACCGACGAGCGCCGGCGACGGCGCGAGCGGGCCAATGCCGAGCGCAAGGTCGTCGAGCTGCGCGCCCAGGCGGACCGCATGCGCGCGAAAGCCACCAAGGCGCGCATGGCGCACAACCTCGACCGGCGGGCCACGCGCCTCACAGAAGGCCTCGAGCAGGTCCGCCGCTCGGACAAGGTCGCCAAGCTGCGTTTTCCGGCCCCTTCGCCGTGCGGCAAGACCCCGCTGAGCGCGACCGGGCTGACGAAGTCTTACGGCTCTTTGGAGGTCTTCTCCGGCATCGACCTCGCCATCGACCGGGGCAGCCGGGTTGTCATCCTCGGCCTGAACGGCGCCGGCAAGACCACGCTTCTTCGGGTTCTTTCTGGGATCGAGAGGCCCGACGCCGGCGAAGTCGTCCTCGGCCACGGGCTCAAGCTGGGCTATTACGCCCAGGAGCACGAGACGCTGGATGCTTCTAAGTCCGTCTACGAGAACGTCCGCCACAGCTCTCCCCCGGTTGTCACCGACGCCGAGCTTCGGCGCGTGCTCGGGTCGTTCCTCTTCGGCGGCAGCCGTATCGACCAGTTGGCGGGCACCTTGTCGGGCGGGGAGAAGACCCGGCTTGCCCTCGCGACGCTCGTGGTCTCCGCCGCGAACGTGCTCTTGTTGGACGAGCCGACGAACAACCTCGATCCCGCCAGCCGTAGCGAGGTGCTGAAGGCATTGCACACCTACGCCGGAGCGATCGTGCTCGTCACCCATGATCCCGGCGCTGTGCAGGCGCTCGCACCCGAACGCGTCGTCCTCATGCCCGACGGCGTGGAGGACACCTGGAGCGACGACCTTGGCGACCTGGTGGCCCTCGCCTGATGGGCGGGGGACGATCGGAATGGGGTTGATCTGAGTGCGGTGGGATCGCCATCTGCGTAGCTTTGTGAAAGGCGTTACAGGCGGGAGGACCGTCATGGGCAGCGAAGTCGTGCAGACGCCGAGCGAGGTGATGGCCAAGGCGACGCGGATGTTGAAGCGGGTCATGCTGCTGCAGATGGTCTGGTTCGGGTGCTTCCTGACAGGCGGGGTGCTGGTGCTGTGGACGGCGTGGAAGAACACGCATCTGCCCGCCTCGTGCCCATCGCCGGGTGGGCCGCCGCAGACGGCCCCTTTGTCGGTGATCGAGAGCTGTCAGCACCACTCCTACCTCTTGGCGGTGGTACTGGTCCTGATCGGCATCGCCGGGCTGTTCGTGACCGGGTACGTCGCGACGCGTCTCGCGGTCAAGTACCTCGGAGCCGGGGCGGCGGCGTTCTTGCGGGGTGGCCGCCGCTTCATGGGCCCGATGGGCCCGCGCCCGGGCGGGCCGGACATGGGAGGTGGTTTCCCGGGCTCAGGAGGGATGCAGGGTTTCAACCCCGGGCTTCCGCCTGCTTCGCCACCCGCCCCACCGCCTCATGACGATCGTCCTGGGCACCGCTGAGGCTGTTCAGGGCAGCTGGCGGCGGTAACGCAGCTCCGGATAGCGCTCGCCGCCCACTTCGTAGGTCTTGCGACCCCCGTCGGTGTGCCAGCCGTGACGCTCGTAGAACGCTCGCGCTCGTGGATTGTCGGCCAGCACCCATAGCACCGCTTGGCGGTACCCGGCGCTCACGAGCCGCTCGATCCCGGCCGCCATGAGGGCGCTGCCGACCCCCCGGCGCCAGTGGGCGGGATCGACATAGCAGCCGTACACCTCGCCGAGTCTTTTATCCCGGCCGGCGTCACGGCAATTGCCGCCGGTAAGCCAGCCCGCTAGCTCGCCGTCGAGCTCGCCGACGAGCACGAAGTGATTCTCCGCTTCGGCGCCGAGGATGATCGTCTGCCAGCGCAAGGTGCGCTGGGCGAGCTCTGAGTCCAGCCCCCGCAAGAACTCGTCCGAGATCACCTCCGCGTAACCGGCCTGCCAGGACCTTATGTGTGCGACCGCGAGCGCGCCGGCATCGGCGAGCTCGGCTTGGCGCACGACGGGAGCGATGACTGATTTTGCCATCGTCGGCCCCCTCTTTTCGTATCGAACATGTGTTCGTATACTGCGGCCATGGCCACGTATGCTCTTGCCGGGGCGCCGTCACTCTCCGGCGTCCTTCCAGTCAACGGCATCGCAACCCCGGGTCCTCACCCTCGCCCTGTCCCCGGCCCGTTGCCGGCCGAGCGGATCCTGCCGGTTCCTTCGGTGCTGGCCGGCCTGTTCCCGGGCGGCGGGCTCCCGAAAGGTGGCACCGTCCTTCTCGGGCCCCTGCAGACGCAGGAAAGGCCCTTCGGTTCTGGGCCCGGCGCGCCCGGATCAGCCCAGCCGAGCCGGGCATCGGGACTGACGAGCCTGCTGGCCTTGCTGCTCGCAGGAACATCGTCCCAGGGCCACTGGTGCGCGGTGGTCGGCTTGCCGGAGCTCGGCCTTGTGGCCGCGGCCGAGCTAGGAGTCGATCTGGACCGTCTCGTCCTCGTCCCCCGCCCGGGATCGGAAGGTCGTTGGCAAAGCGTCGTCACGACACTGCTCGAGACCGTAGACCTCGTCTGCCTCGCCCCGGACAGCCCCGTGAGGCCCGCGGACGCCAGGCGGCTCTACGCCCGTGCGCGGGAGCGCCGTTCGACCTTGGTCGTGTTCGACCCGGCGAGCCCCTTCGGGGCGGCGAGAGGGCTCAACGGCGGTCCGGTGCGCGTTGGTCGTTGGCCGGGTCCTTCCGACCTGCGTTGTGGTGTCACCGAGTCGGCCTGGTCCGGGCTCGGTAACGGTTACGGGCTGCTCAGCCTCCGCCTTCTCGAGGCGGAAGTCGGTGGTCGCGGTGAGGCCAGCCGGCCGCGACGAGGCCGGCTGCGGCTCCCGGCTTGAGGCCATGACATCCCAGGTTCGCACTCTCGTCGTCTGGTGTCCTGATTGGCCGCTCGTCGCCGCCGGGCTCGCGGACCGTCCGGCTGTGATCGTCGCCGCCAACCGGGTGATCGCCTCTTCCGCCGCTGCCCGGGCCGAGGGGGTACGTCTCGGGCAGCGGCGCAGGGAGGCCCAGGCATGCTGCCCCGAGCTTGTCGTGGTGGGCGCCGAGGCGGCGCGCGACGCCCGCAGCTTCGAACCTGTCGTCGTGGCGGTTGCGGGCTTTACTCCCCAGGTGGAACTCACCAGGCCTGGGGCCTGCGCCATACCCGTCCGGGCTGCGGCGCGTTACTTCGGAGGGGAGGCGTCGCTCGCGGCGCAGGTCTGTGACGCTGCCGGCGCGGCCGTCATCGCCGTTGCCGCAGCGACCGGCACTGCGGCCCCCGAACCACCGTGCAGGGCGGGGATAGCCGACGGGCCGTTCGCAGCCCGGCTCGCTGCTCGAGAAGGCGTGATCGTGCCGCGCTCTCAGACACCGGAGTGGCTCGGCCCCTTCCCGGTGAAGGTTCTCGGCTTGCCCGCGCTCGCCGACGTGCTCGGGCGGCTCGGGATCCGCACCCTGGGTGAGTTCGGCGCATTGGACGAGGCGGCGGTGATGTCCCGCTTCGGCACCGAGGGAGGTTTCGCCCACCGGCTCGCCCGGGGGCTCGACGAGCGGCCGCTCGCTCTAGGGAACCCCCCGGCGGACCTCACTGTCTGCCGGGAGCTCGACCCGCCCGCCGACCGGGCCGACGCCCTAGCCTTTGTAGCGGTAGGGCTCGCCGAGGAGCTCGTCGGCCGCCTCGCCCCGCACGGACTCGCCGCCACCCAATTGCTCGTCGAGGCGGAGACGGAGCATGGCGAGTCACTGCAGCGGTGCTGGCGCGGGGACAGGCCCTTTACCGCCAGGGCCATGGTGGACCGGGTCCGGTGGCAACTCGAGGGGTGGCTGCAGGGCCCGGTGATCACAGCCCCCACCGCCGGTGTCACCATGCTGAGGCTCACGGTCGGCGAAGCAGTGCCCGACGCCGGACGCCAGTTGGACTTCGCAGGAGGCATCGCCGAAGCGAGCCGGCAAGTCGAACGCGGCCTCGCGCGCATCCAGGGACTTCTCGGCCACGAGGCGGTCCTGACCGCGGTGCGCTCGGGTGGGAGGGGCCCGGGCGAACAGATCCGCCTCGTGCCCTGGGGCGAGGAGCTCGGGCAGGACAATGGAGCCGGAGCCCCCTTTTTGAAGACGGCCCGTCCGGGAAGGGGAGGGCGATCTTCCATGCGTGCCCGGCCGGTCCGCCGGTCCGCAGGGGCCGCTGCCCGGGAGCCGCCACCTTGGCCAGGTCGCCTCCCGCCTCCCTCGCCGGCTCTTGTCCATCCGGTGCCCGTTCCCGTCGAGCTCCTCGACCCAAACGGCGGCCCGGTCGGGGTGACCGGACGCGGGCGGTGCACGTCAGCGCCTTCCCACCTGGTGCTGATGGTTGCCGGCAGCCCATCTGGTGCGGTCACGGGCTGGTCGGGGCCCTGGCCGACAGACGAGCGGTGGTGGGATCCCGCGGCGGCCCGGCGGCGGGCCCGTTTGCAGGTGTTGCTCGAGGATGGCACCGCTCACCTGCTCGTCCTCGAGCAGGGAAGGTGGTACCTGGAAGCCACCTACGATTGAGCTTGTCTCGGTCTCGACAGTCCTCGGGAAGACTTGTCGCAGGTCCGTGACTCTCAGCGGGTTCACAGGGACCGTGGAGGAGGGGCTGAGCAGCCGACCGCATTATTGAGGCGTCGAGGTCCGAGCTGCCCAAGGCGAGCCAGGGGATCGGCATGGATCCGCCCCCGGCGCCAAAGGAGCGCTTGGCCAAGAGGTGAGGGTGATGGACGAACATAACGACGAGCAGCCAGAGCATGGTCAACCGGGCGAGCCCCCAGTCTTCTGGGCAGAGGACGACGCTACGGCCGCCACGCCGCCAGGGTCCGACGCGCCGGGCCCGGCGCCGTCACAAGGCTTCTGGCCCATGTCGTCCGAGCAGGAGAATTCCCCTTTCAACTCCTCCACGAGTCACGGCACAGGTTCCTCGGGGGCCTACCCACCGGGTGGTCAGGGTGCCGGTACCTATCCGCCCTCCGGTTACGGGTCCGGCGGATACCCGCCGTACGGCTACGGCCCGTACGCGTCCGAGACCTACCCGCCGGGCGGCTACAGCCCGGCTGACGACCAGCCGCCAGGGAGGGCACGTCCGGGACGCGCCCGCAAGCTTGTGGCTGTGATTGCAGTGGCGCTCATACTGATCAGCGCCGGAGCCGGGGTCGGGATCGCCTACTTGTCCCGCTCGCGTCAGGGCTCGGCGGCCTTGGCCACCTCGCCCGCCGGGCATTCGCTGACGACGTCTCAGATCGCAGTCGCGGTCGATCCCGCCGTCGTCGACATCGCGACGAACCTCGGTGAGGGGACAGGCATGATCGCGACCTCCAACGGCGAGATCATCACCAACAACCACGTCGTCGAGGGAGCCAGCTACATCAAGGTCTCGATCGACAACGGGGGTACCTACAACGCAACTGTGGTGGGCACCGACGCGACGGCCGATGTGGCGGTCCTGCAGCTCAAGGGGGTGAGCGGTCTGCCGACCGTGAAATTCGCCAACTCGAGCCATCTCAGCATCGGGACCTCGGTCGTCGCGATCGGCAACGCAGGCGGCCAGGGCTTTCCGTCCACGGTTACCGCAGGTGCGGTGACCGCACTCGGGCGGACGATCGTGGCGAGCGACGACACCGGCACGACCGAGACCCTGAACGGCATGATCCAGACGGACGCCCTGATCGAGCCCGGGAACTCCGGTGGCCCACTGGTGAACTCGTCCGGGGACGTCGTCGGCATGGACACGGCCGCGGCGAGCGCGGATGGGGCCAACCCGATCGGTTTCGCACTGCCGATCAACCGCGTGCTGCAGATCGCCAATGAAATCGAGCGCGGAAAGGCCGACAAGGGGATCGTGCTAGGCGTCCTCGCCTTCCTCGGCATAGAGGGCCAGACCGTCTACCTGCAAGGCTCGGCGTCGACGACCGGGGTGGGCCTCGAATACGTCGACCCGCAGAGCCCGGCGGCTGCAGCCGGCATCTCAGAGGGCGATGTCATCGTGGCCTTCGACGGTCACGCCACCGCCAATCTGAGTGAGCTCGCGACTTTGATCCACGCGCTGCGACCCGGCGATCGTGCGAAGGTGACCTTCGACAACCTGATCGGTGGTACCGAGACCGTCACGGTCACCCTTGGCATGGCGCCGCCTGCCTGAACAAGGTGATGCTCACGGGCGCGGGCACTGAGACCTGAGCGCGACCTTCGAACTGCGACCGTCGCGCTGATCTTCGGACCTGCTTGAGGTCTAGTAAGCACGACGCGCTGACCACGCTATGAGCGGTGGGCAAACAAACTGCAGCGCACCGCGGATTGTCATTGGTGCCCGGTCAATCTCACCGACATTGGCCGTGACCCGGTGAGGCTGGAAGGCACCTCCTCGTGAGCTGCCCGTCAGGGCGCCGGCGCCGGCGGGACAGGGCTGTCGACGAACGACGGGTCAACCATCGGGTGGGCATGGTTTGTTGTCGCCTCCGCGGTCGAGGCTTCGAGCGAGCCCCAAAGGCTTGGTTCCGGCCCGGGCTCGGAGGGCAGCTCGACACTGAAGGTGGCGCCCCCACCGGGGGTCTCACTCAGCACCACGCTGCCACCGTGGGCGTCCGCGATCGCAGCCACTATCGAGAGACCAAGGCCGGCACCACCTTGTGCGCGGACTCTTCCCGGGTCGGACCTCCAGAAGCGTTCGAAGACGTGCACGGCCGCGTCCGCGCCTATCCCGGGTCCATGGTCGATCACGGTGATCATTGCCCGGGAGCGGGCCCCACCGCGCGGGGGCTCGAGGTCCACGACTATCTCGATGGGGCTGCCGGCGGGAGTGTAGGCGAGCGCGTTAGAGACGAGGTTCCCGAGAAGCTGGCGGAGACGTCCCTCGTCCCCGATGATCCGGCACTGTGCCCGCACCTCGCATGTCACCGTGCGAGCCGGGTCGACGGCTCGCGCGTCCTGGGCCGCGTCCTCGGCCAGCACCGCCAGGTCGACCGGCTCCCCCTCGAGGGGGCGTCCCTGATCGAGGCGGGCCAGCAACAAGAGATCGTCCACCAGCCCGGCCATTCTGGTCGACTCACTGTCGATGCGACGCATCGCCGTGTCGAGGTCGGCGGGGCGGTCGGCCAGCCCGTGCTGGAACAGCTCCGAATAGCCGCGGATCGATGTGAGCGGGGTCCTCAGCTCGTGTGAGGCATCGGCGACGAAGCGCCTGAGACGCTCCTCGGAGGCTTCGCGCTCGCGAAACGCCGTCTCGATTCGGCCGAGCATGACGTTGAGCGCGGCCCCGAGCCTGCCTACCTCGGTTCGCTCGTCGACCTCCTCGACCCGCCTGCTCAAGTTGCCTTGTGCGATCTCGCCCGCGGTGTCGGCCATTTTCTGCAGAGGACGCAGGCTGAGTCTGATGATGAGCCAGGCTGCGGCTGCAAGGGCGATCAGCACCGCCCAGCTGACGAGGAATTCGAGCAGGAGGAGGCGGTGCAGCGCAGCGTTGGTGCCGGTGAGCGGTATCGCCTCAACGAGCACGCTCCCGGTTTTTGCACCGGTGACGAGGCTGTACAAAGGGTGCACCAGCACTCGATACGAAGGGACGCCCCCACTCCCGGGAACGGTCGCGTAGACCGACGCCGAGCCGGCAGCTGCCAGGCTCGCAAGCGAGGCGGGAACGATCGGGGGTGCCAGGGACGAATCCTCGAAAGCCTGCCAGGGCACGACCTGTTGGCCATTGGCTGCGAGCTCTCCGGCGACGGTACCGGGCGTGACGACTTGGTTTGCAAAGTTTTCAGATCCGTCGTTGCCCAGTTGTCCGGAACTGCCCAGGCTTCTCAAGACCAGGCCCGCCGATCTGAACAGCTGTTGGTCGAGTTGGTCGACCGCGTACCTACGGAATGACGTATAGGTGATCGCGTCGGTTGCCGCCAGTGCGAAGATCACGAACGCGCACAGGACGGCGATAAGCCGGACCTTCAACGACATGAGCAGTCCCGGCTGTCGCCGTAAACTCCGCAAACTCGCATCCAGGTGGGCATGCTCGTCAATTGCGGGGCGGGCGTAGCACGTAGCCGACCCCTCGCACGGTGTGGATCAGATGCGGCTCGGTGAAGTCGATCTTCTTCCGCAGGTAGCTGACGTATGTCTCCAGCACCCCGGCATCCCCGCCGAAGTCGTAGTTCCAGACGTGGTCGAGGAGCTGGGAGCGGGTGAGCACCCGTCTCGGGTTGGACAACAAGTAGCGCAGCAGCCGGTACTCGGTCGCCGTCAGGTCGATGAGCTGGCCCGCCCTGCGCACTTCGTGGGCGTCGTCGTCCATCTCGAGGTCCGCGAGCTGGAGCAGCTCACGGTTGGGGCCGCCCTTGCCGGCCCGACGCAAGATGGCCTGGGTACGAGCCACGAGCTCAGCCACGCTGAACGGCTTGGTTACGTAGTCGTCGCCGCCGATCGTGAGGCCCCGGATCTTGTCCTCGGTGGCGTCCCGGGCGGTGAGGAAGATCACCGGGACGTCGCGCCGGTCGCGCCGGAGTCGCTCGGCGATGTTGAAGCCGTCGATGTCGGGCAGCATCACGTCGAGGAGGATGAGGTCGGGCCGGAACTCGTCGATCTTCTCGAGCGCCGCATAGCCGCTGGCGGCGGTCTGCACGTCGAAGCCCTCGTAGCGCAGCGCCATCGAGACCAGCTCGGTGATGGAATCCTCGTCGTCGACAACGAGAACGCGAGGTCTCGCTTCTCCTCCTACCACCTCGCCATTGTCGTCGACGAAGCTGTGAGTTTGCTGAATGTCCAGTGTGGAGTTGCCGGGGGTGGCAGCCGTCCCGGCAACTCCAGCGAGATCCACTTCTCACGAACGTATGTTCGACAAGGTCACTATCCTGTTCGGGTGGCCGGGTACGCGGAGCTTCACTGCCATTCGAATTTCAGCTTCCTCGACGGTGCCTCTTATCCCGAGGAGCTCATCGCCGAAGCCGCCCGGCTCGAGCTCTGCGCTCTGGGGCTGACCGATCACGACGGGCTCTACGGTGTGGTGCGCTTTGCCGAAGCGGCAAAGGAGGCGGGAGTGCCCACCGTCTTCGGTGCCGAGCTCACTCTCGCCGCCCACGGCCCGGACTTCGCTGGCGCCCCGGCCGTAGCGGCCTCCCCGCGCACCGGGATCCCCGACCCACCCGGTTCCCACCTGGTCGTCATCGCCCGCGATCCCGCCGGCTACTCGCGCCTTGCCCGCGCCATCAGCGAGGGTCACCTCGCCGGGGGCGAGAAGGGGCGTCCCCGCCATGACACTGACCGGCTCGCCGCGCTCGGCGGAGGCCACTTCCTCGTCCTGACGGGCTGTCGCAAAGGAGCTGTGCCCGGAGCGCTCGTCGAGGCCGGGCCCGTCGCCGCGGCCAGAGAGCTCGACCGGCTCGTCGAGCGCTTCGGGCGCGAGAACGTCGTCGTCGAGCTGTTCGACCATGACGACCCGCTCGACTCGGCACGCAACGACGCTCTCGCAGCCCTTGCCGTGCAGAAGAACCTTGGTATCGTCGCCACCAACGTCGTCCACCACGCCCTGCCGGCGGGCCGCCGCCTCGCCTCGGTGCTCGCCTCGGTCCGCTCGGGCCGTCCACTCGACGAGCTCGACGGCTGGCTGCCTGCCGCAGGAGCGGCCTACCTGCGCTCGGGGGCCGAGCAGGCGAGGCGTTTCGCCCGTTACCCGGGAGCCGTCGAGCTCGCCGCTGAGCTCGGGCGTGCGTGCGCCTTCGACCTGCGCCTCGTAGCCCCCAAGCTTCCCGACTTCCCCGTGCCCGAGGGCCATAGCGAGATGAGCTTTTTGCGCCGGCTCGTCGAAGACGGGGCGACACGGCGCTACGGCCCGCCCGGGTCCGAACGCGTGCCCGGAGCGTGGCGACAGCTGGAGCATGAATTGGCGATGATCGAAGAGCTCGGCTTTGCTGGCTACTTCCTCGTCGTCTGGGACATCGTCGAGTTCTGCCGGCGCTCGGGGATCTACTGCCAGGGCCGAGGGTCCGCTGCGAGCTCGGCCGTGTGCTACGTGCTCGGGATCACCAACGCTGACGCCGTCGCCCTCGGCTTGTTGTTCGAGCGGTTCTTGTCACCAGAGCGCGACGGGCCTCCAGACATCGACGTGGACATCGAGAGCGGCCGACGCGAGGAGGTCATCCAGTACGTATACGGGCGCTACGGGCGCGAGCGGGCAGCCCTCGTGGCCGTCGTGGTGAGCTACAGGGCCCGCTCTGCGGTACGCGACGCGGCCAAGGCGCTCGGGCACTCGCCTGGCCAGGTCGACGCCTGGGCGAAACGCATCGAACGGTGGGGCTCGCTCGGCGACGGCCACCACCCGAGCGCGCCGCACCGCAAGGACCGTTGGACCTGGTGGAGCGCGGCCGCAGAGGATGAGGCCGCCCGGCGCGGTGCGTCAGTGAGCGCAGCCGGTGACGCTCGCCCGGGTCGCGACGACGTCGCTTGCGAGCCGGGCCCCGAACAGGACGCGAGCGAGCTCGGGATCCCCGCCCGTGTGCTGGCCGTCGCCACCGAGCTCGAGGGTTTTCCCCGCCACCTCGGCCTCCATCCCGGAGGGATGGTGATCTGTGACCGCCCCGTCTCTGAGGTCTGCCCAGTCGAGTGGGCCCGCATGGAGAACAGGACCGTGCTCCAGTGGGACAAGGACGACTGTGCCGCGGTCGGCCTCGTGAAGTTCGACCTCTTAGGCCTCGGGATGATCGAGGCGATCCACCGGGCAGTCGACACGGTCGGCGCCTATCACCACGACGAGATCGACCTTGCCCTTATCCCCCAGGAAGAGGCCGTCTACGACCTGTTGTGCCGTGGCGACTCGGTCGGGATCTTCCAGGTTGAGAGCAGGGCGCAGATGGCCACGCTGCCCCGGTTGCGGCCGCACTGTTTCTACGACCTCGTCGTCGAGGTCGCCCTCATCCGTCCCGGGCCGATCCAGGGGGGCTCGGTACATCCCTACCTGCGCCGGCGCAACGGGGCAGAGCCAGTCACATACCTGCACCCCTGCTTCGAGCGCAGCCTCGCCAAGACGCTCGGGGTGCCGTTGTTCCAAGAGCAGCTCATGCAGATGGCGATCGACGCCGCCGGCTTCTCAGCCGCCGAGGCCGACCAGCTCCGACAGGCCATGGGCTCGAAGCGCTCTGCCTCGCGCATGGAGCGCCTCCGCGCCCGCCTTTATGCGGGGATGGCCGAGCGGGGGATCACGGGTCAGGTCGCCGACACCATCTGGGAGCAGCTGGCCGCCTTCGCCAACTTCGGCTTCCCAGAGAGCCACTCGGTGTCCTTCGCCTACCTCGTCTATGTCAGCGCCTGGCTGAAGCTGCACTACCCGGCCGCTTTCCTCGCCGCGTTGCTCAATTCCCAACCGATGGGCTTCTGGGCGCCGCACACCCTTGTCGCGGACGCCCGGCGTCACGGGGTCGTCGTCTGCGGTCCGGACGTGAACAGGAGCGAGGCGTCCGCATCGCTCGAGCCCGCGGACCAGCCCGGGTGCTCCGACCCGTTGGTCCGTCTCGGGCTCGCCTCGGTAAAAGGGATCGGGGCGGAGCTTGCCGAGAAGATCGCCGCCGGCCGGCCGTACGCGGACATGGAGGATCTCGCCCGCCGGAGCGGTGTCGGGCGCCCTGGCCTCGAGTCTCTCGCCACCTCGGGAGCACTCGCCGGGCTTGGGGATCGAGCTCGCCATCAAGGGGGAGCAGTAGCCGGTGCCCGTGGGACCGGTGGTGGCCTGCTCTCTCGCCGCGAGGCGCTCTGGGCGGCGGGTGCAGCCGCCGAGGCCCGTCCGGATCGTCTTCCCGGCACCGTGGTCGGGACTGATGCCCCGGTGCTCCCTGAGATGGACGAGATCGAGGAGATGTCCGCAGACCTGCAGACGCTAGGACTGTCGCCGGGCTCGTCCCCAATGGCCTTTGCACGGGAGAAGCTGACCGCCCGCGGCGTGGTCCCCAACGCCGAGCTTGTGCGGGTGCCGGACGGGGCCAAGGTCCTTGTCGCCGGCGTGGTGACACACCGGCAACGGCCGGCGACGGCGGGAGGGACGACGTTTCTCAACCTGGAGGACGAGACAGGGCTCGTGAACGTCATCTGCTCACCGGGATGCTGGACCCGCTATCGCACAGCGGCGCGTTCCGCGGTGGTGCTGCTCGTGCGGGGGAGGCTCGAACGTGGGGAGGGCGCCGATCCGCGGGCACCTTCGTCCTCAAACGTAGTGGCCGAGTATCTGGAGGAGATCGACTTCGCGATGGCAGTCGGCCCTTCCAGAGACTTCCACTGACAGCCGCTCCCGAGGCCTTGACGTCGGTCTTGTCAAGCTCGCGGTGCCCGGGTCGTCGGCCGAGGCCCGGGCGGCACAGTCAAACCGTGCCGGTGGTCTGTGAGGAGGCTCCGAGCGCTCCACGAGACGAGAGAGCGTTGCCAACCCGAGCCCCGCCTGTCCTCGTGGCATGCTCGCCCCCAGATGACGGCGTTGTCTCACTTTCCATCGATCCCTATTAAGCAACCTATTCGCATATTCAGGATGCAGGAACCGGTGCGAAGCTCAACCGCCTCGCCGGCCTGGGTGGCTGCCGCGACCCGGGCGAGCGCGACTTGCGCCGGCGAAACGCTAGGTTTTCAACCGATCACCGCCTTCTGGCATGATTCGTTGACAAAATCCCCCCTGTGCGAAGCCTGCCGCGGCCCGTGAAAAAGGACCGCCGGCGGGCCGAGACCGGCCACGCTCGAGACGGAGACCCCGGACGGATGAACGTGTTCTTCAATGGCCTCGGACGGTTCTCCGTCCGATTTCGCTGGCTCATCGTCGTCATATGGATCGTCGGGACCGCGGCTTCGGTCCATTACCTGCCGTCGCTCGCGAGCCAGGTGAACAACGACAACTCGGCCTTCCTGCCCAACAGCGCCCCGAGCACGGTCGCAGGCAACCTCGCCGAGCCGCTCGTCGGCAAGGCGACGCTCGAGCCCGTCATCATCCTCGGCGTATCCCAGAACAGCCCGATCAGCGCGGCTGACACCCAGGCGATCACGCGGCTCGCGTCGGCCGCGAAGAAGGTCCCCAACGTCGTGGCTGTCCAGTACGTCGGCACCGCGCCCGACGCCCACGCGGTGCAGTTAGTTGCCGAGGCGAACATCGCCGGGTTCAGCCCTGGTCCCTCCGAGGACGTCGTTAACGGCCTGACGGCCGCGTTCGGGAAAGTGGGCGCGCCACCCGGCTTGCGGTTCCACCTCGCCGGCGTCGTCGCTACCAACGTCGCCCAACAAAAGCAGTCGAGCTCCACGGGCAACAAGACCCAGGCCCTGTCGATCCTGTTCATCATCGTCCTGCTGCTGTTCGTGTTCCGGTCGATCCTCGCACCGTTCGTCACTTTGCTGCCGGCGGCGATCGTCCTGCAGCTGTCGGGATCGCTGATCGGCGAGCTCGGATCTCACGGGCTCAAGATCTCTCAGATCACACAGCTGCTCCTCATCGTGTTAATCCTTGGCGCTGGGACCGACTACGGGCTCTTCTTGGTGTTCCGTGTCCGAGAGGGCATGCGGTCGGGCTTGTCGCCGCACGAGGCCGTCGCGCGTGCGGTCGCACGCGTCGGCGAGTCGATCAGCGCGTCGGCCGGGACGGTCATCCTCGCCCTTTTGACCTTGCTCTTCGCAAGCTTCGGGATCTACCACGACCTCGGCATCCCGCTCGCGATCGGCATCGGCGTGATGCTCGTCGCAGGTGTGACACTCTTGCCCGCCTTGCTGTCGATCCTCGGCCGTGCCGTCTTCTGGCCCTCCAAGATCGTGGCGGGAGATCCGAACGAGAGCTGGTGGGGCAAGGTTGCACAGCGCGTCATCCAGCGCCCGGCGCACACGCTCGCGGTTGGGGTCATCGTCTTCGGTGCCCTCGCCTTCGGGGCTTTATACTACTCGCCGGCAGGATTCGGTGGAGCCACAGACGCCCCGAGCGGGAGCGACGCGGCGACGGGCAACGCCGCGCTCATGAAGTACTTCCCCGAGGCGAGCTCGAACCCGACCAACCTCATCATCAAGCTCGCCCTTCCGGTATGGAAGGACCCCAGAGCCGTCGTGACGGCAGCAAGAGAGCTGCAGGCGACGGGCCTGTTCAACGCGCTGCCTGGGCCTCTCGACCCCGCCGGCTCGCCGATCCAGCCATCGGTGTACGTGAGCCTGCACGCAGAACTAGGGAACCCGAAGCTGCTCCGGCCGCTGCCCGCGGCGGGCTCGCCGGGCGCGAAGGTGCCGATCGTCCTGTACGACTTCTACCGGGCGACGGCGCGCTTTGTGAGCCCGGACGGTCGCACGATCCAGTTCGAGTCTGGCCTCAAGGCGGGCGACGCCAGCTCGACCCCGGCACTGAACGCCGTCCCAGCCATCCGGGCTGCCCTCACAAGGGTGCAGCAAAGCATCGGCGCGGTCGCGAGCGGGGTTGCCGGGGAGGCCCCTGCACTTTATGACGTGAGCTCGATCTCTGACCAAGACCTCATCCACATCGTCCCGATCGCCATTCTCGCGATCGGGCTGCTGCTGGCGCTGGTGCTTCGGAGCCTCATCGCACCGATCTATCTCCTCGCCAGCGTGATGCTTTCCTACCTGGCGGCGCTCGGCCTGTCCTCGATCGTATTCATCAAACTGGGCGGAAGTGGAGGTCTCACCTTCCTCTTACCCTTCTTGATGTTCATCTTCCTCTTAGCCCTCGGAGAGGACTACAACATCCTCGTCATGACGCGCATCAGGGAGGAGGCGCACGAGCACCGTCTCCGCGACGCTGTCGTAATCGCAGTCGGCGCCTCTGGCCCGACGATCACCTCGGCGGGCCTGGTCCTAGCCGGGACGTTCCTCGTCCTCGCTGTCACGGCCGGTGGCCAGCCGGGAGGTAGCCAGATCCGAGACATTGGCCTCGGCCTGGCGCTCGGGATCTTGATGGACACCTTCCTCGTCCGCAGCCTCCTCGTCCCCTCGACGGTGTCGCTGCTGGGTCGCTGGAACTGGTGGCCGGGCAAGCTGACCGAGATGGACCATCTGTCACCGGATTTTTCCCCAGGTGATGTCGTCGCGGGCAGGCATGCGGGTGAGGGCACACCGCTCGGCGCTCCCAACCCGGCCACGGCACAGGAGTAGCCGCACGCACCCGAGAGATACCGCCGCCGGGCCGGGTGCATACCCCGTCAGGCAATACTGAAGCTATGGGCCACAACGCACGGGGCGGCGGCGCGCCCCGGGAGAACGCGAGGGCTCTGTTGACATTCGTGAGCGCTCTCGTGCTCGTCGACACCGTCTTTTTCACGGCCCTCACACCTTTGTTGCCGCATTACGTGCACAGCCTCGGGCTCTCCAAGACGGCCGCGGGGATCCTCGTCGCGGCCTATCCCTTCGGCACACTCGTCGGCGCCCTTCCCGGTGGCGTCCTCGTCACTCGCCTCGGCGTCCGGCGGGCGGTGGTGCTCGGGCTTTGCCTGATGAGCGGCGCCACGCTGGTGTTCGGCTTCGGGACCTCGATCGTCCAGCTCGACGCGGCGCGTCTTGCCCAGGGACTCGGGGGTGCCTGCATCTGGTCCGGCGGGATGGCCTGGCTCGCGGCGGGCACGCCTGTGGACCGGCGCGGCAGGGCGATCGGCGTCGCGCTCGGGGTGTCGGTCGCGGGCGCGCTGGTCGGGCCGATACTGGGCGCCCTCGCGAGCGGGGTCGGGACGGCGCCGGCATTCGCGCTCGCCACGTTCGCGGGGATCTGCCTCGTGCTGGCGAGCTTCCGAGTGGCGACACCGCTCGACGCCGCCTCCCACAGCCTGCGCAGGGCTGCGGGGGCGCTCCGCGACCTAGGCGTCTCGGGCGGTATGTGGCTGACCTTTCTCGCCGGGGTCTCTTTCGGTGCTATCGACGTTCTCACCCCGTTGCGCCTGAACGCTCTCGGCGCCGGTGCCGCCGTTATCGCCGGGGCGTTCCTCGGCGCGGCGGGCCTGGAGGCGGTGCTCGCGCCCCTTGTGGGTCGCCTTGCCGACAGAAGGGGCCGACTGGCCCCGGTCAAGCTCTCGCTCGGCGCTGCCGTCGTCGTCAGCGTGCTCCTTCCAGTGCTGCGCCCCGCCGGGTTACTCGTGGCGCTCGTCGTTGTCGGGCTGCCCGCTTACGGCACCTTGTTCGTGCCAGCATCGGCCATGATCAGTGACGGCGCGGATCGTCACGGCCTTCATCACGGCCTCGGCTTCGGCCTCGCCAACCTCGCCTGGGCCTCAGGCCAAGCGGTGGCGGCGACCTCAAGCGGGGCGATCGCCCAAGCGACCGGATACGTTCCGCCGTACATGCTGCTGGCGGCGGCCCTACTGGTGACGTTGTTGGCGCTGCAACCCCAGACGCGCCGGCTCATAATCCAGCTCAGACCGGATCTCGGGCGTCCGCAGACGTGAAAAGGGGGCGCTCAGCCTTCGCCCGGCCTGTCGCGTCCGTTGCTGGCGGCGTGGTGCGTCCCTGCGCCGCCGTTTGCGGGCGCGCAGCAGCCGTTAGTGGTGAACAGCGTCACTCCCTTGCGGGCGGTCCGCTTCGACTGGTACATCGCTGAGTCGGCCTGAGCCAGGAAGGCGTCGGCGTCGAGGGCCTCGGTCGTCCAGGCGACGCCGACGCTCGTGCGTAGCTCGACTTCGGCCGTACCGATGTCGATCGTGGCCGTGGTCGCCGCCGCGACGCGCTCGGCGACCCCGATTGCCTGCGCCGAGCTCTGCACGAGTGGGCAGATCACGATGAACTCATCACCGCCGACGCGGCCCACGGCATCGCCCTTGCGTGCCGCCTCGCGGAGGCGCTCGGCGGCCTCCGCTAAGAGACGGTCCCCAACGGCGTGGCCGAACCGGTCGTTTACGGACTTGAAGTCGTCGAGGTCGATGTAGACGAGGGCGTTGCCCTCTCCGGGCGCCTTCGCCGCCGCCGTCGTGCGTTCGAGCAGCTGGAGCGAGGCGTCACGGTTCAAGCACGAGGTGAGCCTGTCGACCGACGCTCGCACCTCGAGCTCGCGGCGAAGCTGGACGCGGTCGGTCACGTCGCTGAGGCACCCGACCGCGCCAGCCACGACCCCGGCGAGGTCGGTGAGCGGGCGCAGGCTCAGATCGCAGACCCTCTCGATGCCGCCCTTTGACGAGGCGGGCACCGGGAAGCAGAAACGTATCTCGACGTCGTCCACGGGCTGACCGCCGATGACGGTGGCAAGAGCCATCTCGAAGGCAGGTCGGTCCGCAGCCACGACTGTCGAGGTCAGTTCGTCCACGCTATTGGCGGAAAGGTCGCCGACGATCGTGTGCATGCGGTCGTTGGTGAGCGCGACGTTGCCGGCCATGTCGAGCTCGAACAGGCCGACGGGCACCGACTCGGACAGGCGGCTCAGCAGTTGCTCGCGGGACAACAGTCGCGAGATCTCCTGCTCGGCCTCCTTCTGGGCTGTGATGTCGCGGACAAGCAGACAGATCCTGCGCGGGGCGCCCTCGCTCGTGGCGATCGGGGCGACCCTGCCCTGGAACCAGCGGAGGCCTGCCGTGACCTCGAGGCGATACTCCCAGAGCTCGGGGCGGCGGGTCTCGAAGACGTTGTGCGTGACCTCTTTCAAACTGAGGCCGATGTCCTCACCGATCACCTCGGAATGAGTGCGCCCGAGTAGCTCGTTGCGTGGCGCAACCAGCAGGGCGTCATTGGCGGTCCAGATACCGAGGTAGGTCCCGTCCTCATCGAGCTCGAAGACGAGATCGTCTAGGGACGAAAGCAGGGCCTGAAGGCGGGCCTCGCTTTCTTGAAGAGCTTCTGTGGGCTCCTGAGGTCCGCTTATATCGATCACCCCGTTGTGCCGGCTGGGGAGCTGCCGCTCCCGCATCTAAGCGTCGCCTTGTCCCGGACAGCATATGGCGGTCTCGGGCAACGAGGCGGGGTATCGAGGTGACGATCTGGAGAAGAAACAACGCCTGTGGTCCTGAACAGGAACTATGTGCGCCGGAGTTTCCTCGACCGCGCGTGAGGCGGCACTCAGGTGTTCTGCGGGAAGCCGAGGTTGATGCCACCGTGGCTCGGGTCGAGCCAGCGGCTCGTCACTACCTTGCCACGCGTGAAGAAGTGGACCCCTTCGGTCCCGTGCGCATGGCTGTCGCCGAACAACGAGCTCTTCCAGCCCCCGAAGGAGTAGTACGAAACGGGCACGGGGATCGGCACGTTCACTCCGACCATGCCGACCTCGACCTCGTGCTGGAAACGGCGCGCAGCCCCTCCGTCGTTGGTGAAGATGGCCGTGCCGTTGCCCCAGGGATTGGAGTTGACGAGCTCGAGAGCTGAGTCGTAGGTGGGGACGCGTACGACCGAAAGGACAGGCCCGAATATCTCGTCGCGGTAGAGCGACATGCCGGGCGTCACCTTGTCGAACAGCGTCGGACCGAGCCAGAACCCAGCCGCGTCGCCGTCCGGGCTCGTCGCGCGACCGTCGACGACCAGCTCCGCACCCTCGGCGACGCCGGTGTCGAGATAGGAGGCCACCTTGTCTCGATGCGCGCGTGTCACGAGCGGTCCCATGTCGGAACCGGAGCGGCCGTCGCCGACCTTCAGCTTCGCCATCCGATCGCAGATTTTCGAGATGAGCTCGTCCGCGACCGGCTCGACCGCCACGAGCACCGAGATTGCCATGCAGCGCTCGCCGGCGGAGCCGAAACCGGCGTTGACGGCCGAGTCGGCGGCGATGTCCAGGTCCGCGTCCGGGAGCACGACCATATGATTCTTGGCGCCCCCGAGCGCCTGGACCCTCTTGCCGTGCCGGGTCCCGTTCTCGTAGACGTACTTGGCGATCGGCGTCGAACCGACGAACGAGACTGCCTTTATGCCGGGATGCTCCAACAAGCGGTCGACGGCGACCTTGTCCCCGTGGACGACGTTGAAGACCCCTGGAGGCAGGCCCACATCCGCCCAGCGCTCCGCGAGCCAGATCGCGGCTGACGGGTCCTTCTCACTCGGCTTGAGGACGACCGTGTTGCCACATGCGATCGCGATCGGGAAGAACCAGGCGGGGACCATGGCCGGGAAGTTGAACGGGCTGATGATCGCGACCGGGCCCAGGGGTTGGCGGATCGAGTACACGTCCAGGTTCGTCGAGACGTTCTCGGAGTAGCTGCCCTTCAACAGCTGCGGGATGCCGCAGGCGAACTCGATCACCTCGAGTCCCCGGTTGACCTCGCCCAAGGCATCGTCGAGCACCTTGCCGTGCTCGGAGGTCACAATCTCGGCCAGCTCGCCGGCACGTTCCGTCGTGAGCTGGCGAAAGGCGAACAGGAGCTTCGAGCGCTGCGACAGCGAGGAGTCGCGCCAGGTGGAAAAGGCACTCGAAGCTGCTCCAACCGCCACGTCCACATCTGCGGGCGACGCGAAGGCGACCTTCTTGGTGAGCTTGCCGGTGGACGGGTCGTAGACCTCGCCCAGGCGCTCGCCGGTCCCGTCGTGAGACTTGCCCCCGATCCAGTGCTTGACGAGGGGGAGGGTTTGGGCAGTGTCGCTTGTCATGGGACGAGTCTCCACCAGTACCGCAGGCGATTCAACATCCTCGGCCCGAAAGCCTCGAGCGACAGGGCAGATCTAGTCTCAGCGGTTGCTCAGCGGATCCTCACGAGCCGGAGCGTGTCGGCGACGGGGTCCTTCTCATAGGGCGAGCCGGCGATCACGACTACGACGTCACCCGGGGAAGCGAACCCCGCCTCGACCGCCTTTTCGACTGCGCTCCAGATGCCGTCGTCGGTGTTGCCGGAGTGCTCGGAGAGCAGCGTCTCGACGCCCCAGCTCATCGAGAGCTGGCGGACCGTCCGCTCGTGCGGCGTCACGGCGACGATCGGCATGCCGGGGCGGAACCGTGAGATGGCGCGCGCGGTCGCCCCCGATTGGGTGCAGGCGACGATGGCGGCGACGTCCTCTTCGAGAGCGGCGTGCCAGGCGGCGCCGGTGATAGCTGCAGTGATGCGACGCAGGGGGGCATCGGCCGAGACCTCCTGCACGCCGAGGCAAGCGCCCCAGTTGACGTAGTCGAAGTCACGCTCAGCACGCTCGACGATGCGGGACATGGTCGACACGACGTGGACGGGGTCCGTGCCGATCGCCGTCTCGCCCGAGAGCATGACGGCGCTCGTGCCGTCCAGGATCGCGTTGGCAACGTCGCTGACCTCGGCACGGGTCGGGACTGGCGAGGCGATCATTGACTCGAGCATCTGAGTGGCGGTGATCACGGGCCGCGCGAATCGCACCCCACAGCGGATGATCTCTTTTTGGTGGAACGGGACGTCTTCGAGCGGCAGCCGGATGCCGAGATCACCCCGGGCGACCATCACGGCATCCGCGCTATGGACGATCGCGTCGAGGTTGTCGATCGCCTCGGCCGTCTCGATCTTCGCGACCAGCATCGTGCCGGCATTCCCGACGGCCTCGCGGACCGCTTCTATGTCCGCCGATAGCCGAACGAACGAGACGGCGATGGCCTCGGCCCCCTCGGCGACGAGCGCCGCGATCCGATCGAGGTCCTCGGGCGTGGGAGTGGCCAGCGCGAGCTTGTGCGAGGGGACCGACACACCGGGGCGGCCTATGACCCTGCCGCCGGATCGGACGCGGGCAACCACCTCGTCACCTCGACGTCCGAGGACGACGAGCGATATGCCGCCGTCGCCGAGAGAGACGAGGTCTCCCTCGTCAAGGCTCGCGACCGCCTCATCGAGAGTGACACCGATGCGTGTGGCCGTGCTTGTCGGCGTCGTCGAGCCGGGAGCGAGGACAACCTCCGCCCCGGCCTCGAGCACGACGCCACGCTTGGGGAACGCGCAGCTGCGGATCTTCGGGCCAGGCAGGTCGGGCAGGATCCCGATATGAGGGGCGATCTTGCGGATCGTTCGGATGAGGTCGATCGCGTCGGCGATACTGCTGTGCGCGAACGAGACCCGGGCGACGTCCATACCGGCCGCGACGAGCGCCTCGAGGACCTCCGGGCTGCTCGAGGCAGGACCGATCGTCGCCACGATCCGTGTCCGGCGCCGCGCCAGGCGCGGCCTTTGGGAGTGGGCGCGAACGTCTTCTAGGAACGGAAGCGAGACAAGGCGCGTCTCTGATGCTGACCGGGTTGTGCTTGGGGGTTCCACGACATCAGCATGCCCGATCTGCCGACTCGTCAGTAGTGATTCTGGGCCACGAAATGCGGCCGGCCGCGGTCCCTGTCGTTGACGGGAACACGGGACCACTGAGCGCGGCTGGGCGCAGACTTCATGGTCGTCGCCGATCAGGCAGCGGCACCAAGATCGTCACGATCGGCCGGAGAAAAGTTGTAGTCGGAGGCTTGCAGGTTCGAGGCGACAGCAACGCTCGGGTCGCGATGAGGATCGCTGCGGTTACTGTCCAACTTGTCGAGTGTCCCCCTGGCCCGAGACTTGAGCGATCTCCGCCTGGTCACCGGGCTGACAGCCGGCGAGTGCGCAGGTCGCCTCCAGTCGAGCTCGAGGCTTGCGGGGAACCTGACGCCCGGTATGTGTGACCGCGGATGAGCGAATTGGTACCGTTCAAACAGCGACAATTCAGACGTGCGGCAAGATTCGGAGCTGACGCTCAGTGAACGTGCCTGATACCTCAAGGTTCTGTCGGGAAGGCAAGCACGATGACTGCGCCCACTGGTACGGGATGGGCACCGATTACGTCCACCTTTGCCAGTGCTCGTGTCACTCGCGCTGTCCGGTTCGAGGCGCGAGAGCCCAGACCAGGGTCCTGAGGGCACAGTGCACGTGCAGTGGAGGTAGCGCCTGGCGAGCCCTCGAACAAGAGATGCGTCCACGCCTCGAAGAACAGCGGCGTGCTCGCGCCGAGCGATCGGAGAAGGCGGAGGCTGCCCTACGGAGCATCAAGCTACGGCCCGGGGCCAGTGAGGAGGAGATCCTGGACGAGCTCGCCCGCGCCTACGAGGAGCAGGGGGTCGAGCCGCTGCCAGGGGAGCTCGACCTCGCGGCCGCAACCATTCGGTCCTGGACCGCGCCGAAGGCTCTTCATGGTCATCAGTCCGTTGGCTTCCTCGATCGTTTCGTCAGTGACATCGCCCGAGCCCTGCGAGGCAACACGAAGGAGGAGGAAGAGGGCGGCTCGGATGTCCGCGTCGGCGACGGTGACGATCTGAGCGATTGAGGAAGGTCGTCAGCTGGAGATTCGGCTCGCCAGCCCTTGCTTGGCAGGACGCGTGACGATCGCGGGGACGGAACGGTACGTGGGTCTTTGACCGGCCTGACTCGCTAAGCAGTACCGCTGAAGGGCTCGATAGCACTGACCGGTCCCTCGTGAGGAGACCTGCGATGCTCAAGGCGGCGCTAGGGCCACAGCGGCCCGATAACGGCGACGCTGTCCCACGCGTGTGGTCGACGAAGGCATCGAGACGAGCCACCAGCTCCACACGCTCGCTGGGCTGGACTGTGACCGGGGCCGATCACGCATTAGAGTCGTTTCAAGGCCTCGGGGCCGACATAGGCCAGGGAAACGTGATCGGCCCGCCGCTGACGGCTCAACAGCTAGACGAGTGCCTTTCCCAACCGGACCGTCTTCGCCGGCTGTGCCCCCAGCCCCCACGGCTCCTACTGACCGGTGGCTGGCGGCACAGCGTCTGCGCTCCGGTCACGCCCCCAAATCGATTCAGGAGAGGCTGTCCTCCTGGTGCGCGTTTCCGGTATCTCATCTTCTCGCCTCCACCTCGCAGCGATGACTGCTGCTAAGGCCAACGAGACGGAGCAGAGGACAAAGAGCTCCCAGTAGTACTGGTAGCCCACATAGGTGAAACGAACCACGTGCACTCCGGCGGATACGCGAACGCCGGGCATGGCAGGCACGATGATCTGCGTCGTCGCCTGTCGGCCATCGACGGTGACCCGCCAGCCCGGATCGAAGGACGCGCTCAGCACGACGACCGCCGTCCGCCTGGCATCGACGGTCGCCGTGACCGTTCCCCGCTCGAGGTCGGCGTGCTCTGACACGACGGTGCCGGCGGGGCCACGCCCGAAGGAGTCTCGGGTGAGAGTCGGCGCGGCGGCAGCAGACCCTGCATAGGCAACCGTGAGATAGCGGCCCTCGCCCGGCTCGGAAGACTCAAGGAACCGTGACGACTTCGCCCCGATGTCCGTCCGGTTCTCGGCGATCGAGCCGACTGTATCGACGACCTGAACGTAGTGGACGCCTGGCAGGCGCCAGAGCGTGTACGGACCTGACGCAAGGAGCGGTTGCGCAGGCACCGGTGTGCTCATCCCCTCCGGCAGAAGGAGGTAGCGGACGCCGAAGACGGCGTAGTCCCCCGAGTTCCTGTCGTCGAAGTACGGTTCCGCGTCTGACATGAGTGACGCGGTGCGAAGTGTGAACCCGACCGAGTCCACACCGCGACCGGCGAGGTATTCGTACACCGGGACGTATCCGACGCGGAAGCTCTTGCCCCAGTTAGAGAGCAGGCCCGCATATACGCGACCACCGCCGCGTGCCTCGGCCACCCGGAGCAAAGATCCAATCTCCGCGCCCTGCGTCGCGTCATAGCCCGACTGGACGTTGATGTCCTTCGCGTCGCGGGCTGCATAGCTCGCGACCTGTGTCCAAGCGGGCGCGAGCGCGGCAATGCCGACAAGTACCGCAGTGGCCGTGACCGCGATCGCGTCGACGCGAGGCACGACCCGATGTGTGAGGCGTGTAGCCAGCCTCGTGAGCTCGACTGCTCCGACTCCAACGAGGAGAAGGCTTGCAAGGTCGACGCCGCACACGAACCGGCGCATGAACAGGTCCCTGCTTCCGGGTATCAGGTCAATGACCGGACCCAGAGTCGGTCTGCCGAAGAATGCCACGAGGTAGACGGCCCAAAGTAGGACGAGCACACGGCAGCGCTCATCGTGCCGAAATCGGATCACGCATGTCACGAGGCCGACCGCGAGAAGCACGGTGAGCACCGGGAGACGCCCCTTGTCGAACAGCTGTCCGGTCGTCAGCCATCTCAGTACTCGGGGGGCGCCGAACGAGTTCGCATCGGCTGTGTTTTGCAGGAACTCGTTCCTCGCGGCGAATTGGCCGCCAGAGATGACGGGAACGAGAACCCACCCCGCAGCTGCTGAGCCAAGGGCCGCGAGCACCGCCGCTCTCCCGATCCGCTGTCGGAATGTGCCGCCCCAGCTGCCCGCGAGGCCCAACACCAAGATCGCGCCGCCGGCCAGATAGCCGGTCTCGTAGTGGAACGCGACCGTGAGCGCGGTGGACAGGACCGCTGCGAAGAGGTGGCGGCGCTGACTGATCGCCTGCCATGAGAAGCCGATCGCGAGAGGCAGGGTCCACATCGCCCACAGCTGGGTCCAGACGCCGTAGCCGATCCACAGGTAGCTCCCGTACTCGTAGCCGAGCCCAGCGGCGCTCATGATCAGTGGTGAAGCGCATGCAACCGCGGCGGCTGTCCACCGACTCCATCCGAGAAGGCGTGCGCAGAGAAAGGTGCTGATTGGCCATGTCGCCAAGAGGAGGTAGGTTGACCAGGCGAAGGCGCGGGGCACTCCGACGACAAGGCCAGCGGCTCCCGTGATGATCGCCGGAAGGCTCTGGTAGTGGAGGAATTCCGGTGAGCCCAGGTTCAACAGCGGATACCACGCCGAGAGCGGGTCGCGTCCCATTCGAAGAAGCGTTGACGCCAACTGGACCGTGCCGAGATGGAAGGCCTCGTCGTTCAGATGTGCGACGACCAAGGTCTCGACGCGCAGCACATACAGCCCGAAGCCCACCGCGACCGCGAGGACTACGAAGGGGCCCGCTCCCGCCACCGTCGCCCGCACGGAGAGTCGCGGGAGACCCGTTGCCTCGGGCTTTCCTATTGCCGAGGAGTGCAGCGGCTTAGACGTCGGTTCTTCAGCCAAGAGGGGTTTTCCAGGCCAGCCGCGGACGGGACCATCGGCAGCATTCACGACAGTCATGACCAATGGTGCGTGTCCGAAGAGCGAACACGACGCTCACCCCGTCAGACCGTAGCGTGATCCTCATTGCCGCGCGGGGCGGCACCAAATTGGCTCTGCTACCCCCGCTTGGGGTTACCAGCACGTACGTCCTGTGGTGGTCCAGTTTCCTGGGAGCGCTGGGTGACCTGCCGGCCCGGAAGCCTCTGTGAAGCCAGCCGGGATCGGTGCCACGAGTGCCTGAACGCCGGGCCCGAAGCGATCGTTGCCGACGAGATACGCGATCTCCTGGTGTCGTCCGAGCCGGGCCGCGTCGCCGTGGAGTTGACCGAGCAGGTCAAGGTCGACGACCACTCGGGTCTGTTGCAGAGGTTGAGGCAGTTGCACCTGGTGGGCGTACGCCTGGCCATCGATGACACCGGAGCCGGCTTTGCCAGTCTGGCCTGCAACCTCAAGTTGGGCCCGGACATCATCAAGTTGGACCGGGAAATCACTTCCGGTATCGACCGCGACCCGGTTCGAAGTGCTCTTGCCACGGCCCTCGTGAGCTTCGCCTCCCGGCTCGGCGCGGAGATAATTGCCGAAGGCATCGAGACTGCGGCGGAACTCGAGGTGCTACGGGAGCTAGGCATCGGTTACGGACAGGGGTACTTTCTCTGCCGGCCCACGTCGGTTGAGTCCATCCCGAACTGCCTCTCCGACAAGGTGTTGTTAGCGAGGAGCAGTCGGGCGTCGTAACGGGGGTAGCCGCTGCGTGCCTTGAAAGTGAGTGTTCTTGTACCCGCTGGCTCAGCCCCCCGAATTTCCGCGGATCGAAACCGACCCGGCATCGTGAGGGAGCCGGTGGCTGATGACGAGTTCCCGAGATGGTGGCGAACTTCAACGCTCGACCTGCGCCAATAAGGCGCTCGCCGCTGCGCCCAGTCTTGAGCCGCCAGACTGCTGCAGGAGGATGGGCATCTAGGGCCGAAAGTCCCGATTTACTCATAAGACAATGCCAACTTGACGATATGTACCTACGTGCGAGCCGTGAACCAGCGCCCGCGTGGAGGACTCCTCTGGAGCATCCGGTGAGTCTCAGCACTCACACCTCGGGAGCTGTGGTTCACGCCAACTTCACGAGCGTGCGCAGGCACGGCCACACAGTTGCGGTTGTGCTCATGGTCGCCACGAGCGCTGTGGCGACTTTTGACCTCCTCCTGTTCGCCGCGTCAGCCATTCGCTGATGCGCTTCCAGGCTCGAACGGTCTATGCGAAGTGGCGATTCTCAGGTTCGCTCGCCTCTTAGTGATCAAGCACTTGTTGGGGACTGCCGATAAGTAGAGGCGATGACGCGACGGACGTCTGACCTCACAGCACCCGTATTTGATGAGCCGGCCGCGCCCGTGTTGGAGGACGCCGGTCGATACGAGAACATTGATGTCCCTTCCTTGGGCGAGATCATCTCGATCAGGCCCAGCACTCCACAAGAGACGACCGAGGCGCTCCGGGAGAGCGCAGCTCGCTTGCGAGCCTTGCTCTCCTCACTCGACGATCTCGTTTTCGAGCTTGATGGGAAGGGCATCTACCTGGCTGTCTGGACCACAAACGAGACCTTGTTGGTGGCACCACCGAGCGAGTTACTCGGGCGTTCTGTGCGCGAGGCGCTTGGCGACGACGTCGGTCGTCGCTTGATGCGAGCCGTCCGCCGTGCGCTCAATACGGGCCGCCCCGAGCTCGTGGAGTATTGCTTGGACGTTCCAGCTGGTGCCCGGTGGTTCCAGGGCAGACTGGCTCCAATCGCAGATGGTGCCTCCTCAACCGTCTGCCTCCTCGTGCGTGACATCACGGACCAAAAGGCCGCCGAGGAGGCGCGTGATGACGCAGAGAGGCGTCTTCGGCATCTCGCCACGCACGATGCGCTCACCGACCTGCCCAATCGTGCTTTTTTCCGCGATCGCCTCGATCACGCACTGAAAATGACCCGGCGGAGGCAGGAGGAGCTTGTCGTTCTCGTGCTCGACGTCGACCGGTTCAAGGACATCAACGACACTTATGGCCACATGGCTGGCGACGACGTGCTCCGTGAGGTGGCCCAAAGACTGGCCGGGGCGACGAGGGACGGCGATTCGATAGCGCGCCTTGGGGGCGACGAGTTCGCGATCCTGCTTCCGGGTGCCTCCGAAACAGAGGGCAGCAAAGTTGCCGAACGAGTCTCCGACTGTCTCTCTGAGCCGATCGTGACGGGTGCCAGCGCCATCAAGGTCTACATCAGCGCTGGTCTTGCCGTCTTTCCCCGAGAGGGAACGGACGCCGAAACCCTGTTTCGACGTGCCGACGCCGCCATGTATGTCGCCAAGCGAGAACACAGCGCGGCCCGAGAGACAAGGATCAGAATCTGATCCTTGGCGCTGGCCACGAACTGGCCAGGCGCCTTGGCTGGTCATGCCGGTGTCGTCACGTCGAGGGTCGAGTCGAGTAAGCCTTGGTGATCCAGATCGACGGACGCCTTCACCAGCTCCGGATCGAAATCGCGATTCGCGCGTTGAGTGACGAACTCAATCCCCTCACGATAGTTGAGCTGGCCGGCTCGGTAGCCGCGCCGGTGGGTGACCGCGTCGAACACATCACCGATGGCTGCTATGCGGCCGAAGAGGGGTATATCGAAGCCGTCCAGTTCGTCCGGATAACCCGACCCGTCCCAGCGTTCATGATGGGCGCGGATCGCCGCTGCAAGCGGGGCAAGATGGGGCGAGACCGCGAGAACCAGGTCTGAGCCCACTACAGGGTGCTTTTTCACCTCCACCCACTCCAGGTCGGTGAGAGGTCCAGGCTTGCGCAGGATCTCCGCGGGAACCGCGAGCTTGCCGAGATCGTGCAGAATGCCGACCCAGTTCATGACCTCAACGTCTCTTGGATCAGGACCGAGCACCCGGCTGATGGCGGCGCAGATGTTGCCCACCCGCGAGGAGTGCTCGGCGGTGCCGGGGCAGTGGACAGCCTCGGCGTCGAAGAAGGCAGGCAGGAGATCGAGCCGGCTCTTGGGGGTGGCGTACATAGTTGTCTGATATCGGTATCGACCTTCGGCTCGGCCAACTTGACACTAAAAGCCCATTCGCTCTCGCTCACCTTCGGCGGGACTTGGTCTCGCCGACCCTGCAGCCGACCCCTTGTTTCCACCGGGCCGGATAACTCCACCGGGCCTGCTGGACTGAGCACCACGTTTTCCGAGCTAGCCGCCGGTTGAGTACATCTACCAGTCCCTATCTCTTACCCTCTTCCAACGGCAGCCGTGCGCCTGCGGGGCAACGGCTGAAGCGTGACAGATCTCTAGGACCTCACGCACCACCCACTTTGTGGTTCGGAGAACGGTCTTTAGGAGTTCCGCCCCGTCCCGGGCCTCGAGCAGCTGTTCGGTGACTTGGATGCCGATCGTGGCGTCACCGCGGTGCTCACCAGCCGAAAACACCTGGCTGAAGACCGCGTGCAGGTAGGCGACGCAGGTCAGTGGCGCCGGCCGCGGCGGATCCAGGTGGCGACACGAGCTGGACGCGAGTCACGGGTGCTTTTCGAAATCGAGCGCGGCTTTGCCGCAGCTTCACAGCAGGTCGGCTCCGAGGAGCTCTTTGAAATTCTCGGTTGCGGTCTCGAACTGCCTCTTGGTCAAACGGACCACGACTGGCTCGGCCAGCTTGAAGAAACCTCGACTTTCGCCTCGGTACGTCGACGCGAGCCGCGTACCATTTTCGACTGCTTCGAAAGTGTTGGCAATCTCGAGATAAAATGGCCCTGACGTGGTCTTCGTGGTGAATTTTTCGTTCGGGACATACTCGGTGTACTGAGCGGATGACTCGAAGCTGCGCCCGAGGAACCTGCCGACAAACACCACAGTGCTGCCGACCTCCAGCGGGCCATCCTCCATGTACCGGACTTCTATCACTCCGGGGTTCCAATCCGGCATTCTTGGAAAATCATTGAGGGCCGTGAAAACCTTCTCGGGAGAACGATTGATAGTGGCCACGATCTCGTACTCGTTCATCGCTTGACCTCAATTCGCGTTCATGGTGGTCTCGTCGGCTTGAGCGAACGATACCGACCTTCGTGCTGGCTGACTGCGAGTGTTGCAAACCCGGAGGATACGATCGAGGTAGTTAGCCTGACAGTCCTGGCGGGTGCCACCACCAAAGCCACGCGAGCCCGGAGTGAAAGGGAGCAGACAGCGGCGGATGCCTGTCGGCGCTCGCCCGCGAGATGATCGTCGCGATCGGAGTTGAACCGTGCCGGATCGTGTGAGGCCTGACCAAAGCGCTGTCGCATCGACCTGGCGTCTGCTCGTCGGAAGGCCCCTGCGCAGCAACGAGGCCACCAAGGAGCAGATCACACCGGTCGAAGGCCTTTCTGCGCTCTCGCTCGACGCCCTCACCTCTGTCGCTTATGGGCCCGAGGCGATCATCGTTGTGCTCGCGGTCGCGGGAGCCGGGGCTCTGCACCTCGTGTTGCCGATCACGATCGTGATCGTCGTCCTACTCGGTGTCCTCGTCTTTTCCTACAGGCAGGTGATCGACGCCTATCCGGGCGGAGGTGGAGCGTACGCGGTCTCGCGCGCCAACCTGGGCGTGCCTGCCAGCCTCGTCGCAGGCGCCTCGCTGATCGTCGACTACACGCTCACTGTCGCCGTATCTATCGCGGCCGGTGTGGGCGCCCTGACGTCCGCCTTCCCAAGCCTTTCTTCTGTCACCGTGCCCGTTTGCCTCGGCATCCTTGCCGTCGTCACGTTGCTAAACCTGCGGGGGCTCGGCGAGGCAGCCCGGGCGTTCCTTCTTCCGACGATGATCTTCATCGTCGGGCTGCTCGCCATTATCGCGATCGGGCTGGTGCATCCCCTTGCGCTTCATGCCCGCCAGCCGGGCCACGCGCTGCTCACGACGCACAACTTGGAGGCAGTGAGCGTCCTGCTTGTGCTGAAGGCGTTTTCTGCTGGTTGCAGCGCGCTGACCGGAGTGGAGGCGATTGCGAATGGGGTTCCGTTGTTCAAAGAGCCGAGAGCTGCCCGCGCTAAGAGGACCGAACTTCTCCTAGGCATGATCCTCGGCGCCATGCTGCTCGGGCTTGCGGTACTCGCCAGCAGATGGCACATCGGGCCGCGATCCGGCCAAACGGTACTGAGTCAGATCATGGCGGACGCGGTCGGACGGCACTGGGCGTATTACGTCGTGTCGCTAACGATCACCCTCGTGTTATCGCTGGCGGCGAACACCTCGTTCGGCGGACTGCCCGTTCTGGCGAGTCTGCTCTCCCGGGACGACTACCTGCCGCACCTGTTCGCGCTGCGTGGCGATCGGCAAGTCTTCGCGAACGGCATCTGGGCGCTCGCCATCCTTTCCGGAGCACTGCTGATCGCCGTCCGAGGCAACACGAACAGCTTGATCCCCCTGTTTGCGATCGGCGTTTTCACAGGCTTCACGCTCGCTCAGAGCGGGCTCGTCGTTCACTGGTGGAAGAACAAGCCCGCCAGGTGGCACCACCGCGCCGCGATCAACGGACTGGGCGCGACGATGACAGCGATCGCGACTGCCGTGTTCCTCTTCTCGAAGTTCCTTGAGGGCGCCTGGGTGGTCGTTGTCGCCGTTCCGACATTTGTAGTTCTTTTTGTGCGGATCCATGCCTACTACCGGCGCGCCTCGCTCGAACTCGGGTTTGGCTCCGCCCAGGACAAGCCGCAAGCGAGGCGGTCCGTGGTGATCGTGCCGATCACCGCCGTGTCGCGCCTAACGGTGCACGCGTTATCCGAGGCGCTCTCGTTCAGCAAGGACGTGATCGCGGTTACCGTGGTACTCAACGACGAAGGCGAGAGCGAAGATCGTGCCCGGACGCTCCAACAGCAGTGGGCGAGCTGGAACCCGGGCGTCGAGTTGCGAGTACTCCGTACCGACTTCGCGTCCGTCGTGGAACCGATCATCTCGTTCATCGATGAGTTCCGGACCAAAGATGAAAGACAAATTGTCGTGCTGATTCCTGTCGTCATCCCTAACCGCGTGCGCTATCGCCTGCTTCACAATCAGATCGACCTTGTGCTCTCCGCGGCCCTGCGGACGCGCCCCGATGTCGTGGTCGCCCGAGTTCAATGTCCGCTTGAGGAGTTGGCGGGCGAACACGGAGTGACCGAACATGTCCCGACCGAACCTGACGCAGCCGAGGTCTCTCCGCGGCCCGGCGGCTGACAGGATGGTGTTCGGACTCGGGCTTGTAGGTGCAGTTGGGAGGGAGCATCTGCGCCACGACGAGGCGCTACGACCGGACGCGACACAAACCTCGACCGCATTCAGCGTAATCTCGGTTAACTCGAATCCCGAAAACGAGCGGCAAGGGCGGCGCTGACAGCGAACCGACCGGGCAATCCGGGATGAAGGAGACGAGATCGTGGTATCACCTGAAGCACTGCAAATGGGTTCTCGGCTCGACGGGCACCATGCCCCTGAGACCAACGGAAGGATGTCCGTCTGCCGGCGATGCGGCACTCAGACCGACGGTCCGGAGGGACTTCACACCCCGGACGAACGGCAAATCGAGCGTGCGCTGAGATGGCTTGATGCGCAGTCGCTAAGCAGTGGAATCGATCGCGCGAAGAGTCGGATTAACAACTGATGGTCCCGAAAATGGCACGTGGATGGTCGCCGGAGCTGTGCCGGTCGTGCTCAAAATGAGGACGAGCGTTCTTAGCCATGCCGAGCAGCTCGCCATCGTGCTGTACTCGGATGAGCATGGAGTGAAGGCTGCGGCTGACTACTTTGCCGTGTCCCAGGACCGTGTCTGCGACTGGCGATCAGATCGCCGCCGAGGAGAAACCCCGCCGTCACGCTGAGTGCTGGCTTCTGCCCTGCTCAGTGCCCTGGGTCGGGTTCTACCGGTTCCTCTCTCTTACCCCGCTTTTCATCGATGAGGGATAGGAGAGTCGGTAGGCCGGGAGTACACAAATGGCGTCCTAGCTGGGAGAACGGCGACGGGAGCCGGCCAGCAGAGAAGCATCCGAGCGGGCCAGGCCGGCGGACCGGGCGGCCAGGACGGGAGAAGGCGGGATTAACTGCTCAAGCCGATCAACTTGTCCAGCTGTCGGATGCCGGACTTGTCGTCACCGTCGCCGGGCTACGTGCAACGCTGATCCAGGTGAATGCCGGCATGGAGAAGTAGGTGTCCTCACAGTCCGCTGGTGCGTGTGTGGTCATGCGAGCGTCTTTGCTGAAAGTCACCGTCAGGGGGTTGTTAGCCTGACCGCTTGCCGCCACGGTTAGTGCCGTCGTAAGAGTATGTGAAGTGCCACTCAACGGCGTCGAGTAGGCCCAGATGACGCCACTGGGCGTGGTCGACAGGCAGCCGGTTTTGGCCGTCGTGAGAGTGCTCGTCGTGTACCCGGCCGCATAGGTCGTACTTGTTGGCAGGTTCACGGCAGTGACCGTGACCGGATAGGGGTTCGAGTTGGAGATCGTGACGACGACGTCGCCCTTCCCGCTGGGGTGGGGGACGTTGGTGGCGGCAGATGATGAAACCGCGCTGATGGTCAGGTTGGAGACTGTCACCGTCTGGATTTGAGCCGCACTTGAGCCAGCGATGATCCAAGTCGTCGCGACGTAGGCCCCCGTTCCCCCAAGCAGGGCCGCGGCAAATGCCACCGCGACCAGTCTTCCGCCGCTCGCCACGACCTCGAAAAGCGTGCGTCGCATAAAACCCGGCTCGTTGTCTGAAGGACTCTTATCCGTCGTATCGACTTGCTCGCCGGGGCGCCGAATAGACGAACCGTCATTGTTCGTTAGACGATTCGTCCCTCTTTGATGCCAAGAGGTCGATGAGCTCTTGTTGGGACCGGACGTTCAATTTCCTGAAGACCGAGGAGAGATGGTTACGAACGGTGCTCTGAGACACGAAAAGGGCCTTGGCGATGGCTGGTACTCGCTGTCCGGCAAACAACCTTGCGACCACTTCGAGCTCGCGCGACGACAGCTCCGAAAGAGCAGGAAACTGTGCGTTCGCGATGTCGCACGAGGTGCAAACGGCCTCGATGCCATGTCGCATCTGCCACAGGAGCTGTTCGACGTCCGGGCTCTGTGACCCCTCGGCTCGCTCAACTGGCACGAGCGCGAAGGCGACACTTGGGGGAGGCACCAATGGCGCAAGAAGCATCTGGCAAAGCCGTTCGCTGCCCGCCACTCCGTTGATGCGAACCTGGAGCGAGACCCCCTTTCGCTCTGAGGCAGACTGTGCGAGCGCCCACATGAGCCCTACGAGGTCGTCTTGGTGCACGATTTTGAATATGGGCTGACCGATGAGTTCTCCCGGCTCACGGCCGAACAACGGTCCGGCATCGCTGCTCACGCGGTCCAACACCAGGTTGGCGTCAGTCGTGCCGATGACGGCGTTGAGGGCCCTGGCGAATGGGCTCCTTATGTTGCCGGCGGGTCTGCCGCCGGCCATAGCGACTACAAGAGCGTGCCGGGGCGGGGGGCCGCCGATCGCCCTCACCCAGATCTGAACCGGGACCGTCCTCCCGTCCCGCAGCCGAAGGCGCCGGTCTGCCTCATAGCCGTTCATTTGCCCGGCCGCAAGCAACTCGAAAGTCCTGGTGGGAGTGTCTTGGGTGAACGACTCCAACCTCGAGCCGACGATCTCGTCGCCATCTGGGGACAAAAGGTCTTTAGCCGCCGGGCTGGCAGCGACTATGCGTTCTGAGGGCAACTCCAGGATCAGGGCCGGCACCGTGCTGCGACTGACAATCTCCATCACGCCGTCAGGCGGACCACCTGTCGGGGGACCGGAAGAAGCCGATTGCGAGACCATCGCCCCCCCTCGTACTCGGTCGACCCTTAGCGTACTGTTCCGCTTCCGGTGCTTCCATCCCCGAGCCGGGCACAGGGCGACATGGGAGCGCGGTCTGGATGGGTGACGAGGTTGCTCTGATCAACCTGTTGTGACCAAGAACGACGCAACGGCTAGCGATAAACGACGGTCCGTCTATTTGACGCCTGTTCTGACGAGCCGATACTGGTTCTCTCTTGACGTTTGCGAGAAGGGCGGTCCCGTTGTGATTGACCGAACTTGCCTAGAGGCGGCGATCAGGCAGGCAGTTGACCCCGTCGTGCTGATGCAACGGGTTGCCGACGAGGTGATGACCCTGGTCGGAGGTACCGAGGGCATTCTCGTCGGCTTTCTTCAGGACGGAACGTACTTGACCATCGAGTGCGGGGCGGGCTACACGAAGGGGCAAATCGGCAACCGGGTGCCGATTGATGGAACCCTCTCGGGGCTCGCGTTCAAGATGGGGGAAACGCTCCGTTGCAACGACGTTGAGAGCGACCTTCGCGTTGATCTCGACATCTGCCACGCCCTTCACATCGTGTCGATGGTCTGCGTGCCGTTATGGCGTCGCACGCAGGTGCTAGGAGTGCTTTGTGTCGCCTCCTCTCGGCGGCAGGCCTTTGACGATCGTGACGTCATTGTCCTCACGAGGCTCGCCGAGTTCATCAGCTTCGTGATTGGAGCTGCGGTAGACCTGGCGGGCATCACTGACAGTTTGCTTACCGGTGCCTTTCCCGATATGCGCGAGGGAACGGTGGCTACCGGAGATGACCGGGCAGCTGAGGAGCGGTTTATAGCTAGCGTTCTCAACCCAGGAGCTATGAGAAGGCTCGAGGCCCGGAACCGGGTGGACCGATTCCTTAAAGGTCGCGGCCTCACGCATCTCTTCCAACCCGTGTTCGACATAACAAATGGGGAGTGCTTCGCAGTCGAGGCCCTTGCCCGGTTTTCGGGCCGACCCAAGCGGACACCCGATCTCTGGTTCGCCGAGGCACATGCGATGGGCATCGGTGTCGAGCTCGAGGTCGTCTCCGTCAAGAGAGCCCTGAGCTCACTGGCCCTTCTTCCAGAAGAAGTCACCCTGTGCGTGAACGCAGGACCCGAGGCAATGTTATGTGACGAGGTGCACCAGCTTCTCTCTGTGAGCGATGCGAGGCGCGTCGTCGTTGAGCTGACCGAGGAGACCAGGGTCGACGACTACCCTCGGCTCTCGCGTGCGCTCGAGCATCTGTGCCTGCTAGGCGTGCGCCTGGCGATCGACGACACTGGTGCTGGTTTTGCCAGCTTTGCTCATATTCTCAAACTCGCCCCGGACATCATCAAGCTTGACCGGGAGCTCACGTCTGGCATCGACCACGACCCTGTGCGCGCGGCGCTTGCCACCGCCCTTGTGAGTTTCTCCGCGCAGATCGGAGCCGAGATCATCGCCGAGGGTATCGAGACTTCAGCCGAGCTCGAAGTGATGCAGGGATTAGGCATTCACTACGGCCAGGGGTACCTCCTCTGTCGGCCTACCTCGATCGACCTGATTCCCAGCTCTCTTCCCCGAGAGGTTTGGTCGGGCAGGTCGCCCCGAGCGCCAACGCTGCGGGCTGTGTGATGTGGGGAGCGACGGGTCGTCTGGTCATTGCTCACTGCCGACCGGTTGGGAGTGGTGGACGTGGAGTAGCTCGACTGCGTGCTGTTTCTCAATCCAAGCCGCACAGGGCCATGGCTTTGGCGTTCGTCTGGTACGAGCATCGGATGGCTGTGACCTTTCCGGTGGAGTGCGGTACCGGCTCTCCAGTCGCTCGGCGCACGTAGTCGAACGACCCAGAGAACGTGGGGTGGTTCGTCTGAGCGGTGCTGTTCGACTTGAACACGAACTTGACGGAGTAGTTCGTCGTCTGCGTGGTGCCGGGCTGAACGCCCACCACAAGTGTTGCCTTGCCAGTCGCCGGTGCGACGGTCCCCACGATCTTGAACTCCCCCAGGTTGCCGGTGACGCGAGTCGAACCCGGTTTGTTGTTCAGCAGGAAGGCTTGGTTCGGGCTGCTGGGTTTGCCCTGTCCGGTCGCCCACGCGTATGCGAGCCAGATCCCGTTGACGCTAGAAACCCTCGTCGCTGCTGCGGCACCTCCGCTCGAGGAGCCGAGTGAAACGCACAATGCAGCCACACAGGC
>JBEKMZ010000021.1:0-44062 GCA_049523315.1 Acidimicrobiales bacterium | reverse complement strand
AGTCGGTGTACGAGGCCCCGAAGCAAACTCCCTGGTACCAGCTCTGCGAAGCGTGGAGCTGGAGCGTGTCGGAGGGGGGACTTGAACCCCCACGCCCTTGCGGGCACTAGCCCCTCAAGCTAGCGCGTCTGCCTATTCCGCCACTCCGACTTGGCCACCGATCGGAGCTCGACGAGCTTCGAAGGCGCTTCGTACTGTACCGCAAACGGCCCCGGTGCCATCTTGGCGCTTGCCGAAAATCCGCTCGCGCCGCTCTCACTGGCCGGTCGGGGCTGTCAGCTCGATCACCCAATCTTCGGCGTCCCACATCGGGCCCGCCGAGGTCGGACTCTCGCTGACGTTGACGATTTCCGCCCGCTGCACGAGGCTCACGGGCGCCTGAAACAGCGGAAGCGTAGGGAGGTAGCGCGTCAGGAGCCCGTCCAGCTTGGACATCAAAAGAGCCTCAGACTGGGTGTTGAGCTCCACCATGATCTGCTCGAAGTCGGTCGATATGGGGTTCTCATTGAGCCCCGTTACGTCTCGCGTCACGGCGCCTGCTGTAACGGCCCCCGGCTCGGTACCCGGCGGTGTCGACACGTTCCACCACCACTGGCTCACAGCTCCGAGCCCCGTCGCGCTAGACGAGCCCGACCCGCCATGGAGGCTGATGCTCGACTGCGCTGCGGGCGCCGGTGTCACCGGATCGGTGTAGTCGATCGCGTCCCAAGTGGGGAAGACCGGCATCACATACGGTGCCAGCGCGATCTGGTAGCGGCCCTCGGGCAGGGCCACGCTCAGGAGACGGGTCAGCGTCAGGTTGTGGATCACAAGCGTCACGCCGCAGGCAGCCCACTCGGCCTGGAGCTGCAGCTCGACCGCCTCGGTCATCGCATCACCCTTGGGACCCGTGATCGTCAACGTGAGCGGGGCGCCGATCCCGTTGTCGCGCAGAACACCGTTCTGGTCGGGGAGGTAACCGAGCAACTTGAACAACGACGCCGCGCCCACCGGGTTGTATCCGAGGGAGGAACCCTCAGAGCCCGCTCCCGGCTCGCCGTCTGCGAAGATGCGGCTCTCAGCACCGGAGGTACTGGGGTCGGCGAGCCCGACCGAGTCCGCCACGAGCTGGTCCCTGTCTGTGCTCAGCGCGAGTGCTTGGCGCATGAGGGGGTTGTCGACGACAGGAGCGTTCAGATTGAAGTTCAGCTGCCACAAAAGCGGCGTAGCCGTCGTCGCGATCGACAGAACCGGCGAGAGGGCGTCGTCTCGGGCGACCATGCCGTCGAGAGACGCCCCTGGCGGGAGTTGCGCGATGGAGACGCTCCCGTTCTCCAATCCCCTCAGAGTGTCTCGCTCTGACCGCTCGACCAGGAACACGATGTTCTCCAGGTGAGCCGGCGGTCCCCAGTACTTGGCATTGCGCGTCAGGACCAGCCGCTTGCCAGGTTCCATGGAGCTGACGACGAAGGGACCACCCGAGACGACGTCGGCCGGGTGAAAGCCTGCAAAAGCGGTGGCCCACCCGCCCTTCTCGGCTATGTGGGCGGGGACGAGATTTGCGAAGAGCCCCTCCCAGTCCGCGTACGGGCTCTTGAAGATCACCGTCACGCTCTTTCCGTCATTGGAACCCGTGATTGATTGGATGTCGCGATAACCGGCGAGGATGCCGGCCGATGCCAGCTCCGCACCAGTGAGGAGGTGTTGCTGCCAGTTGTAGACGAAGTCTTCGGCGGTGATCGGATAGCCGTCCGACCAAGTCGCCTTGGGATCGATGACATAGCTGACGGTCATGGGACGCAAGCCGACGACCTCGGCGCTATCGATGAAGCCTTGCGTCTCTGCCTCGAACTCGGGGTCGACCACAAATGCCTGGGGCCAAACCTGTTCCATGACCATCTGCGTCACGGTGTTGGCGCCTTCAGGCGTGGACGGGTTGAAGTTCGTTGGCAGGTAGGGAACGGCCACCGTTACGGTCCCACCGGTTGCGAACGCGGAGGTTGTCGGCGGCGCGTCCGTCGTGCGGCTTACGGTTGCGGGCGGTGAACTACAGGATGTCGCCGCGAGTGCGACGCCCCCGAGGAGGGCGAGTGCGGCCCGCCTCAGCTCCACCGAAGTGATAGGGCGACCGTCACGAACGCGAATACCAGCACGAACACCACCGTTATCCGGTCGAGATTGCGCTCGGCAACCGTCGACCCGGCCGCTGCCGAGCCCGTAGAGGCGCCGAACATGTCCGAGAGGCCGCCACCTCGGCCGCTGTGGAGCAGAACGAGGACTATGAGCCCGAGCGCGACGAGCATGTCGATCACGACGAGAGCGTCGGTCAGCACTTCGGACAACCTCCTTTGGGCCCTACTGCCGGGCAGCAGGTTACCACCACCGGGAGCCCTTCCCGAGCTCGGACATGGCGCTCGGCGGCCGCTCGCCCTGGTAGAGGACCGATCGCGATCTCTTAGGCGCTCGAGCGTGCGATTGACACGAGCTTGTCCGCGTCGAGGCTGGCACCGCCAACCAGCAGGCCGTCGACGTCGGCGCACGAGAGGAGCTCGGCCGCGTTGTCTGGCGTGACAGATCCCCCGTACTGGACGAGCATCGAGCGGGAGACAACCCCGCCGAGGCGTTCCAGCTCGGCCCGGATCATGGCCGACATGGCCTGCGCGTCGTCCGCGCTCGCCGTCCGGCCCGTCCCGATGGCCCAGATCGGCTCGTAGGCGACGACGATCGAGGCAAAGGCTTCCGGGCTCCGCTCTTCAAGAGCTGCGGTGAGCTGCCGGGAGACAGTCTCCTCGGCCACCCCGGCTTCTCGTTGTTCGAGCGTCTCGCCCACACACAAGATGGGGGTCATGGCGTGGCGAAGAATCGCGTCCAGCTTTAGCCTCACGATGTCGTCGGTCTCCCCGAACAGCGCCCGCCGCTCGGAGTGTCCGACGATTACGTAGCGAACGCTCAGCTTCGCCAGCATCTCCGCGCTGACCTCTCCGGTGAAGGCGCCGCTGTCTTGGAAGTGGCATGTCTGGGCACCGAGAGCGATGGGGACCGAGTCCGACTCGAGCGCGGTCTGCACGGAGCGCAGGGACGTGAAAGAGGGGTGAAGCGATAGGTCCGTGTCCTCAGCAAGCGGCGCGGCGCGGAGAAGCGCGGCGAGCTTCTGCACGACCTGAATCGCCTCGTAGTGGGTGTGGTTCATCTTCCAGTTGCCGCTCACGAGCACCCTGCGCCCGCTCCGCTTGGCGCTCACCGGCCTACTCGCGAACTCATCGGGGCCGCGGCCCCGGCCTGGGCCTCATCTCGCCAGGTCAACTGTCTTCGCGCGACTCAGGCCTCGCGTTGGGCGCTTCGCGAAGCGCCTCGAGGCCAGGGAGGTCACCGAACTCGAGCAGCTCGAGTGAGGCGCCTCCCCCGGTGGACACGTGACTGATCTTGTCCTCGAGCCCGAGCTGGGCAAGGGCCGACACGCTGTCACCTCCACCCACGACCGTAGTGCCGGAGCAGAGGGCCATCGCTTCGGCGATGGCTTTGGTGCCGGAGGCGAAGCGCTCGTCTTCGAACACGCCCATCGGGCCGTTCCAGAGCACGGTGCCCGCTGCGGCGATCACCTCAGCGAACCGCTCGATTGTGTTGGGACCGATATCGACTCCTCGCCAACCTTCGGGAATGTCCAAGCCAAAGACCTCTACCGCGGGCCCATCCCCGGTCACTGACGGTTCCTCGTCGTCCGACTGGCTCTCGATGCTGAGTTTTCGTCCCGGGGCGAGCGCCTTCGAGTCGACCGGTAGCATCAGGTTCCCGGGCGAACGCAGGAGCTCTGCACAGGCCTCGAGGTGGGTCGGGTCGACGAGAGAAGCCCCGATCGAGTGACCGAGCGCCTGGAGGAAGGTGAACGCCATTCCCCCACCCACGAGCACTGTGTCGGCTCGGGCGGCGAGCGACTTCAGGACACCCAGCTTGTCTTTGACCTTGGCGCCGCCGACGATGACGGCAAAGGGCCTCGCCGGCGCGTCAAGGAGCCCTAGGAGGACCTCGACCTCTCGGGCCATGAGGCGGCCGGCGGCAGATGGCAGGTACTTCGGCGGGCCGACGACAGAGGCGTGTGCCCGGTGCGAGACACCGAACGCATCGTTCACATAAGCGTCCTGACCCTCGATGAGCTCGAGGACGAACTCCGGGTCGTTGCCCTCCTCGCCGGGCGAGAATCGCAGGTTCTCGAGAAGCTTGGTGCCTGGCAACAGCTCTTCGAGCCGGTCCCTCACCGGACCGAGATCGAACGCCGGGTCGGGCTTGCCCTTCGGGCGGCCGAGATGCGTGCAGGCGGTGACCTGCGCCCCGTGGTCGCGCAGCCACGCGAGAGTGGGCAGCGCCGCGCGGATCCTGAAGTCGTCTGCAACGACGCGGTCGCCGTCGGCTGTCTTAGCCATCGGGACGTTGAAGTCCACCCGGACGAGAACGTTCTTTCCCTCCAGGTCTCCGAGATCTTCGAGGAGCGGGACGCCGCGGATCACAGCGACCTGGTCACGCCGCGCCGATGATGCGCGCGAGGTCGACGAGACGGTGGGAGTAGCCCCACTCGTTGTCGTACCAGCCGAGCACCTTGGCGAGCGTGGTCGACTCGTCTATGGCTATGACCATCGTGAGCGTCGAGTCGAAGGTACAAGAAGCGGGGCTGCCTACGATGTCGCTCGAGACGATCTGCTCGGTGTTGTAGACGATGACCCCGCGCAGGCGCTCGGACTCGGAGGCGACCCGGAATGCCTCGTTGATCTCGTTCGGGCCGACCTTGGCCCCGAGGATCGCCGTCAGGTCGGTGATCGAGCCGTCCGGCACCGGCACGCGGAGAGACTGGCCGTCGAGGCGGCCCTTCATCGCAGAAAGGACGAGGCTCGTCGACCGAGCTGCGCCCGTGGTCGACGGGATGATGTTGACCGCGGCGGCGCGCGCCCGGCGGAGGTTGTCGCGGCCGAGATCGAGCACCGACTGGTCGTTCGTGTACGCGTGAACCGTCGTCATCAGGCCCTGGCGGAGGCCGAAGGCATCATCGAGCACCTTGACCATCGGCACGAGGCAGTTCGTCGTGCACGATGCCGCGGAGACCACGAAGTCGTGCTCGGGGTCGAATGTATCGTCATTCACACCGACAACGAAGGTGGCGTCTGCCTCCTTGGCCGGGGCCGAGATGATTACGCGCTTCGCGCCTGCTTCGAGGTGGCCGCTCGCGGCCTCCCGGCTGGTGAAGCGGCCCGTGGACTCGATCACGACGTCCACGTTCAGCCCGCCCCAGCCGATCGCCTTCGGGTCTCTTTCCTCGAAGACTGTTATCTCACGGTCGCCGACCCGAAAGCCCTTGTCCGTCTTGGTCACCTCTGCCCCGAGCCGGCCGAAGGTCGAGTCGTAGCGGAGCAAGTGCATGTTCGCCTCGAGCGAGACGAGGTCGTTGATGGCGACCAACTCGATGCCCGGCCCACCTTGGCCATGGCCGGGCGCCGTCTCGAGCTCGAGAACAGATCGCAAGAAATTCCTCCCGATCCGTCCAAAGCCGTTGATGCCGATGCGAACGGTCAAGTCGATCACCTCTCTTGCAGGCGCTCTTTCGAGCGGGTTGTTCGGCTGCCAGGAACACTCTCTCTCACCCGGCGACAGGTTTGCAAAACGTCGCCGTCACCAGACGATGAGTTGCGAAAGCTCGGCCGCGAGCAGCTTAGGGTCGTGCTCGCGAAATCCAGCCGAGGCCAAGTCGGCAACGACGAGGGAGACGTCGTCAGGGAACTCGCCGAGAGCCAGCGCAGCCCGGTCGGCGAGGACGACGTCGACCGGGACGTCGTGGTCGCGCAGTGACCTGAGCAGTCTCGAGACGTCGAAACCGCCGGTCTCGGGTGGTTGCTCGCGCAGGTTCGCGACATAGACGCGCGTCGCGCGCGCCGAGCGGAGGCTCTCACGGATGCCTGGCACGACACAAGCGGCGAGGACACTGGTAAAAAGCGATCCGGGCCCGAGGACGATCTGATCGGCTTCGGCGATCGCCTCGATGACATCGGGCGGCGGTCCCGCCTCCGGTGGGACGAGCGACACGGTCGCGATCTCGTCGCTCTTGGTCACCTTGACCTGTCCGATGATCTCGCCCCCCGCGGTCTGGGCCTTCAGCACGACCGGGTCCTGGGTTGCCGGCAGCACCTGCCCGACCGCTCCGAGCATGCGACAAGCCTCTTCCACCCCCGAGACGAAGTCGCCCGTCACAGAGGCCATAGCGGCGATAAGCAAGTTGCCAAAGGCGTGGCCCGCGAGGCGACCGGATGAGAAGCGATGCTCGAGCGCCTCCGCGAGCAGCGAGGACTCAGGCAGCAGCGCGCCGATGCAACGGCGGAGGTCGCCGGGCGCCGGCATGCCGAGCAGCTCGCGGAGCCGCCCGCTCGAACCACCGTCGTCGGCGACCGACACGACCGCTGTGAGCTGAAAGGCGTATTGACGAGTCGCCCTCAGCGTCTGGGCGAGCCCATGGCCACCGCCGATCGCGACCACCTTCGGGGCACCCGCAGTGGCCCCGTGGCTCATCGATCGATGTCCCTATGGTGCACGACCGGCGTATAGCCGCGTTGGCCCATCAACCGGGCAATCTCCTCCGCGAGGACGACCGAGCGGTGCCTGCCGCCCGTGCAACCGATGGCTATCGACAGGTAGGACTTACCCTCACGGACATAGGCGGGAAGGAGGAGGTCGAACAGGTCGTCGAGGCGTCGCAGCAGCTCGGCAGCCTCGTGGTTGTCGAGCACGTAGTCGCGCACCTGCTCGTCAAGTCCGCTCAGGTTTCGCAGGGCGGACACCCAGTGCGGATTTGGCAGGAAACGGCAGTCGAAGACGAGGTCCACATCGAGCGGGATCCCGTGCTTGAACCCGAACGAGACGACCGCGGTCTGCATCCCGGCCGCGGTGCCGACACCGTCGACGAGCTCGATAAGGCGGTCACGCAGCTCGTGCACGTTCTTATCTCCGGTGTCGACCACGACGTCGGCCTCGTCGTGCAGCGCCTGAAGCATCCCGCGTTCTTGCTGGATGGCCGCGAGCACACTCGTGGCCTCGACCGGGTGCCGGCGGCGGGTGCCCTCGTAGCGGCGGACGAGGACCTCGTCGGGGGCGTCGAGGAACAGGACTCGCACGCGGGCCCCGGTCGAGCGCAGCTCGCGAATCTCTGGGGCGAGCTCGGCGATTCCCTCGTAGCCGCCACGCCCCGACACGAGGCAGACCCGCTCGTACTCGGCGCCTGCCTGGCTCGTGAGCTCAGCGATCTTGCCGATGAGGGCGGGGGGCAGGTTGTCGATGACGAACCAGCCGCGGTCCTCGAATGTCGCCGCGGCGGTGGAGCGCCCGGCCCCGGACATTCCGACAAGGATCAGGTACTCGGCCATCGCCTCCTATCTTCCCACCTGGTCTGTCCTGAACCGTTCAAATCGCATGAGCAACAACCGCGGGATTGCCGACTCCAGCTCCAGGTCGACGGAGCCCTCGAGGAACTCGAGAGGCGGCTCCGGCTCCTCGAGGCGCGTGAGGACACAGCCGAGAGCCGTGACGGGATTCACATAGCGCGACAGGGGACGGTGCGCAAAACGCAGGCGGACGCCGGGATCGACCTCCTCGAAAGCGACGTCCTCGCGCAGGTACGGGCCGACGCGCCAGTAGTGCTCGCCGAGGATCTGGTCGTCTACGAACCCGCTCCCCGTCCCCTGGAACATGGGATGGTTGACGAGCAGGATGAACCGCCCACCGACGGCGAGGACACGCGCAGCCTCCGACAAGAGGGCGTCCGGGTCGGTGGCGTGCTCGACCACGAGGCAGCAGACGACCCCGTCGAACGAACCGTCCCTGAAAGGCAGCCGCTCCCCCACCCCGCGCACGTACCTCGGGCGGTCCGTCCTCGGACGAGGCCCGCGACCGGGCCCTCCGACTCCCGGTTCCTGGGCAACGGCCCCGGCGAGCTGGCCGGCAGAAGGCTCCACACCCACGACCACCGCAGGCCCGCCAGACTCGCTCGACAGGCGTCGCGCGAGGTGACCCTCACCGCTGCCGAGATCGAGGACCCGGGTCGTACCCACGAGATGCGAGGCCACGAGGGGAAGGATCTGGAGCTCGTACTCGAGATCCGCCCCGTTCGTGAACGTCTCGCGCCACCAGGTGGCATGGACGTCCCATGGGTTTTCGCTCGCGCTCATCCGGCCTTCGACGCCCTCCTGCCGTGCAGGTGCCCGTACACGGCATGCGCGACGGCTTCGGGCAGCCAGGCGAGAGCGAGGAGGTCTTCGAGCGAGGCAGCCTGAACCGCCCGCACGCCACCCATCTCCGAGACGAGCCTGCGACGCCGTGCCGGCCCGAGGCCGGCGATGCCGTCGAGGGCGCCCCGTGTCATGCGCTTGGCGCGCAGCTCGCGGTGGAAGCCGATCGCGAAACGGTGCGCCTCGTCCCGAGCCTGTTGCAACAGGTAGATCGCCTCACTGTCCCGGGGTATCTGGACCGGGTCGGGCCGACCCGGGACGAACACCTCCTCCAGCTGCTTGGCAAGGGAGGCGACCGCGACCTTGTCCGTGAGGCCCAGTTCCTCGAGGACGCGCACACCGACGCCGAGCTGGCCCTTGCCCCCGTCGAGGAGCAACAACTGGGGCGGGTAGGCAAAGCGCGCCTTGCGGCGCCGGCGCCCGTCGGGAGCGTCATCGCCTGCGGCCGCGCCGTGGCCCTCGAGCGCTACCGCGCCGTGATCTGCCCCCGGCTCGTCCGCCGTTGCCTCCAGCAGGCGGCGTAAGCGCCGTGTGAGCACCTCGTGCATTGCGCCGTAGTCGTCGTTGCCCTGCACGGCCGACACCTTGAAGCGCCGGTAGTCGCTGCGCTTCGGCAGGCCGTCCTCGAGGACGACCATCGAGCCGACATAGTCGGTGCCCTGAATGTGGCTCATGTCATAGCACTCGATGCGAAGCGGCGCCTCCTTCAGCTCGAGCGCCTGCTGCAGCTCCTCGAGGGCGGTCGCGCGGCTCGTGAGGTCGGTCGCCCGCCGCAGCCGATGCCGCTTCAACTGGTCCTCCGCGTTCTGGCGGGCGGTGGTGACAAGCTCGCGCTTTCGGCCCCGCCTTGGCACCCGGACGCTGACCTTGCCGTCGCGCAGGCCCGAGAGCCACGCCTCGTAGGTCGCCACGTCTTCGGGAAGCTCCGGGACCAGCAGCTCGCGCGGTATTCCGATCGGTGTCTCGGCATAGTGCTGCTCGAGAACCCTCCCCACGAGCTGCGAGGAGGTGAGGGGCTCAACCTTCTCGACAATGAAGCCGTGCCGGCCCACCACGCGGCCGCGCCTTATGTGGAGGATCTGCACCGCAGCGACGAGCTCGTCCTCGGCGATGGCGAGGGCGTCGAGGTTCTCCGACGAATCGGTCACCATCTGCTGGCGCTCGATCGCGACCCGGACTGTGGCCAGGCGGTCGCGAAGTCTTGCCGCCCGCTCGAACTCAAGCTCCGAAGCCGCCCGGCGCATCTCGGTCTCGAGCCGGTCAACGACGGGCTTGGTGTCGCCGTCGAGGAAGGCCATCAGCTCGGACACGAGCCTTTGGTACTCCTCGGGCTCGACCGCGCCCACGCAAGGACCCGAGCAACGCTCGATGTGGAATAGCAGGCAGGGCCGGCCGAGCAGCTCGTGGCGGCGCAGCTTCGCGTCCGAGCAGGTCCGGATCGGAAAAGAGCGCAGCAGCAGGTCGAGCGTCTCCCGGATCGCGTACGCATGCGCGTAGGGACCGAAATATCGCGTGTCCTTGCGTCGTGCCCCGCGCATGACCGTGGCTTTGGGCCACTCGTCGCCCACGGTCACCGCCAGGTAGGGGTAGCTCTTGTCGTCGACGAGGCGGATATTGAAACGGGGCCGGTGCGCCTTGATCAGGTTGTACTCGAGCATGATCGCCTCTACGTCGCTCGCGACGACGATCCACTCGACCGAAGCGGCGCGCTCCACCATCTGGGCGGTGCGGGGGTTCAGGTGAACAGGGTCCTGGAAGTAATTCGAGAGGCGGCTCCGCAGCGATCGTGCCTTGCCCACATAGATGATCCGGCCGGCCGCGTCCTTGAACTGATAGGAGCCGGGGGCATCAGGGACAGACTGGGGTCGCTCGAGCACTAGAGTGCAGGTTACGGCCGGCCTGGTATCCCGGCTGACATATTCGCTTCGTGGCCGACATACCCGCGGTTGGGCGACCAGGCTGTCCTCGCCGGCTGATACTCGAAGCGTCCTATAGGGGGTCACCCAATGTTCCGCCTACAGCCGCCGCTCCCCGACGACTATTCGACGGCAACCGCCGACGACCTGGTCCAGCGCGTCACCACGGCCCGTTCCCGTCTCGGGGACCGACTCGTCATCCTCGGTCACCACTACCAGCGTGAGGAGGTCATCCAATTCGCCGACATGAGAGGCGACTCGTTCGGCTTGTCCCGTTACGCCGCCGAGCAGCGCGAAGCCGAGTTCGTCGTCTTCTGCGGGGTGCACTTCATGGCCGAGTCGGCTGACATCCTCACCGGGCCGCACCAGCAGGTAATCCTCCCCGACCTGAACGCGGGTTGCTCGATGGCCGACATGGCCGATCTCGACGGTGTCGAGCAGATCTGGGACGAGCTGTCCGAGGTGACCGACCTTGAGGCGATCGTGCCGATCACCTACATGAACTCGGCTGCCTCGCTGAAGGCCTTCGTCGGCCGGCACTCCGGTGCCGTCTGCACCTCCTCCAACGCTCGCTCAGTACTGACCTGGGCGCTCGAGCACGGGCGTAAGGTCCTGTTCTTCCCCGACCAGCACCTCGGCCGCAACACCGGCTTCCAGCTCGGCTACGGGGCCTCCGACATGCAGGTCGTCGACCCGCGCCGGCGCCTCGGAGGCCTCGAGGACGCCGCGGTGAAAGAGGCCACGCTGCTGTTGTGGAAGGGGCACTGCTCGGTGCACCAGCGCTTTAGGACCGAGCACGTAGAGACCTTCCGCGCCGAGCACCCGGGCGGGATCGTCATCGTGCACCCCGAATGCAGCCGCGAGATCGTGGAGATCGCCGACCAGGTCGGCTCCACCGACTACATCATCGGGGCGGTCGCGGCCGCACCGGCGGGCTCGACCATCGCGGTCGGGACGGAGATCCATCTCGTCGACCGGCTCGCGCGCCAGCATCCGGACAGGAGGATCCTCTCGCTGGACCCGGTCGTCTGCCCGTGCTCGACGATGTTCCGGATAGACCTGCCGCATCTCGCATGGGTGCTCGACGGCCTTCTCGCAGGAGAGGTTCGCAACCGGATCGTCGTCGACGAGGCGACGGCGAAAGACGCCCGCGTCGCCCTCGAGCGCATGCTCGCGATCGCCTGATCGGAGCGGGGCGTGACCTACGATCCGGGCGTGATCGAACACGACATCGAGCGCGCCATCGCGGGCAGCCGCGAGGCGACGGGCAGGCTCTTCGACACGCTCGAGCAGATCGACGACTCGGTCGCGATCCGGCCGAGCCTGCTACCGGGTTGGAGTGTCGCGCATGTCCTGACACACATCGCCCGCAACGCCGACTCGTTCGTCCGCGTCCTCACCGGGGCGGCAGAGGGCCGCGAGGTACGCCAGTACCCGAGCGCGAACGCCCGGAGTCAGGACATCGACGAAGGTGCGACGCGATCGGCACCGGAGATAATCGACGACCTCCGCGCCTCGGCGGTGCGCCTCGACGCGACATTGTCGGAGGTGCCGGATGAGGTGTGGGGACGTCAGGGACTGCGCGGCGACGGCTCGCCGCTCCCGTGCCGTCTTCTTCCCATAGCGCGGTGGCGTGAGGTCGAGGTGCACCACTGCGACCTCGGTCTCGGTTACGGGGTCTCCGACTGGCCGACGGAGTTCGTCAGCCTCGACCTGCCTCTCGCCTTAGACCGCGTGCCGGCAAGAATCGAGAACCCGGCACAGCGTGCAGCCTTTCTGGCCTGGATCTACGGCCGCGCGGAGGAACCGGGCGGCGTCGTCCTCCGACCTTTTTGAGACGAGCACCGACAGGTCGATAAACGCCCGAAGGCGGCTCAGGCCTCGATCAGCTCGACCCTGTTGCCGAACGGGTCGGCGACAAAACACTTGCGGACCTCTCTGAGCTCGACGTCCCAGCTCACCGCGTGCCCGGCATCCGCGAGCGTCTCGACGAGGTTGTCGAGCCCTTCGACGGCCAGCGCCGGATGGGCCTTCTCGGCCGGCCGGAAGCCGGGCTCGACCCCGAGATGGACCCTCACGTCCCCGCTCTCGAACCAACGCCCGCCTCTAGCCGCGAGCGCTCCCGGCTTCGGCCGGGTCACAAGGCCGAGGATCGCCTCGTAGAAGGCCTCCGCCTCGGTTTCGCGGTCCGGGGGCATGGCGAGTTGGACGTGGTCGAGCCGGACGACCCGATAGGGCCTATCCCGGTCCCGCGCCGGCGCGACGACCGGGATCGAGGCCAGCTGCGAGGCGATCAGCTCGCGGTCCTCCTCGTCCTCCAGGCTGTCAGTGACCTGGCGGGAGAGCGCCGCCCAGCGCTCGTACTCGCCGAGGTTCCCCGCCGCCGCGTGCGCGCGGGCCATGCCCTCGTAGCACGAGGCGAGCCTCCAGTCGGTCCAGCCGTTCTGCGACACTCGCTCGAGCGCACGCTCCGATCGAGCGAGGGCAAGCTGCGCGTAGCCGAGCAGGCTCGCGACATGTGCGATCTGCCAGTCCCCGACGCTTTTCTGCTCGTCGCCGCCGATCGGCTCCCACAGATAGCGCGACGCGAACGCAGCCGCGAGCATCTCGTCGTCATCGGCGGGGCTGCGCTCGGTCGACTCGATCAGCTCCCAGGCCCGGTTGAAGGCATCGATCGCCCCCTGTCGCCGGGCGCCTGCATCCCCGATGCTGGCTTCGGTCATGTCTGCCCCCTTCTCCTGGTGGCCCGGACGAACGGTACCGACAACTCACCTTGCCGTCCCAGTTGCAGAACTCAGATCCCGAGCAGAGGAGCGAGGAAACGGCCCGTGTAGCTCTCGTGGGTCTTCGCCACCTTCTCGGGTGTCCCCTCGGCGACTATCGACCCGCCCCCGTCACCGCCCTCGGGACCGAGGTCGATCACCCAGTCGGCCGACTTCACGACATCGAGGTTGTGCTCGATCACACAGACCGTGTTGCCCTGGTCGACCAGTCTCTGCAGCACGTCCAGGAGCTTGCGGACGTCCTCGAAGTGGAGCCCCGTGGTCGGCTCGTCGAGGACGTACAAGGTGTGCCCTGTCGAGCGCTTCGCGAGCTCGGAGGCGAGCTTTACCCGCTGCGCCTCCCCACCCGAGAGCGTGGGCGCGGGCTGGCCGAGCCGGACATAGCCGAGGCCCACGTCCACGAGTGTCCTCAGGTGCCGGGAGATCACCGGCTGTGCGGCGAAGAACTCGAGCGCCTCTTCACACGACAGGTCGAGCACCTCGGCGATGTTCTTCCCGCGCCAGGTGACATCGAGGGTGTCGCGGTTGTAGCGCGCTCCCTTGCAGACCTCGCAAGGTACATAGACGTCGGGCAGAAAGTGCATTTCGATCTTCAATGTGCCATCGCCGGCGCATGCCTCGCAGCGCCCGCCCGCGACGTTGAACGAGAAGCGCCCGGGCTGGTAACCGCGAAGGCGCGCCTCGGCCGTCTGGCTGAACAGGCGCCGGACGTTGTCGAACATGCCCGTGTAGGTCGCCGGGTTCGAGCGAGGCGTACGCCCTATCGGGGACTGGTCGATGTCTATGACCTTGTCGAGCGCCTCAAGGCCCTCGATCGTGCGATGACGGCCGGGGACGACGCGGGACTTGTAGATGCGCTGCATCAGGGCCCGGAGCAGGATGTCGTTGATCAGGGTCGACTTGCCGGAGCCGGAGACGCCCGTCACCGACACGAAGCAGCCGAGAGGGATCTCGACGTCGATCCCCTTCAAGTTGTGCTCCCGAGCACCTCGCACGACCAGCCAATCGGCCCCGGGCTCGCGTCGCATGCTCGGCACTGCGATCGAGCGCTTGCCGGAGAGGTACTGGCCCGTGATCGAGGCCTTGCATTTCAAAAGGTCGTCGAACGAGCCGGCGCAGACCACCTCGCCCCCGTGCTCACCGGCGCCCGGCCCGATGTCGACGACATAGTCGGCGACCCGGATCGTCTCCTCGTCGTGCTCCACCACAAGCACGGTGTTGCCGATGTCACGCAGGCGGAGAAGGGTCTCCACGAGCTTGCGGTTGTCACGCTGGTGCAGGCCGACGCTCGGCTCGTCGAGGACGTAGAGGACCCCCACCAGGCCGCTGCCGATCTGAGACGCGAGGCGGATCCTCTGTGCCTCTCCCCCGGCCAGAGTCGCGGCCGACCGGTCGAGGCTCAGGTAGTCGAGACCGACGTCGACTAGGAACTGCAGCCGGGCACGGATCTCCTTCATCACCCGGGCCGCGATCATCTCTTCGCGCGAGCTCAGCTCGAGTCGCTCCAACAGGTCGTGCGCCGAGCGGATCGAGAGCGCCGACAGCTCGGCGATGCTCCTGTTCCCTACCTTGACCGCGAGCGACTCCGGGCGCAGCCGCGATCCGCCGCATTCCGGACAGGGCACCTCGCGCATGTAGCCCTCGACCTGCTCGCGAACCCAGTCGGAGTCCGCGTCGCTGTGGCGCCTTTGCAGCCACGGCACGACACCTTCGAACTGGGTGTCGTAGCTGCGCAGGGTGCCGTAGCGGTTGCGGTACTGGACGTGCACCCGCCGGGTGCCGGCGCCGTAGAGGAGGATCTTGCGCTGGGCCTTGGTGAGCTTGGACCAGGGTTTGTCCATGCTGAACCCGTTCGCCTCCGCCACGGCCTTAAGCACGCGGGAGAAGTACTCGGTGCGCGCGCCCGCCCAGGGCCCGATCGCTCCTTGAGTGAGCGAGAGATCCGGGTTCGGCACCACGAGATCGGGGTCGACCTCGAAGCGTGTCCCGAGCCCGTTGCAAGACGGGCACGCCCCAAACGGCGAGTTGAACGAGAAGCTCCTCGGCGCTAACTCGTCGAGAGAGATGCCGCAATGCACGCAGGCCAGGTGCTGGGAGAAGGTGAGCACCTGTTCCCCGTTCCCGTCCGCGAGGGCCTCCTGTGTGAGGTCCGCGATACCGTCCTCGGCGGCATCGGAGACTTTGGCCGCAGCCGCCTTGGCCGCAGCCTTCGCTCCGGTCTTATTCGGGGCGGCTTTGGTCTCTGCGGGGAGCCGTTCGCCTGCGGGCGACTTGGCGTCGGCCATGAGCAGGATCTCGGCGATCCCCTCACCGAGGCGCAGTGCCGTCTCGATCGAGTCGGTGAGGCGACGCTCTATGCCCTCGCGCCGCACGAGGCGGTCGACGACCACCTCGATGGTGTGTTGCTCGTAGCGGGCGAGCTCGAGTGATGACCGATCGGAGAGCTCGATCAGCGCGCCGTCCACGCGTGCCCTTGCGAAGCCCTGCTTGGCGAGGTCGTCGAGAAGAGCCGAGTACTCGCCCTTACGGCCCCGCACGACGGGGGCGAGAACCTGGAACCGGGTCCCCTCTGGCAGGTCGCCAAGGCGATCGACGATCTGCTGCGGGCTCTGGCGGGTCACGAGGCGGCCACAGTTGGGGCAGTGGGGCTCGCCGATACGCGCGAAGAGGAGACGCAGGTAGTCGTAGATCTCGGTGATGGTCCCGACTGTCGAACGGGGGTTGCGAGAGGCTGACTTCTGGTCGATCGAGATCGCGGGCGACAGTCCCTCGATGAAGTCCACGTCCGGCTTGTCCATCTGGCCGAGGAACTGGCGCGCATATGAGGACAACGACTCGACGTAGCGCCGCTGGCCCTCGGCGTAGATCGTGTCGAACGCGAGTGACGACTTCCCCGAGCCCGAGAGCCCTGTGAAGACTATGAGACGGTCGCGCGGCAGTTCTATCGAGACGTTCTTGAGGTTGTGCTCGCGAGCCCCGCGTACAACAAGGGTGCTGGGCACAGCCGCAGACTACCGACCGGCCGGCGCGAGCCGGCCGCTTGGGACAAGGCGCCAATCGCCCGAACAAAAAGCCAGAGCGCGGGCCAAGTGCCAGATCACCCGACCTCTTTGAGCTCGCGGCGCAGCGAACGGATCTCGTCGCGCAGGCGCGCCGCGTACTCGAAGCGGAGCTGCGCGGCAGCAGCTTCCATCTCGTGCTCCAAAGTGGCGATCAGCCTGCTGATCTCGTCCATGGGCAGCTCGTCGTTGCCGCCTTGCCTCCTCACCGAGACGTCGAGCAGCTCGGCAGCACGCTCGACCGCCCGCCGCCCCGCGCGACGGGAACGGTCTGACCCGGCCCGACTTGGAAGCGCGGCCCCAGCCCCGAACCCGTCGCCACCCGATCCGGCCGCGCTGCGGAACTGGGCGACGAGGTCGGTCACGGCCTTTCGGATCGTCTGGGGGTCGATCCCGTGCTCGCGGTTGTACTCCTGCTGGACCAGGCGCCGGCGCTCGGTCTCCGCGATCGCTCCCCGCATCGAGTCGGTGATGACATCCGCGTAGAGGATGACCCGGCCCGAGACGTTGCGGGCGGCCCGGCCCATCGTCTGGATCAATGAGGTCTTCGAACGGAGGAAGCCCTCCTTGTCGGCGTCGAGGATCGCCACGAGCGCGACCTCAGGAAGGTCGAGGCCCTCACGGAGCAGGTTGATGCCGACGAGGACGTCGAATTCGCCGAGGCGCAAGTCCCGGACGATCTCGATCCGCTCGATGGTGTCAATGTTCGAGTGCAGGTAGCGGACCTTGAGTCCGGTCTCGAGCAGGTAGTCGGCCAGGTCTTCGGCCATCTTCTTAGTGAGGGTGGTGACGAGGACCCGCTCGCCCCGGCCGATGGTGATATTGATCTCCGCGATGAGATCGTCGATCTGGCCCTTGGTCGGCTTGATGACGACCTCGGGGTCGACGAGGCCCGTCGGACGCACAATCTGCTCGACGACCTGGCTCGAGATCGAGATCTCGTAGTCGGAGGGCGTCGCCGAGAGAAAGATGCACTGGTTGAGGCGAGCCTCGAGCTCCTCGAAGCGCAACGGTCTGTTGTCCTTCGCCGACGGCAGGCGGAAGCCGTGCTCGACGAGGACGTCCTTGCGGGAGCGGTCGCCGGCGAACTGACCGTGGAGCTGTGGCACCGTGACGTGGCTCTCGTCGACCACGAGCAACCAGTCCTCGGGGAAGTAGTCGAGCAGCGTGTAGGGTGCCTGGCCCGGGGCACGCCCGTCGAGGTGACGGCTGTAGTTCTCGACGCCGTTGCAGCTGCCGAGCTCGGTGAGCATCTCAAGGTCATGCTCGGTGCGCATCCGGAGGCGCTGTGCCTCGAGCAGTTTTCCGGCCTGCTCCAGCTCGCGCAGCCGCTCGCCAAGCTCGACCTCGATCGAGGCGATCGCGCGGCGCATGCGCTCGTCCCCGGCGACGTAGTGGGTGGCGGGGAAGATGATGAGCTCCTCGAGATCACCGAGCAGCTCACCGGTCAGGACGTCGAAGCGGCTCAAGCGCTCTATCTCGTCGCCGAACAGCTCGATGCGCACGGCGTACTCCTCGTAGGCGGGGTGCACCTCGATGGTGTCGCCCCGCACCCGAAAGCGCCCCCGGACGAGGTTGGCGTCGTTGCGCTCGTAGTGCATCGTCACGAGGCGGGTCAACAGCGACCTCTGGTCGTGCGTCTCTCCCGGCGAGAGGACGAGGATCTGGCCGCGGTACTCCTCGGGCGAACCGAGGCCGTAGATGCATGAGACCGAGGCCACGACGATCACGTCCCTGCGTGTGAGCAGGCTCGCGGTCGTGGAGTGCCTCAGACGGTCGATCTCGTCGTTTATGGACGAGTCCTTCTCTATGTAGGTGTCCGAGGACGGCAGGTACGCCTCGGGCTGGTAGTAGTCGTAGTAGGAGACGAAGTACTCGACCCTGTTGTCCGGGAAAAAGCCGCGCAGCTCGCCCGCGAGCTGGGCGGCGAGCGACTTGTTCGGAGCCAGCACCAAAGTCGGGCGCTGGGCCCGCTCGATGGTCCAGGCGATCGTGGCGCTCTTGCCGCTCCCGGTAATCCCGAGGAGAGTCTGGAACCGGTCGCCGCGTGCGATTCCGCGCGCGAGCGCGTCGATGGCGGCCGGCTGGGCGCCAGCCGGCTGGAAATCGGAAACGACCCGGAACTCAGGCACTCTCGGCATGGTACCGAGAGGGTGCGCGCTCGCGAGCGGCCCAGGGCGCGCCTGCGCACAACCAGGGCGAACAGCTCAGCCGGCTGCTGCTGTTGCGACCTCGAACACGGCCGAGACAGTCACGGCGACGCTGAGCTCGCCCAGCTCCACGGGCGGCGCTGTCTGCAAAATCTGCGCCGCCGCTGCGCGCCTTGAGCGCTTGAAATGATCGCCACCGAACGGGCGCGGCCCGCCTCCTTCGGCGAGGTCGACAAGCGGCCCGAGGACGAGGCCGGCCGCCTCTGCGAGCTCGTACGCGGCGCCCATCACCTCGGCGACGGCGTCACGACGCGCCGCTGACAAGAGCGGCGCCCGGTCGTCGATGTCGAAGCTGACATTGTTGATCCCCACTCCGGTCCCCGCGGCGTCGACCGCAGCGGCGATGATCCGTCCCGCGTCCTTCGGAGGCCTGACCGTCGCCACGAGGCTGCTCGATGCCCGGTAGGTCTGCAGAGTTGCTTCCCCGTCTCGCCGGTGCTGCTCGTTGAGGTCTATCGATGTGGTCTCGAGGTCCGACGGCGCGACACCGGAATCTCGGAGGGCAGCCAGGACGCGTTCGGCGAGCAGACTGCACGAGGTGAGGGCGTCGCCGGGCGCCGGGTCCTCGGCGAAGACGAAGAGGCGGATCCTCGCATTGTCCGGGGGAGCCGACGCGGTGCCGGTGGCCTGGACCGTGACAGTCGCTTTCTTGGCCATGGCGCGACCCTATGCCCGCCTGGCGGCGTCGACACGGTCGGGGTACCTCAGCGACCTCCACCGCCAGTGCTCAAAGCGCTGCCGTTCCCGCCCTTTGCTCCAAGGCGCCCCATCCAGTCCCAAGCCCTGTTCACCATCTCCTCGAGCTCTTCGAGGGTGCCCACGTTCAGTATCACGAAGTCCGCCTTCGCGATCCGCTCGGCGCGCTCGACCTGGTTGGCGATGCGCGCCTCGGCATCGGAGCGTTCCATGTGCCTTGTCGTCACGAGCCGCTCCAGCGCGATGTCCTCTGGCGCGTCGATGACGATCACTCCCGCAAGGCCGTAGCTACCGAGGTCGCCGCCTTCGACCAGCAAAGGGACCTCGAGTACGACGACGCGATCGCCGCTCGCCTCCGCTGCGAGCCGGGCGGCTATCTCGGCTCGTACCTCAGGGTGGATAATCGCTTCTAGGTCCCTAAGAGCAGCCTTGTCGTTGAAGACCTCGGCTGCGAGCGCCGGGCGATCGATACTCCCATCAGGCGAGACAACCTTGTCACCGAAACGCTCGATCACCTTCGCGTGGGCCGGCCTGCCTGGCGCGACTACCTCCCGGGCCAGCACGTCGGCATCGATCAGCACCGCCCCGCGCTCGACGAGCATCGAGGCGACGATCGACTTGCCCGCGCCGATCCCGCCCGTAAGGCCGATGACGATCACGTCCGACCCGGTGCCCGGGACCGATGCGCGGCCGGTCCATGGAGTGCTCCGGGTGCCCCGGCGGCCCCTGACATGGGCGCATACACTAACCGGGCCGTGGCTCGAACGAGCAGGACCCGCCCCAACTGGATGCGAGTCCTCGAGAACGCTCTGCTTGCCGGCTTTGCCTACGTCCCGCTGCTTTGCACCAAGCCGGGAATCCTCGCGGATGACACCAAGGCGTACCTGTACCTCGACCCCGGGCGCCTCTTGAGCTCCGCGGTCTCAATGTGGGACCCCTCGGTCGCAGGTGGCACGGTCACCCACCAGAACATTGGCTACCTGTTCCCGCAGGGGCCTTTCTATTGGGTCTTTGCCGAGCTCGGCGTGCCCGTGTGGGTGGCACAACGGCTCTGGATGGGCACAGTGCTCTTCGCGGCCGGGGCCGGGGTCTGCTATCTCGCCCGCACCCTCGGGGTCATCGGTCCGGGCGCCGTCGTGGCGGGCCTCGCCTACGAACTGAGCCCTTATGTCCTCCAGTACATCCAACAGACCTCGGCGATCCTGCTCCCGTGGGCTGGCCTCGGCTGGCTCGTGGGGTTCTGCGTGCTCGCCGTGCGCCGCGGTGGTTGGCGCTATCCCGCCCTGTTCGGACTCGTGGTGGCTCTTGTCGGGGCGACGAACGCCACTTCTTTGATCTACGCCGGCATTGCCCCGCTGGCGTGGCTGTGCTGGGTCGTCATCGTCGTTCACGAGGCGCCGGTGCGCCGGGTCCTTTCGGCCGCTCTAAAGATGGTCCTGTTCTCGCTCGGGGTCTCGGTGTCTTGGATCGCGGGGCTGCGCGTCGAAGGTGCCTACGGCGTCGCGATCCTCAAGTACACAGAGACCCTGCCTGCAATCGCCGGAACCTCGCTCGCCTCCGAGGTCGTGCGCGGCCTCGGCTACTGGTACTTCTACGGGAGCGACCGGCTCGGGGCGTGGAAGCAGGCGGCCGTCAAGCTCGAGCAGACCCCCTGGCTGCTCGCGACGAGCTTTGCCGTCCCGGCTCTCGCCGTGGCCGGTGGCGTCATCTCGCGCTGGCGACAGAAAGCCTTCTTCGTCCTCCTCGTCCTCGTTGGGGTCGTGCTCGCCGTCGGCCTGCACCCGTTCTCGGACCCCTCGATCGTCGGGCACTGGCTCAAGGCATTCATGTCGGGCTCCTCGGTCGGCCTCGCCCTGCGCTCGAGCGACCGCGCGACGCCGCTCGTCGTGCTCGGCTTCGCCGTGCTCCTCGGCGCCGGGGCGAGCGCCTTGTGGTCTCGCTTTCCCAGGGCGGGCCTCGGTGCCGCATGCGCGCTGGTGGCTCTGGTCGTGGCCAACAGCGCCCCGTTCCTCGAAGGCGGCGCCGTCGCGCAGAACTTCTCATACCCCGAGAAGATCCCCTCCTATTACGCCCAGGCTGCCCGCTACCTCGACGCGAAAGGCAACTCGACACGCGTGCTGATCGAGCCGGGCCAGAATTTCGCCGCTTACGACTGGGGCACGATGTTCGACACGATCTGGCCCGGCATCATGACCCGGCCGGAGATTCTCCGAGAGCAGACGATTCAAGGCTCCTATGCGACGACCGATCTCCTCCAGGCCTTTGACCTCACCTTGCAACAGGGCACCTACGAGCCCTCGACGCTGGCACCGATCGCGCGCCTGTTTAGTGCCGGGGACGTCGTCTTGCAGTCGAACCTCGCCTACTGGCGCTACAACACGCCCCGGCCGCAGCAGACATGGTCGTTGTTCGATCCGCCGCCGCCGGGGATCGCTGAGCCCGTCGGCTTCGGCAAGGCTGTGGCGAACCTGGCACCGGCGCGCTACAGCCTCGTCGACGAGGAAGCCTTGGCGGAGCCGGCGGATGCCCCGTGGCCGCCCCCTATCGCCGTCTTCGCCGTGTCCGACGCACGCCCGATCTACCGGGCCGAGCCGGCCGGCGCCCCCCTCGTTGTCGATGGCAGCGGGGCCGGTGTCGTGGCCGCGGCCGCGGCCGGCCTCCTCAACGACAACCCGACGATCTTCTACGCCGGGACCTTGGATGCCAACGCGAAGCTGATGCGCGAGGTCCTCACGCCCGGGTCCGAGCTCGTCCTCACCGACACCAACCGCAAGGTGTTGGAGCGGTGGTCGAGCGTGAGCGACAACATCGGCGAGACTCTCACTGCCGGCGCGGAGCCAACCGCGCCCGACCCGACCTCGGTCGCCCTGCCCCTTTTCAACCACCTTCGACCGAGCGGCCAAAGCGTTGCCGTCTACCGCGGGGCGCGCTATGTGGCGGCCTCCTCCTACGGCAACCCGGTGAGCCTCACTCCCGAGGACCGCCCGGCCGAGGCCTTCGACAACAACACCGAGACTGCCTGGAGCGTCGCGGCGTTCTCCAACGCCACAGGTGACTGGCTGCAGGTACGACTCGACGATCCCGTGACGACAGGCCACCTCAACTTGTCCCAGGTGCTCGGGTCCACCGTCAACCGTTGGATCACCCGGGTGACGCTCAGCTTCGACGGCACGCACGCCGTCTCGGAGACTCTGAGCCGCAGATCGCGTACGGCCGCGGGCGAGACGATCAGGTTCCCCAAGCGCTCGTTCACGACGCTTCGGATCACGATCGATCGCACCACCTGGTCCGGGCGCCGGTCGATGCTTGCAGCCTCGGGGGTCGGCTTCTCCGAGGTCCGTATCCCTGGGGTGAGCATCTCCGAGGCGATCCAGATGCCTTCGGACTTGTTGCGGGCGCTCGGGGCGTCCTCGCTCGCACACCGCCTAACGATCGTGATGACCCGCGAGCGCGTCTCGCCGATACCGCCCCGGTCGGACCCGGAGCTGGCGATGAACCGCACCTTCTGGCTCCCGACGAGCCGCGCGTTCTCGCTCAGCGGCACGGCTCGCGTCTCCGCCCTGATACCGGACAACGTGATCGACACCCTCCTCGGCGGCAAGGGCGTCTTCGGGGGAGCCGTGATCGGCTCGAACGAGAGGCTGCCGGGCGACCTCGACGCACGGGCTGTGTTCGCCTTCGATGGCAACACGAAGACCTTCTGGAGCCCGGGCTTCGACGGGCCGGCCCAGATCGGTGCCTGGATGCAGGCGTCGCTTACCCACGACGTCTCCTTCGACCATCTGGACCTGAAGGTCATCGCCGACGGCCGGCATTCGGTCCCCACCAAGATCAGGATCACAACCAACACCGGCGGCGACGAACTCGTCCAGATCCCGCCCGTCAAGGACCGATTGGCCGCGAACTCGGTCGTGAGCGTCCCGGTAAGTTTCGCGAAGCTCACAGGGAGCACGATCCGCTTCACGGTCGAGGCCGTGCGCCGGGTCACGACCACCAACTGGTACACGCAAAAGCCGATTGTCATGCCCGTCGAGATCGCCGAGATCGGCCTGCCGGGGGTCCGCTTCACACCCGAGCGGACGAGCGCCCCGATCGCGTCAGTGTGCACCCAGAGGCTGTTGCGAATAGACGGACGTCCGGTCTGGCTGAAGATCTCAGGGACCGTCGGGGCCGCCGAGAAGCTCGAGGGCTTGACAATCTCGGGATGCGGCCCCGACGCGAAGGGGATCGTCCTCGGGCCGGGCACCCACAGCCTCGAGGCTACGTGGGGGAAGATCACGGGCTGGGACATCGACCGGCTCGTGCTTGACTCCGCCCCTGCAGGCAGCGCCCTCGGACCGCTCTCCGGCGCCGGCGCGGTGCCGGCACCGGGGACGATCGCGACTTACAAAGAGGCGTCGCTCCCTGCCCCGAGGGTCCGGGTGCTGTCCTCATCGGCGACATCGGCCACACTCAAGGTCCAAGGCGCCACAGGCCCGTTCTGGCTCGTGTTGGGCGAGAGCCTCAACGCCGGTTGGGATGCGACCGGGCCGGGCGGGCGCTCCCTCGGGCCGCCGCAGCTGATCGACGGTTACGCGAACGGCTGGTACGTCACGCCGCCACGCGCCAGCTTCGTCGTGACGCTCCAATTCGGCCCGCAACGCATGGTCGTTCCCGCCATCGTCGTCTCGGGGGCGACGCTGGCGCTTTGTTTCGTGGTCGGTTTCGTGCCCTGTGGGCCCATCGGACGTCGGCTACGGCGGCGCGGCGCACATTCCGCCGCCGACGAGGCTGACGCCACGGTTGAGACGCCCGCCGTGCCCGCGATGGGCGACGAGGCACCCCTTATGCTTTGGCCGTTCGTCGCGCGCGCAGGCTCGCCCGGTCTCGTCGTTTGTATCCTCGTCGCAGTCTTGTGCGGCGGCGTCTCTCTCGCCGTGCTCCCCCCGCCGTCAGCGCCTCTCGTCGCCGGTGCCGTCGCTCTCAGCGCCCTAGCAGGCTTGCGGTGGTCGCTTGCACGCTCGTTGCTCAGCCTGTCCGCGCTCGGATGCATCCTGGCGGCAGGCGCGCTGACAGTTGTTGCGCAAGTCGAACACCACTACCCCGCCGGGAGCTCGTGGCCGCACAACTTCGCGGTCGCAGGAGTGCTCGCATTCGCAGGCGTGGTCGCGCTTGCCTGCGACACGGCGGTTGGCCTGGCGCGGCGCCGACACGACGAGCCGGGTGAAGACGGCTCGCGGGCAGAGCAGGCCGGCTGAGTCGAGTGCGGTGCCCGAGCCCGGGAGCGAGTGCTTTCGTTGAGCAAGGCCACAGCAAGCCCTCAACGCCTTCACAGGATTCGACGGCAAGCTTTGTGCGCAAGTTGCAGTGAGGAGGCACCACCATGGACGACACCGAGCAACAAGTCCCCGAGACGACCGCCCCCGACGATCGCCCCGGTTCTGGCGAGGGCGCCGGGGCGATGCCCGGCCCGCCGCCTGGCACTACGGGCACGCAGCCTCCGCCTCCCCCGCAATGGGCGGGCGCGTACCAGTGGGCGCCCGCCCCGGTGGGCGCGCAGGCGACGCCTGAACGAGGGCTCCGGCGGATGATCAAGAGTCGGATGGCAGGCTGGGTCGTCGCGGCAGGGCTCGCCTGTGCGGTCATAGGGCTCTCCGTCGTGGTGGCGACGACACCCCCGACGACTCAGAGTCCGGCGGTGGCAGGCAGAGTGCCGTCAAGCGGTTCCGTGCCCGGCAGCGGGTCTTTCGGGGGACGATTCGGGCTCGTCTCGAGAGGAGCGACCGGTACGGTCGACAGCGTCTCGGCCTCGAGTTTCACGATGACGACGGGCGCGGGCCAGAAGCTCACGGTCGACGAGCAGTCCTCGACCACCTACCGCAGCGGGGTGAGCTCGGCCTCAGCGAGCGCCGTGACAGCGGGGGCGCGCGTCATCGTGCTCGGCTCCAAGACCGGCTCGACGATCACTGCGACCCAGGTCATCGTGCTGCCGACCGGTGGTGGGGGCTTCGGATTCCCCGGCTCGTCGGCTTCCTAAGGCGTCGGCGATCTCGGCGTCACCGCAGCCGCGCCCGGCGCTTCGTCTCAGCCGCGAGGGCTGCCAAGGCGCCCTTCGCGGTTGTTTCCCAGGTGAGCGCCGCGACATGTTCCGAGGCCGCCCGGCCGAGCCGCCGCCGGAGCAACGCGTCGCCGAGAAGGGACTCGAACTGGAGCTCGAAGTCCGCGTCCGTTTCGACCAACATGCCCGTGACCCCGTCGTCTATCGCGTCGACATGCCCTGGGATTCGCGTCGCGACCGCGGGCGTTGCGCATGCAGCCGCCTCGCTCAAGGTCAACCCCCAGCCTTCTCTCGTCGAGGTGGAGGCCACCACCCAGGCCCTGCGGTAGAGGTCCAAGAGCTCCTCGGCGCCGAGACGGCCCGGGAGCGACACGTAGCTGTGCGCGCCGAGATCGGCGAGCCTTGCCTGCAGGCTCGAGCGCTCGCGTCCCTCGCCGACGATGATCGTCTCGAGCTCGGGGATCTTCTCATGCACCCGCGCCAGTATCCCGATCAGCCTCTGGAAATTCTTCACGGGCACGAGGCGGCCGATCGCGACCACAAGTGGTCGCTCCTCGCGGTGACCGCCCGGGGTGTAACGAGGATCGATCCCCGGGGGCACGACGCTGACACGGCTCGCCCGCACACCGGGCAGGGCAACGATCTCGCGCCGGGACGACTCCGAGAGGGTCACTATCGGTGACCCGTGGTAGAACGGCGGCGCCAGGCGAGCCTCGATCGACTTGCCGGCCCGGGCGAGGGGCGAGGGAAGCGCCATCGACCACATCTCACCATGGACGTGGTGCATGAAAACCACCCTCGGCAAACGGGACCAGAGCGGGCTCATGAACGGCATGCCGTTCCAGATCTCGACGAGGCCATCGAGCTGGCCGAGGCGCCCCCCGGCGATGTCCATCGGGCCGGTCGCGAACACGCCGTAACGGCCGGAACGGCGTACGGCCCGGTAGCCGTCGCGCTCGACCGTGATCGCCCTCCCGGCTACCGAGGAGGTCCTGAGGACGACGTCGATCCCGGCCGCGGCCCAGCGGGTCGCCACCTCGTGCGCGTGGAGCTCGGACCCACCCGCCTCGGGATCGTCGAGGTCGCGCCAGGCCAAGATGGCCACTCGCCGCAAGCCAGCTCCACGGGCGAGCTCGCCGAGCTCTGCGGTCGAGGCGTCGCCCTGTAGCTCTCCGACCGGATCGGCTTTCTTCGGCTGGTGGGCCGAACGTGGCCTCATCGGCGCCGCCTCACGACACGACTGGTGCGGGCACGGCCCGTCCCGTCCCGGCAGTGCCCGGCTCCAGGCCGCTCGCCTGTCTTCCCACCTGCTGCTCGTGGTAGTCCGCCTCGACGTTGACCTCCCAGGTGTTGAAGGCCTCGCCGTAGAGGCACTCGACCGTCAGCATCGCCGTCAGCATCGAGTGGTCCTGGTTGTTGTAGCGGTGCATGCCATTGCGCCCGATCGGGTGGACGTTTGGCACCTCGGACTCCAGCCACTGCCGGATCACCTGCAGCTTGATGCCGTAGCCCGCGTCGTAGACGGGGTAGGCCTTGGCCACCCTTACCACGTAGCCCCTCTCGACGTCGCCCGGCTTGACGAGACCGAGGGTCACGAGCTCGCTCGTCGCGAGGGCGACGAGGTCGTCGTCTCCCATCGACCAGAGCTCGTCGCCCTCGAAGACGAAGTACTCGAGGCCGAGACAGGTCCGGCCCGCCTTGACAAGGTCGGGCGACCAGGAGCCGAAGTTCTGCACGCGCCCGACGCGGACCTTGTCCGAGTGCACGTAGATCCAGTTGTCGGGAAAGCCGCGCTCGGCCGGGAGCACGAGGGCGACGGTGAGAAAGTCCCGATAGCGAAGCGACTTGGCGGCTTCGAGCACCGGCGCGGGAGCGGGCGGGTCCATGGCGCGCACCAGCTCGGAGAGCGGCATGGAAGATATGAGATGGTCGAACGGCCAAGTCGTCGTACCGGGCGCCTCTAAAGGCCCGGTCCCGGCCTCAAAGCCCTTCGCGTCAGCGACAGAGCGCGTGACCGCCTCCACCGCCCGGCCGCCGGAGCGGCGCACCGACTCGAGCCGGGTGCCTAACAGGACCTTGGAGCCCTGAGCCTCCACCAGCTCCCGGGCGCGCTCCCACATCATCCCCGGACCGAGGCGCGGGTAGTAGAACTCGTCGATCAAAGACGTGACCCGGCTCTGGCCGTGGCCCGGGCCGAAGGCGTTCCTGACCGCTTTCGCCAATGTCAGGCTCTTGATGCGCTGCGCCGCCCAGTCCGCCCTGATCCCGGCGGCGGGCATGCCCCAGATCTTCTCGGTGTAGGTCTTGAAGAACTTCCGATACAGCCGCCACCCGAAGGCCCGCGCCGTCCAGCCCTCGAAGGTGTCGAGGTCCTCGGGGGGATGCACTCTCACCCAGAGGAACGAGAGCCCGCACCGCAGCGACTCGACGAGGCCAAGGCCACGCAGCGCGTTGCGGAGCCGGATCGGGTAGTCGTAGTAGGTCCCCTCGTAATAGATCCGGCTCAGCCTGTGCCGGAGGAGGAGGTCATCGGGGCCGAGGATCTCCCGCCAGAGCTGTTCGACTTCGGGCACCTTGGTGAAAAAGCGGTGCCCGCCGATGTCAAAGCGCCACCCCTCCCTCTCGACCGTGCGCGAGAGGCCCCCGACTATGGCGTCCATCTCGAACACGGTGCAGGTGGCGCCGCGCTTTGCGAGCTCGTAGGCGGCGGTGAGCCCCGCCGGGCCGGCGCCGACGACGACGACCGCACCCGGCCCGGCGCCCTCCTCGTCGTGCGGATCGTCCCCCCGGGCCATCACGGCATCATGGCACGGGGGCGCTCCGCCGGCCCCGTAGGTCCTCGCCGGCGCGCCACCGGCCCCGGTGCCGGTCGAGCGCGCTCAGGGGACATAGATCCCGAGGAAGGTGAGCATGGCGAAGGTCCCAAGGAGCAGGCCCGAGAGGCCAATCACGACCCGGAAGGTCCGCCGGCCGTTCGTGAGCATGCCGCCGGCGATGACGAAGGGGAAGCAGTCGAGCCCGTAGCGCTCGAGGGAGGCGAGGTTGGAGGCCGTCAGCACCACGGCCAGTGTCACCACCGCGTACCAGCCATAGGAGGCGGGCAGTCTCCACAGCAGGTAGAGGGCGAGCAGCACGAACAGGACCGCCCAGAAGGCGTGCTCCGCCACACCGAGATGCTCGCCTTGAATGACGTAGCTCAAGTCGCGGGCCACGGTCACGAACGGATCGGAGACGGCCCCTCGGTGCGAGACCGAGAGCTGCTCGCGATAGGGGAGCCAGAAGCTCCCGAAGATGACCCCGACCCAACCGAGATAGGCGGCCGCGCCGGCCGGGGCGGCGAGCACCGTGCCGGTGGCGATGACGCGCTCGCGACGAGACAGCGAGTACCAGTTCGAGCCGAGCTCGATCAGCGCCGGCACCGCCAACAGCAAGCCGACGGGGCGGCACAGACCGGCCAGGAAAGCGGCGCAGATCGCGAGGCCGTAGCGGCGCTGGCGAAAGCCGAGGAACGCGACGATGGAGCTCACGAGCAAGAGCGAGTCGGCATATCCCATGACGAGGACAGAGGCAGGCGGCGCGAAGGCGAGCAGCCACACCGCCCGGCGGGCACACGCCTCGTCGCCGAGCTCGAACACGACGAGGCGGTAGAGCACCGCGAACGCCGCCAGTGAGGCGAGGTTCGCCACAATGATCACCGCCGTCCCCGCCGGCATCCCGGGCAGGGCGCGAAACGACCTCGCGAGCACGGCAAGTAGGGGGAAGAACCGCAGCGCCTGGTCCCCGAGGCCGGCGTAGCCGCTCGCGGCGATCCTCTCGTACCAGCTCGCATCCCAGCTCAGCAGGCCCGCATGGCTGGCGTTCTGCGCCGCCGCGCCCAGATGCGCCCAGCGCGTCGCGAGGCGGGCGGCGAGGATCGCCACTACCACCAGAGCCCTCGAAGCGAGGAACGGGAAGGCGGAGGCACGAAGCGCAGGGACGGCAATGGCCCACTGCGCCCTCGCAGTGCTGGCGCCGATCGTCCTGCTGTTCACGACGCGTAACGGTAGAGGTTCTCACCTTCGAAGATCTCGAACGGGGTGTCGGAACCCTGCTCGGCCACGACCTCCTGCTCGGGCCGGCTCGCGCCGAGGCCGGCCGCTATTGCTTGGCAGTCGTTCCCGAAGTTGAGATACCCGGGTGCCCAGACGTAGAAGACGGCGTTGTGGGGGCCCGCCCGCGAGAGAACGAGCTTCACGAACCGGCTCGTGCTCGCTTGTTCGACAGTGGCCGCGTAGTCGACCCAGTCCACGATCTCGGGGGCGTTCGCGCGCGGAAAGGCAACCTCGTCGAAGCGGCCGTCGAGACCGCGGCTCACGGCCGGGCCGAGCTGGTCTGGGCAGTACGCGACGACGTCGCCGGGGCGGGCGCGGGCGAGCACCGACGCCGCGACCTTTCCCGCCTGGGTCCTGGTGAGGAAGGCGTTCGGGACCGACGCCGCCAGGCCGAAGGCGACCGCGACGGCTACGACCCCTTGGCGTACGCGGCGGTCGGAGAGCACTGTGACGCCGTAGGCGACCACGAGCAGGCACGGGACCAAGATGACGGCGGAGTAGCGGTCGGCGAAAGTGCTCCCGGAGACCTTGCCGGCCACGAGGGCGACAAGCAGCGTCCCGACCGCCAGCAGGGCGAGCGCCCGCACTCCCGGGCGTGTCCGCAGGTCCAACACGACGTGGTGAGCGTCGAGGGCCTTCCCGGCCACTGCCATGAAAGCCAGGAAGGCGAGCACGAGGGCGAGCGCCCTGCCCGCGTCGGAGTCGCCGCCGGCGAATTGCGTGAAGGTGAACACAAGGGCCGTGAAATCCGCCGGTGCCGCCCAAGGCGTGCCCGTGTGGTGCAGCTGGAACCAGAACGTCGGCACCCAGGGCCCGAACGCGGCCGTCCCCGCCGCCAGCGCCAATAGGGCGACACGGCAGCTTCGAGCACGCGGACCCGGGCGCGCGAACACCGCCGTGCCCACTGCCGCAGTGGCGACGAGATAAAGGGCCCAATAGTGGCTGTACTCCAGGGCACAGCTGGCCACGGCCAGGGCGAGGCCGTTCCAAACCGACGGCCTGTGCAAGATGGCGACATACGCGAGCACGCCGAGGGCGGAGAGAAGGATGACGAGCGAGTACATCCGCGCCTCGGTGTCGTAGTACAAGGCGAACGGCGAGGTCGCGACGAGGAGCGTCGCCGCCCAGGCGACGCGCCGGCCCGTCGCGTCCAAAGACCCGATGACTGACCCGGCCTCCCCCGGCGGCTCCTGAGCCGTCGCATCGCGTGGCGGCACCGACGCCGAGGCGGGACGCCAGGCCTGCGAGCCGACCTTGTAGCCCGCCGCCCAGGTCGCCGGGAGGGTGAGAACCCCGATCACCCCCGACAGCGAGCGGGCTCCGAGGTCGCTCGTCCCGAACAGCTTCATCCAAAAGTGCAAGAGCACGTAGTACAACGGCGGCGCCCCGTCGTCGCGCAGCAACCGCGGAATCTCGTGCAAAGGCGCCCGGGCGATGTTGACGGTGAGGGCCTCGTCGAGCCACATCGGCGACGGTGTCCAAAAGCGGAGCACGACCGCGAAGGCCAGGACGAGGCCGCTCGCCAGGACGACGAACTTTTCCTCGAAGGTCCTGCCGTGCAGGTTGAGGCGCGGGTGGGCGCCCTGCGCGGGTGGCGTCGGTGCCTCGTGTGACCGCACCAGCGCCTTCACCGGGGTCCTATTCCGCGCGAGCCTCGTCGGACGAAGCCGTCGGAGCCTCGGGCTCCTGGGTCAGCTCGGGCACCGAGTCGACCGGCTCTGTGGTGTCCGCGCTCTCGCCGAGCGTCACGGCGCCCGCCCCGGCATCCAGTCCCCCGGCGTCGAACGCGTCTTCGTGTACCGGCGCCGGCTCGTCGCCTGCCGGCGCGCCCCCCGCCGGCTCGTCGGCTGTCGGGGCCGCGGCTTCGTTGGCGGCGAGCAGGTCGGCCCACGCCGCCTGGCTCTCGGTCTCAGGCGTGAAGTCGGTTGCGGAGTAGTCGTAACCGATGTAGTTGCCCTCCGCGTCGTAGGCGTGCTCGCCGAAGGCCTCCCGGTACTCCTCGGCGACCTCGCCGCCTTCTGCGGCCTGCTTGATCGACAGGCTGATGCGGCGGCGCTGGAGGTCGATGTCGATGATCTTCACCCAGAGCTCCTCGCCCGGGGTCACGACCTGCTCGGGCAGATCGACGTGGTGCGCCGCCATCTCCGAGATGTGGACGAGCCCCTCGATGCCGTCGCCCACCTGGACGAAGGCCCCGAAAGGCACGAGCTTGGTGATCCGGCCGTAGACGAGCTCGCCGATGCGGTGGTTCGTGGCGAACTCCTGCCAGGGGTCGACCTGGGTCGCCTTCAGCGAGAGGCTGATCCTCTCCTTGTCGAGGTCGACGTCGAGCACCTGGACGGTGACCTCGTCGCCCACGGCGACGACCGAGGAGGGGTGATCGACGTGCTTCCAGGACAGCTCCGAGACGTGCACGAGCCCGTCCATCCCGCCGAGGTCGACGAAGGCCCCGAAGTTGACGACCGAGGAGACGACGCCCTTTCGGATCTCGCCCGGCTTCAAGTTCACGAGGAACTCGCCGCGCTGCTCGCGCTGGGTCTCTTCGAGCCACGCCCGACGTGAGAGCACGACGTTGTTGCGGTTCTTGTCGAGCTCGATGATCTTGGCCTCGAGCGTCTTTCCGATGTAGGGCTGCAGGTCGCGGACGCGCCTCAGCTCGACGAGGGAGGCGGGGAGGAAGCCGCGAAGGCCTATGTCGACGATGAGGCCGCCCTTTACGACCTCGATCACGAGGCCCTTCACGACGCCGCCGGACTCTTTGACCCGCTCGATCGTTCCCCACGCCCGCTCGTACTGGGCACGCTTTTTCGAGAGGATGAGGCGGCCTTCCTTGTCCTCTTTCTGCAGGACGAGCGCCTCGATCTCGTCGCCGACCGAGACGACCTCGTGCGGGTCGAGATCGTGGCGGATCGAGAGCTCGCGCGCCGGGATGACGCCTTCGGACTTGAAGCCGATGTCTAAGAGCACCTCGTCCTTGTCGACCTTGACCACCTTGCCGGTTACGACGTCTCCGTCCTCGAAGGCGACGATCGTCTGGTCGATCGCGTCCTCGAAGGACAAGTCGCCAAGGTCGTCCTCGACGATCTTGCGGGGAACGTAGACCCCTTCGGCGTCGAATGTGCCGTGACGCTCTTGATCTGAAACGGACTCCGCTGCGGTGGTGCTCATCGTGTCGGACATTGGAAGTAGGTCGCTCTCTTTTCGGACAGGTCAACCAACAGCGGGCCGCGCTTGGCCCCGTCGGCTTCAGGAATGTTGGGGAATTCTGCGCCGCTTGGCGCAGCCGGCCATCGCCCGGCCGCCGCCGTCATGGTCGCTTAACAATTGTAGCCCCCCCACGGGGCAAAACCGCAATGTCAGGTTACGGGATCGCCGGCATCGAGAGGATCGATCTCGTCGAAGCCGCTCGCTGCCTCGACCGCAGGCTCTTTGCCCGCCGCCCAGCTGTCGCCTACGGCGAGGTGGACAGCGAGAGGAACGCTCAGCTCGAAAGCGTGCTCCATGGTCTCGACGCTGAGCCCGAGAACCTCCTCGCGCTCGTCTGCGACCGCTTCGACGAGGATCTCGTCGTGTACCTGGAGCACGATCCGGCTGGACAGGCCGCGAGACTCGAACGCCTCGTCGAGGCGCACGAGCGCCACCTTGAAGATGTCCGCCGCGAGGCCCTGGATCCCGGCGTTCATGGCTTGGCGCTCGGCTGCCTGGCGGACGCGGTAATTGCTCGAGTCGAGCTCTGGAAGATAGCGACGCCGCCCCAGCAGTGTCTCGGTGTACCCGCGGGCGCGTGCCTCTGCCACCGAGCGCTCCATGTACTGCTTCACGTTCGGAAAGGCAGCAAAGTACTGCGCCAAGATCGCGGCGGCCTCCTCCACCGGGACGCCGAGGCGCTGGGACAAGCCGTAGGCCTCCATTCCATACGCGAGGCCGTAGGAGATCATCTTCGCCTTGGAGCGCATTGCGAGCGTCACGGCCGCCGGCTCGACCCCGTAGACCCTCGCCGCGGTCGCGTTGTGGATGTCGAGCCCGGAGCGGAACGCCTCCACAAGCCCAGGGTCGTCGGAGAGGTGCGCGATGACCCGCAGCTCGATCTGGTCGTAGTCGGCGATCAGCAGCTCCGAGCCCGGGCTCGGAACGAAGGCCTCGCGAAAGCGACGGCCGATGAGGCTGCGCACCGGGATGTTGTGCAGGTTCGGCTGGTCCGAGGAGAGCCGGCCCGTGCGAGCGACCGTCTGGTTGAACGAGGCGTGGATGCGCCCGTCCGGGGCGACCTCGGCGAGGAGGCCCTCCCCGTATGTGGAGCGCAGCTTCTCGACCTCCCGGTAGCGCAGCAAGGTGTCGACAAGGGGATGGGCGTCGCGCAAGCGCTGCAGGCTCTGGGCGTCGGTCGAGTACCCGGTCTTCGTGCGCTTTTGCGGAGCAAGCCCGAGCTTGTCGAACAAGATGTGCCGCAGCTGCTGAGTCGAGTTGACGTTGAACTCTTCCCCGGCGAGGTCCTGGACCTCGCTCTCTAACCTGCGCGCCTCCGAGACCAGCTCCTCGCTGATCATCCGCAGCCTTTCGATGTCGACCGCGATGCCGGCGACCTCCATCTTGGCGAGCACGCGGACGAGCGGACGTTCCACGTCCTCGTACAGCCGGGTTGCCCCCGTCTCCTCCAGGGCCTCTCGTATCCCGGGCGCGAGGCGCGCCAACATCGCCACCTGTGCCGCCGCGCTCTGGGCGTCGGCCGGCACGCCGTCGCTGTCTGACAGGGCGCCGGCTTGCCTGTCGCTGTTGGCGAGGTCGAAGCCGAGCTGCTCTGAGACCGCCCCGCCTTGCGCGCCCGGCCCGGATGTTCCGAGCGTCGGGACTATCCCTGCCAGTCCCGAAAGGGAGGCCTGTCCCTCGCGGGCGTCGAGGAGATAGGCGGCGACAGCGGTGTCGAGATCGAGCCCGTCAAAGCCGATCCCCATCGGCTCGAGCATCCGCATGAGCTCCTTGGCGCGATGGGCGACGATCCGCCGGGTGCCGTCCGGCGCCTTGGCGAGCACGGCGCCGAGGGCGGCGATCACGCCGGGCTCCGCGATGAGCCGGCCATTGAGCCAGCCCACCTCGAGCGGGCCTGTCTCGGCCTGATCTGCGACCGCGCCCGGCTCGGCGGAGCTCGCGAGCCCGGCGAGGGCGAGGCCTTCGAGCGCGGAGCGGCCTGGGGCGCCGGCCCAGACCGCCTCGAGAGCGACGGGACCGGTTCTGCCCGCCAGAGCGCCGAGCCACGCCGCCGCCTCCGCGGGCTCTTCGAGGAGGACGACTACGACCGGCCGTGCCGCCTGCTGCACGCCTGCCGAGCGGCCATCGGCCTCGGGACCTGGGACCAGATGGCCCGAGGCGAGCGGCTCAAGGCGGTCGAGCTGTCTAAAGATACGGTCGCGCGGCCCCCGGATCTCGAGCAGGTCCAAAAGGCTGCGCATCTCCTCACGGTTGGAGCGCCCGAGGGTGAGGTCGTCGGGCATACATGCGAGGGGGACGTCGCGAACAAGCGGGGTCATCTGTAAGTTGAGGCGCACCTGCTCCTCGTGCTCGGCCAGGGAGGTCCTGAGCTTCGGGGTCTGCTCCTCAAGGTGCGCGTAGAGCGTGTCGAGGTCACCGTAGGTGTTGACGAGCTTCGCGGCAGTCTTCTCCCCCACCCCGGGGACGCCCGGAAGATTGTCGGACGGGTCCCCGCGAAGCGCTGCCAGGAACGGGTAGAGCTCCGGGCGCACGCCGGTCCTCTCCTCGATTCCCGCCTCGTCGTAGAGCACGTAGTCGGTGACGCCGCGGCGGTTGTAGAGGACTTTTACGAGAGGGTCGCGCACGAGCTGGTAGGCGTCCCGGTCACCGGTGACGATCACGACCTCGTGCCCTTCGGCCGAAAGACGTCCCGCAAGGGTCGCGATCACGTCGTCGGCCTCGTAGCCCTCGGCGTCGACGGCCGGGACCCCGAGTGTCTCGACGAGCCGGCGGATCAGCTCGATCTGCTCGACGAGGGGCTCGGGCGTCTTCGGGCGGCCGGCTTTGTAGGTTGCGGCGAGGGCGTCACGAAAGGTCGGCTCGCGACGGTCGAACGCGACCGCCATCCCGGTCGGCGACTGGTCCTCCAAGAGCCTCGCGAGCATCGAGGCGAAGCCAAAAACCGCCTGGGTCTCCTGGCCCGACGCCGTCGACAGCTGCGCCTCTTGGAGCGCGAACCAGGCCCTGTACGCGAGCGAGTGGCCGTCAAGGAGTAGGTCGCGAGCCACCGACTGCATGCTAAGGGACTATCGCGCCCTCGACGATCTTCTCGGAGACCTCACGCATCGTCGTGCGTTGGTTCATCGCCGTCTGCTGGATGAAGCTGAAGGCTTCGGCCTCGCGCATCCCCTTTTCGTCCATCAGTTTGCCCTTGGCCCTGTCGACCCAGCGGCGCGTGACCAGCTGCTCCTCCAAGTTGCGCTTGTCGTCGGCGAGGGCGGCGTTCTCCGCCTCGAGGGCCTGCATCTCGTTGAAGCGCGCGAGGGCGACCTCGATGGCGGGCAGCAACTCTTCCTGCTGGAATGGCTTGACGAGATAGGCGAGGGCACCGGCGTCGCGAGCCTGCTCGATCAGGTTGCGCTGGCTGAACGCGGTGAGGATGAGCACCGCCGAGGACCGCTCGACGTTGATCTCGCTCGCGGCCGAGAGGCCGTCGAGCCCAGGCATCTTGATGTCGAGGATCACGAGGTCGGGCTTGTGCTGTTTGGCCAGCTCGACGGCCTCGTCACCTCGTCCCGTCTCGCCGACAACGTCAAAGCCCTGCTCTTCGAGAATCTCGCGCAGGTCAAGGCGAACGATCGCTTCGTCCTCTGCGATCACGACGGTTCTGGCCAACGGGTCCGCTCCTTTACTGACTCATGGCTGTGGACTCAATCATGGCTGGTGCGGCCAGCTCAGCGCATCTGCGTGCGGCCGGCTGGGCTTCAGACTACGAGCTTGCCTAGCAGCTCGTCCTGCGCCTGTTCCAACTCGACCACGCGGGCGCTGGCGGTGTCGCGCGCCCGCATCATCGCCTCGGCGTGCCGTTGCGCGTCCTGCCAGTCGCGATCGGCCAGTGGTGTCTCGGAGACAAGTGACCGGATGCGCGTCTCCTCAGCAGTCTCGAGGAAAACGTCGAGCTGCTCCTCTACGACAGCCAGCTCCTGGCGCGCACGCACGAGGCGCGCATGGACGTCCAAGAGGCGGCTTTCCACCTGGTCGCGCTTCATGGAGAAAGTCTAGGACCACTGCCCGCCACTGCCGAACGCGACCCTCAGCGCAGCACCGCCATGGCCGCGACGGCGCTCGCGCACAGCACGAGCGTCGTGACGTCCAAGGCCGCGAAACGATGGGTCTCGGGGGCAAGGGTCGGCACACCCCCTCTGGCCTCGATGGCTTCCGCGATCTCGCGCGCCCGCCGTATGGCGTTGGCGAGGGCCCCAAAGACACTTTCGACGGCTTCGTCGCTGAGCTCCCTCAGTGTGCGGGGGCTCGCAGGGCGCCGCGCCCTGCGGGCCGCCCGGAGCACGCGCGCCTCTTCCAACAGCAACGGCAGGCACCGGATGGAGAGCGCGATGGCCCCGACCAGCTCGTCGACCGGAACGTGGACCCGGCGCAACGGCCCGAGAAGCCGCCCGAGGGCAGGCGACAGGTCGGCGAGCGGCGTCGTCCAGCCCAGCAGCGCCGCCGCCCCCAACACGTCGACGCCCACCATCGTGAAGCGCCCGTAGTTGTCGAGACCGCCGAGGCCGATCTTGAGCGAGCCGACATGCACCTTCGGCGCGCCACCGGCGACAAGGGCGAGGGCGGCGCCGACCACCAGCACACCGCCGAGCCACCAGGGCAGCCTCGGGCTGATCCCCCTCGGGAGGCGAGCGGCGAGGAACGCCACGAGCAACAAGACGCCCATGATGCCGATGGACTGCCATGACGGCCATAGGAGAAGTCCGATCGAGAGCGCCCCGAGACTCAAGAGCTTCGTCCCCGCCCACATCCGGTGCAGCCAGCTCGACCCGGGCACGAACCGCACCACGTGGATCTCGCCGAGGCGAAGACTGCGGGCGCGGCGACGGGACAGGCCCGCCTCCGAGCCGTACGAGGTGCGGGCGGGTCCGGCCCCCGTCGCGGTCATCGCCCGCGCCCAACGGTCCGCTCGCCGACCACGCGGCCGGCTTCGAGCGTGACGAGGCGATCGCCCAGCAGCTCGGCGTTGTCGAGGTCGTGGGAGACGACGAGTGTGGCCATGTCGCGCTCGTCTCGCAAGGAGGCGAGAATCTCGGCAAGCCCGGCTCGCGCCTCGTCGTCGAGGCCCGCGTAGGGCTCGTCCAAGACGAGCAGCACCGGGTCACGCACGAGCAGGCCGGCGAGAGCGACACGGCGCTGCTCACCACCGGAGAGCTCGTCGACGCGCCTAGATGCGATGCTCAGCGGGTCGAGCCCGACGGATCGCAGGGCTTCGGTCGCGCGGTCCTTGTCGGCGCCATAGGCGACATCGGCGAGCACCGTCGGGCGGATGAGCTGGAGGCGGGCGTGCTGGAAGGAGATGCCGACAGCGCCTGTGCCGGCGACAATGCTCTCGACATCGAGCAACGCCTCGCCTTCGCTGGGCTCGAGCAGCCCCGCGAAGATCCAGGCGAGAGTCGACTTGCCCGACCCGTTGTCCCCCGTCACAACGATGCCCTCGCCCCGCTTCAGGTCAAGATCGACGCCCGCCAGCGCCCGACGGGCCCAGGGCGTGCCGTTGGCGTAGACGTACCCGAGCTTGCGCGCCCGCAGCAGTGACCTCTGTGGCGGCCGCGCCCACTCGGGCACGGACCGGACGTCCCGGCCTGCGGCCGACGAAGACCCGCGCCCGAGCACAGCTGCGGCCTGTCGCGGGACGCCCGCTGGACTCGAGCGGGCTCGTGGCGCTGCCGGCACGGAGGGCGGCGGCAAGGGCGGTATCAGACGTCCCCCGAGCATGAGGATCGTGTTGTCCGCCTTGGCGGCTTCGGCCTCGCGGTGGGTGACGTGGACGACCGTCATGCCGGCGGCGGCAAGGGACTCGAGCAGGGCGACCACCTCCGCCCGGCCCGGACCGTCGATCATCGCCGTCGCCTCGTCGGAGATTAGAAGCCGCGGATCGCGGGCGAGGCTCGCCGCGATCGCGAGCCGTTGCAGCTCACCGCCCGACAGCCCCGCCGTCTCGCGCTCCTCGAAGCCGTCCAGTCCCACCCGGGCGAGCAACGCGGCGACATCGGGGCGCTGCGAGGGGGCAAGCCCCCAGACGACGTCATCGCGTGCGCGCACGCCGAGCACCTGGCTCTCAGGCCTCTGGAAGATCATCGAGGTGCCGCCGCTCAGCCCGAAACCAGGCTCACCCGCCCTTTGCACCCTCCCCAGCGTCGGCGACAGACGCCCGGCCAGCAGACGCACAAGGGTCGACTTGCCCGAGCCGTTCGGGCCAACGACGGCGAGGAAGGACCCGGGCTGGACGCTAAGCGAGACCTCTGCGACGGCCCAGGCCAGGCTGCCCGGGTACTGGTACGAGACGCGCTCGAGTTCGACCGGCACAGGCGCTCTGGCGACAGTGGCTGCGGCCGGCGCCCTGGCGCCGACATCTCGGTCCGGCGATCGCAGCGCGTCCGGCTGGGCTGGCTGGTCGCTCTCGAGGCGCACCAGGAGCGGCCAGAGATAACGGGCGCAGAGGGCTGCCGCCAAAAGAACGGCGATCGCCTCGAAGACCGGCACCGTCAGCCACCAATGAACGATGATCCACTGCAGTGTCGTGTCACCGGACGATGCCCACGAGCGGAGGCCGGCGAGCTTGAGCACCCCGCGGACATCACGCCAAAGTATCTGCACCTGGGCAAAGGCAAGGCGCCGGAGGCCCGGGGAGAGCGCCTCCGCGACGAGTGATATCGCGGCCATCGGGATCGCAGTCGTGACCGTCGCCACCAGCACGGCCGCAGCCGGGTTCCAGTGCCGCCGGTACGCGGTGCCGACCGCGAGCCCGAGCGTCCCGGCCACCGCGGTCTGCACCACGATCCCCACTCCTCCGACGAGGAACGAGACCGAGCTCGCGGCAAGCATCGCCACGACCGCCGTCCGTGCCCGCTGGCGGGCGGCCAGTGCAGCAAAGGGAACGACGGCCAGACCCTGGAAGAGGGCTCCGACGAGCGGCACGAACCATCCGAGGACTTCGAGCACGAGTGCAAGGTCCCCGAGGACGGCAGCTTCCGCAAGCTCGGAAGGCGCGAGAGCGCCCCGCAGCTCGTGACGAGCGAGGTGAGCCACGGTCGTGCTAGGAGACGGCTCGGATCCGCCGTCGGCAACAGGACCGAGCTGTGATGAGCCCTCGACCGAGGCGGCCGTGCGCCGAGACGGATCGCCGGCGGTGACCTCTCCCATCACCTTCAGGTTTGCAGGTCCGAAGGGTGCCCGGTGTGCACCCGGCCAGCTACGCTCGCGAAACCGGCCCGGATGGCGGAATGGCAGACGCGGCGGCCTCAAAAGCCGTTGTCCGAGAGGGCGTGCGGGTTCAAGTCCCGCTCCGGGCACGCACATTCTCCGCTTCACGACGAGTTCAGCACCTCGGATCGGCGCTGTGGACTGTGCCGAACAGGTCGCGGGCGCGCTCGGCCGACACTTCGAATGTAGGCGTGGACGCCGCCCGAGACGGATCCTTCTCGGCAGCGACCGTCGGCGGGATCGCAGGCACTGAGATGAGTTCCGGTGCCCCGTAACGTCTGGCTGGAGCAAGCCAAGAACGCCACCGGTGAGCGTGCGGGGGAAGGTAGGTCCGGAGATGACGCAAGACGAGGTTGCGTCTCGCGGCGGATCGGAGCTGCTGCTGAGGAGTTGTGCGCGGTACTGGCGGACCCCTGCCGGCATCCCGGTCTCGACGGTTCGGGCATGCTGCGATACGCGCTGATTGTGGGGACGATCTCCGGAGCGGGAGACGAGTTTGTCGTCCGGATGCACAACAACAAGATGGGCGAGTACGAGATCACCAACCACGTCGTCGAGTACGAGCAGGACCGTCGCATCGCCAGGGAGCCAGTTCTGAGCGCAGCACCGAGGGCAGGACGTAGGCGAGATAGGGGACCGTGGCGGGCACGTGTGGGCCTTCCGACTCGAACCGGAGGGCCAGACGACCACGGTCGTGATCGAGATCTATGACTGCACGCGTTCGCCGGAGTGGTCAAAGCAGGCCGTCAGGGGCGGTACGCGCTGGATGCAGTCGATGAAGACGACCTGGCCCGGCTCGACGAACAATGCACATCGCAGCTTCGTCACGGCGACGAAGGCGCAAGGGACCCTCGACCAGCCAGCGGCGTAGCTGCTCACGAGTCTGAGCCGTGGGCGACCGACATCTCGGCAATAACGTTGTTCGTCGAGGACCTCGACGCTGCCGAGCACTTCTATCGTGAGGCCCTCGAGCAGCCGGTCGTTTTTCGAGATGACAACTCGGTCGTGTTCCGCTTTGGAGGCACGCTGGTCAACCTGCTCCGGTCGTCGGCGGCCGACAACCTGATCAAGCCGGCCCGTCGCTTCCCCGCCAGTGGCTCGCGCATGGTGCTCACGGTGGAGCTCGGGGACGTCGACGCCGTGTGCACGCGCCTCGCCGCGTCTGGCGTGCATCTGCTCAACGGCCCCCTGGATAGACCCTGGAGCCTGCGAACGGCGAGTTTCGTCGATCCAGGCAGACACATCTGGGAGATCGCCGCTCCCAACCGAGGAGCCGAGAAGGACGACTGAACCACAGGCGCTGGTCGCCACCCTCCAGAATCAGCGAGCGCCACATCCTCGGCATCCTCTGAGCCGTTGGAAGCGCGGGCGCGCTCGTCGTGGTGGACCAGCTCCTGGCCCCCATCGCGGGTCTCGGCGACCCGGCTCAGAAGACAACTAGCCGCGACCGGCGACAAGAGCTAATTGGCGGGCCGCCTGATCACGGTTGATCAGGTCAACCTTGCCGGAGCCTTAACGGGACCTACAAGCACGCCTTTTGACAAGCACGCCTTTTGACAAGCGACTTCGGGCGGCCGCGGGAGGCAAGACACGCCCGCCGCCAACAGGCGGCGTCGGCCGGAGCTTCGTCGAGCGCCCGGCCCGTCTCGAGTTATCAGCTCGCTGAGTGCCTGGTCACCAGGAGGCGAGAAGCCATGGCTTGGCCTCCGCTTCGCTCTTCGCTTGCGCCCTCACCCGGTCACCGGCGATGCCCTCGCACACGGCGCAGAAGGGCTCGAGGAGACCCCACTCGCGGACCGAGTGCCTCACCTCGACTGCGGCAACCGGGACACCGCAGACGTGGACTTGGCTCAGCTTGTCGTCGTCGCCGATTTCGGCGAGGTGCCAGGTGTCCGGGGCTCTCGTCATGACCGGAGACCCTGAGGCGTTGAGCGCAGTCGTCGGCTTGAGGGCAATGCGGGCTACCACCACATACGTAGGCATCACATCTCCCCTCAGTGATCCCTCTCTGCCAATACAAGTGTACGACTAAAACGCGCAGTGCCTAGGAGCGTTCGGCCCCCATGGCATGAAGGAAGTCGCGCACCTCTTGGCCGTAACGCGCGTTGACGGCGTTGGATGTCAGCGCTCGGAGATTGTTGCCGTAGCTCATGAGGATGTAGGCACTGAGGGCCCTCTCGAGCCGTTCGAGCCGCTCGTCCTGACCCAGTTCGGTGACCACCAAAAGCCTCCTTGTCTGACCGAGCCCACGATACGTCCTCGAGCGGACTAAAGGTCACGAAACGGCTCGTCAGGCAATGGCTTTGACCATTCGTTGTCAGGCCAGGCCGGGCCGGCGGGTGCGCCCTGTGCCGGTTTCGCATGACCTGCGCCCGGGCCCACGTTTCCTCGCCGTACGCCCGGGCACCGGCCGGCGCCGACTCTATTACCGAAACGTGCGTCCGCGTCGGCGGCCCGCTGGGGCTGAGGTGCTCACCGCTCGGAGTTGGCAGTCCCGCTCAAGACGGCCGCCCGACGGCCCGAAGAATTAGGTGGGTGCACGACCCCTGTTGCCTTGCGAGGGAAGCGATGAGCCGTGCACCCGCCTCAGTATCCCGCGCGATTCCCGTCCAAGGGCGGCAACACTCGCAACAAATGTCGGGTACTGAAGCGGGTGCACCGTGTCCAGGCAAAGGGAGGGCGCGCGGACGGCCGACGCAGATCCGCAGCCGGCCGAGCTTGAGTGCGGGACCCGGCGTGGTGCGGCTCGCCGGCTCATGAGGTTCATCGAGCTGGGGAGCTCGTCGCGGACCGGCTCAGGCCTTGGCGACCTCCGAGGCGGCACGCGCCATCACGTTGGAGACGGCGGCTGTTGCCCAGGCCGAGTTGAACGACAAGCCGAGGTTTATGAACGACATCGACACCTCAGCGGACCCCTGCACGTAGAAGTACTCGTCGTCGTAGAGCTTCTCCTTGAGCAGAGCGAAGTTTCCGCCCGATTCCACAAAGCGCACCAGCACTCCGCCGCTCCCGGTGCCGTGGCGCGGAGCGCTCATGTAAGTCGCGGTCCCCTTGATACCCTTGCCGGCGCCCTCGAGGCTGCTGTCGCCGACGAGCTGGGCGGTGAGGCATGCAAGCGAACCGCTGCGGGCGAAGCTGCTGAGATCTGTGCTCGCGCCGGAGGCCTTCGTCAAAAAGACGACCTCGGAGCTTGCGCTCGGCAGCTGGGTGAGCGTGGCGGCCTTGTCGTAGTAGGTCGGCGACGAGATGTCGGCGAGCACGGTGCCACCGCTCTTGCCGATCGTGCCGAAGGGGTCAGGGCTCACGGGACCGACCTTTTTCAAGCAGGCGAGCGTCTTGACCGCGAGCGCCGCTACAGCCTTGGAGGACTTGCCAGGGGGGGCGGCCTTCCAGTGCAGGCTCGAGGACAGGTCGGTCACCTTCAAGTTGATCGCATTCGCTTCGGCAACGACCGAAGTCGGCCTCGCGGCCGGCAGGCGGAGATTCGCCAATGAAGGCAACGCGAGGAGCGACCCCATGCTCAGCGCTGCGAGAGTTCCGGAAACACCACGATGCAAGTGTCGGATCATGCTTTCGAATATAGGCCTGGCTCCGCTCACGAAGCGTTGAGAGCGCCCGAGCGCCTCGCCTAATGAAACGAGAGAGCGCCCTTTTCCGTGAACCAGCCCATGACGGCCACCTCCAGCTGGCCCGCACGAACGGCCGGGTCCGCCTCCGCGAGGCGGCGCGCCTCCTCGATGGAGCCGACCTGGTAGACGCAGATCCCGCGCCAGGTCTCGTCAGGCTGTCGCGTGAGCGGGCCAGCGACCTTCAGGTGTCCGGCCTCCTTCATGGCAGCCAGATGGCCGAGGTGCTGCGCCTGCAACAGATCGACTGTCTCGTCGTCGAGCTTTGGGCGAGCCTCGGGGCGTAGCAGCATCACAAGCTCGTAGGCGTCGAATTCGCTCGGCGGCTCGGCGGTTCGAGGAGCGGTCTCGGCGGTCACTGGCGCAACGCCCTCAGCTGCTCGAGGTGCATCTCGAGATGGAACGAGGCGTTGCCCTCGACGAAGCTGCGGATCGGCACCGGCGCATCCCTTACGACTCTGCCCGAGTCCACGATGACAACCGGAAGCAGGTAACCGCCTGTCGTCTCGTCGAGGGCCGCCCACGCGGCCGCGAGCCGCTGAGCCGACGCCTCGACGGCACCGCCGAGGCCGGCGATCCCGCCGACGGCATCGGCGTAGTCACCCAGCTCGGCCTCGGCGACTGCGGAGGTGTTGTCGTAGGTGGGTCGCTCGCCAGAGACGACGCGTTCGGCCGCCTCGGCGATGAGCTCGTTGTTGCGTGCGACGTGGGCCGCCACGAGCTCGGCCGGCCACCCTTCGGCCGGGGTCTTGAAGCCACCCTCGCGCAGCACCTCTATGAACGGAACGTAAGCCTGTTCGATACTCGCCTGGTCCATGGTCGCTCCTCGTCCTAGTGGTCCGTCGCTGATTTGACTTCGGCTAGTGCGGCTCTTCCGCGTCGCACCTTGGCGATGATTTCGGCTGCGGTCTTGTGCCAGGCGAACGGCTTCGGATCATCGTTCCAGTACTCC
>JBEKMZ010000020.1:0-45888 GCA_049523315.1 Acidimicrobiales bacterium | reverse complement strand
CTGGCGTGCCGAGCGCTCTTAAGGTTTGCGGCGATCCGACTATCGAGCCACAAGCGACGCGCCCGGTTCGAGACTGGGAGATCGTCCAGCCGCGGTGTGCTGAGTGTGAACAGAGGGCCGGCAAGTTAAGGCGCGGAGCTGTAATCAGCCTTGGAGATCGCTTGGAACGCGCGAGGAGATCACTGAGGCCGACCGGTATGACTACTGAGCCCACCAAGGCCGACCTGCATATGAGCGGGACAGGTCCACTTCCCCAAAGTTGCCGGATGGGACCACGCGAGTGGGTCGAAAGCATCGAAGCGGAAGACTCCGGTTCGTCGGCCCTCCCGTAGTTGGGTTGCGGCGCGGTTAGCAGCTCAACTGTCGGCAGGACGGTGCTGCCTCGGGGGGGTTTCACGTCCTCATCAGCCAGTGAGTTGTGAATACGAGATGGTCGAAGCGGTGGGCGGCGCGCTTACACTGACATGCTCACCCCACTTGGAAAGCAGGAGCGTCTCGTGGTCTCCAGCCGCGTCCGACGCGGTTTCTTTGATCGGCAAAGCCGGACCCACCGCCGAGATCGTGAGGGTGTTCAAGGTTTTCGGCGTGGAGCTTGTGGCCGCGGTCGTCCATGTGAGGACGTAGATCTTGGTCCCCTTGTCATCTGCCGTGGACGTCTTGGTCCCCTTGGCCTCCGGGAGCACGGAGTCAATCGAAGGCATGGTGACGCCAGACTTGAAGCTGGAGTACTGGCTGGTACCGGCCTTGAAGGACACCCAGTGCTTTCCGACCTTTTTTGCCTGTGCGGCGCTCAGTCCAAAGATCGTTGTCAGCCCGGAGGAACTCCCGCTGATGTAGCCATAACTTGGCGTTACCTTGATCGTCGCCGTTGCCGCACCCAGGGCGATCGTCTCCATACCCTCTGTCACTCCCGAGTCCTCCGTGATCTTCTCGGTGCCCGAGGACGAGCTGGACTTCACTGTGAACGACAGGTGGACACCGGTCTGCTTTGCGATGGCCGCCTTCGCCGCTGCCAGTACCGAGCTCGTCGTCTCCGCTTGGGCGGATGGCCGGGCGGATGGCGTAAACCCACAACAGGCCAAAACTACGACTGCAGTCGCCGCGAGCGTAAGGGGGAGGCCAAAGCGCCAGTCGCTTGACCTGAGGACAAAGCCCACATCGACAAACCTAACAGTAGCGAGGGGACTGGAGCCCATCGGCCACGAAGAGCAGACACAGCCGGTCGCCTGCTGCGCCGCGCAGCAGCAGGCCGAAGCAGCTTACGAAACGATCTTGCCTCTCATCGCCGGAGGCGACATCGGACCCGCCCACGAGCGCACCTTCCTGCTCGACCAAGCGCCCGAGGCGATGCGACATCTCATCGAGGACCGCATCACCAGTGAGACAATGCAACTTACCCACCCGGCCACACGAAGTGCGTGACCAGGAAGTCGTTCACCGGGTCCATCTTGGCCCATCACCGCAGATGGATCACGGAGCGTGGGCAGGTCGCCGTCGTCAAGTGCTCGGGTTTCTCACGCGGGCGTCGGCGTGGAGAAGGACCGACGCAGACAGCACGAACGCAAGGCCCTCGCACCGTCTGCTCGTGTCCCTCCGTGTCCCTAGGGAACACGTCGACTCTGAGTGAAGCGTAAGCCCCAGGCGCCTGGGAAGCCACCTGTGTGCGGCGTCGAGGCATTGGTCGGGGCCCGTATCTGTCGTCACACACGCGCTGCTCAGCATCTCAAGCGAGTTCAAGGGCCGAATGTCCCGCGCCGATACTGACAGATGATGCACGACCCCCCGGTTGCCTAGCGAGGGAAGTGGGGGGTCGTGCACCTCGTCGTCCTGGTCGATCTACTCCAGGAGCTGCTCGTCGATGACGTCGAGGTAGCTGACCAGGAAGTCGTTCACCGGGTCCATCTTGACGCGTCACCGCAGGCAGATCACGGAGCGTGGGCAGCCCGGCGTGAATGTCGCCCTCGGCCCTGGCGCGCCTCAAGGATCGTGGCAATAGCTATCAGTATCAGGACGATGCCGGCCCCCAACAGGAAGAAGCCACGGTGGTTCTGATAGGCGATGGCGACATAGCCGACGAGCGGTACGGACCATCGTGCTCGGTAGATGGAGTCACCGTCGATCGAGAGCGTCCACGGGTCACGGACGTTGTTGGCGTCGCCCTGGGTGTTGAACAGGAGCTTGCCGCCCGGTCCCTTGGTGATCTTGACGATGCGGTGCACGATCTGCTCGGAGGGCTTGTTCGGGTCCCTGAACACGATCACGTCCCGCACATGGAGGCTATCGAGAGAGACACGCTGGCTGACGACGACGCCGCCGACCGAGAGCCCAGGTCTCATGCTGCCTGACAGGACCGGTGTCACCATCCAGGTGCCCTGGACGAGTGAGAAGGCGGCGATACCTGCCGCTCCGAGGACAGCAAGCAGGAGGATGTAGGCGATGACCGTGCGGATACTCCTGGCCACACTTACGGGCCTGGAGCGTGAGCCGCCGGAGGCCCTCGGTGTGCTCTTCTCGCTGCCCAGGAAGATGTCGTCCGCAGCGACTGGGGAAGCGGCGTGTGCGGGGACCTTGGGAGTGTTACCCACGACGACCGGGGTGTCTAGCTGAACGGGCGGCGTAGAGCCCTCAGATGTCGCAGGAGTCCCGGTCGAGGTAACCAGAGACGTGGCATCCTCGGGGACCGCAGCGCTGCTCTCAGCGAGCCGTGGAGCGCCGTCCTCAAGGGGGTTGTCAGTTGTCACCATTCCTCCCGCCCTGGCGACATCACCCCAGAATAGTGCGGGGTCCAGGGCTTCAAGTCCGGCGAAGTCCCCGGTGCCCTCATCAACCTGGCCCCGGCATGACAGTGGTGAGGGGATCGTCACGACCCCCTCACCACATGGTTCCCTGCTAACTACCTAAGAAGTAGCGGCGGCGGGCGGTCACGAGGACCGCACCACCGTCAAGGCACTTAGCCTGAGTAGCTAACTGTAAGGGTCGGGTTGATAACCCCACCCTCAGCGGCGGGAAGGAGTTCCGGAGCCGTGCTGGTTCCCGACACGGCTGCCCCGCTGGTGGCAGAGCCACACCCTGTTGTCACGGTACCGGCGTAGAAGTTGACGCTGTAGCTGTCGGTGTTTCCAGGTCCTGGGTAAGCAGTGAGGCTGCCCGTAATCGCCTGGGCCGGTGCTGCGGATAGAGCGCCGTTGTAGATCACTGTGCCAGAGCTGACTTCGCACATATAGACCTCGCCAGCGAATGCCGTCGCAGCGGTGCTGGCGCCGTTGTAGGTGTCACTGGGCGTGGACTCGATCTCAAGCACCGGAATGTTGCTGTAGTTGGTGATGGTGACGAGTTGGTCGCCAGTCGTGAACGTCGAGCCTACCGTCGAGAGGGCGAATGTCAGGGTCTGGTTACTGTTCGACAGCGATGCTCCAGGTACCAGAGTCGATAGCTGCACGTTCATCGTGCCAGCGTCGATCTGCTGGGTGCTCTGGGTGGTCTGGGTGAACTGGGCGTGAGCGCCAGCCCCAATCAGGCCGAGGCCCGCCAGGCTAAGCACTCCTGTCATTGCAACTGTCTTAAGCTTCATGTCTTGCTGCTCCTATCGTCTAGATGGACTACTAGACGCAGGCGTCGGTTTCGCCAGTCGCTCCCCACAGGCCCGGCGACCAGGTAGTTCGGCCTGTGGATCATCACGTCGCCTTTGCCAAGGAACCCATTTGGTTCCTGTGTGCTGCCAGGAACCATTGGCCCCTGTTTGTTGCCGGAGCACTCCCATGGGGGAATGCCCTGTTGGTGCGGCCCAGACAGGGCGGGATGCAATGCCCCGCCTGGCAGAACCGCAACACCTTGTTGAGGTCTTAGTGATCTAGCCATATGAGCCGCTGTTGTAGGTGAAGGTCACCGTCGAGCTGGTGCCAACGTTCCCAAGGCTGTCGGTCGCCTCGGCGATGACGCTGTAGTTGTTCCACGAGGCGAGGTACTTCGTCGCCAGGGCGAGCGTCCAGGTAGTCATCCCGCTGGCCGCCACGAAGGTCTGGGTCATGGCGTTGAACGAGGTGCCGTTCCACCACTTACCTGTCGTCGTGTTCTCGATGGCCACCGACACGCCTGTGATGGTCGTCCCGGCCCCTGCGTTCGAGGAAGCCGTGCCGGTGATCGACCCGGTCCAGGTGGTCGAGCTGTAAGTGGTGCCGGTCACCGGGTACGTGATGGCGACCGTCGGGAGAGAGCTGTTGTAGGTGAATGTCACCAGCGACGAGAGGCCGGTGTTGCCGACGCTGTCGCTGGCCTTGGCGACGACGCTGTAGGCGTCACCCGAGACGAGGAACTTCGCCAGCAGGGGGAACGACCAGCTCGTAGTCCCGATCGCCGTCTGGAAGTTCTGGCTGGCGCCGGTGAACGAGAACCCGCTCAACCACTTGCCCGTGGTCGTGTTCTCGACCGCAACCGCCACACCCGTGATGCTCGTCGTCGGCCCTGAGTTGGACGAGGCCGTGCCGGTGATCCAGCCGGTCCAGTTCGTGCCGTAGGCGGTGGCATTGACCGGGTAGGTGATGCTCACCGTCGGGGGAGGCGTCGTGTAGCTGAAGTCCACCGTCGAACTCGTGCCTATGTTGCCGAGGTTGTCTATGGCCTGGGCCGTGACGGCATAGGAGTTGCCCGAGGTGAGGCCCGCCGACAAGCTCAGCATCCAGGTCGTCGTGCCGGAGACAGGGACCCAGGTCTTGGTGCTGGCGGCGAACTTGAAGCCGTTCCACCAGAGGTTGCTCGTCGTGTCCTCGATGGACACCAGAGTCTTGGAGATGCTCGCTCCGGCTCCCGCCGCAGCCGTCCCGGTGATCGTCCCTGTCCAGTTCGTCCCGTAGGTGGTCCCGTTGACGGGATAGGTGATGCTCACGGTGGGCGGGGTCGTCGTCACGAGGTAGCTGAAGTCCACCGTCGAGGAGGTCCCGAGATTGCCGAGGTTGTCGGTCGCCTCGGCGACAACGGCATACGAGTGGCCCGATGTCAGGCTCGGTGTCAGCGTGAGCATCCAGGTCGTGGTGCCCGTGGCCGGGACGAAGGTCTTGCTGGCACTAAAGGACGTGGAGGTGCCGTTCCACCACTTGTTCGTCGTCGTGTCCTCTATCGCCACCGACACGGACTTGATGGTTGCCCCGGTCCCAGCCGAGGCCGTGCCCGTGATCGTCCCGGTCCAGCTCGCCCCATAGGTGGTGCCACCGACCGGGTAGGTGATCGCGACTGTCGGCGGACCGGCCTTCAGGCAGTAGGTGAAGCTCACCGTCGATGAGGTGCCCACATTGCCGAGGCTGTCGGTCGCCTCGGCGACAATGCTGTAGGAGTCACCGGTAACGAGGCTCGAGCCTGCGAGGGCGAGCTTCCAGTTCGTCGTGCCGGTGGCCTTCACGAAGTAGGCGCTGAGATCGCTGAACGAGGTGCCGCTCCACCACTTGCCGGTGGTGGTGTTCTCTATCGCCACCGAGACGGTCGTGATGCTCGTTCCCGCCCCTGCGTTCGACAAAGCCGTGCCGGTGATCTTGCCGCTGTAGCTGCAAGCACAGACATTGGCGCCGTTTGTGGGATAGGTGATCGTCACCGTCGGCAGCGCCGTCTCATAGGTGAAGGTGACCACCGAGCTGGTGGCGACATCGCCGTAAGAATCGGTCGCCTGGGCTGTGACCTTGTAGCTGTCGCCCAAGGTGAGATCGGACTTCGGGAGGCTGAGCGACCAGTTCGTTGTGCCGGTCGTGACCGCCACGTAGTTCGGGCAGCTCGCCGTGTAGGTGTCGCCCGAGCCTGTCCAGCACGAGCCGCCGACCTGTTGGACAGAGACCTTGACCTTGGAGATCGTCGCCCCTGTGGCGTTCACGGCCGCTGTGCCGGTTATCGCCCCGCCCCAGTTCGTGCCGTAGGTGGTGCTATTCACCGGATATGTGATCGTCACGCTCGGGGATGAAGTGTTGTAGGTGAAGGTGACCGTCGAGCTGGTCCCGACGTAGCCGATGCTGTCGGTGGCCTTGGCGATGACCTTGTAGGTGACCCCCGAGGTCAGGCTTGACCCTCCGAGGGGGAGGCTCCAGCTCGTGGTGCCACCGGCCCCGTTGAAGGTCTCGCTGGAGCTGAAGCCGATGCCGTTCCACCACTTGCTGTTGGCGGTGTCCTCGATGGCGACCGAGACGGCGCTGATGTGGGTCCCGGCCCCAGAGTTGGACGCCGCCGTGCCGGTGATCGTGTTCGTCCAGTTCGTCCCATAGGTCGTGTTGTTGACCGGGTATGTGATGACGACCGTCGGGGGAGCGCCCCAGGTGCCCGCCTTGATGGTCTGGTGGCTAGTCGTGGATGTGGTGAAGACGGCATGGGCGCCAGCACCGATCAGTCCCAAGGCAGCGAGGCTGACGACTCCCACGAGGGCTACCTGGCGAAGCTTCATCTGGTCGTGCCCCTGCCGTCGGTGGAGACGGCTTGATCTATCTTGTCGTCTCAACAGATCGCTCCCCCCGGCAAGCCCACAGGCGAGTGCGTTGTTGATGCGGTGAGCACGGAGGCAGACAACACCTCCGTGCCTTGACCGCTTGAACGAGGTACGTAGGGCGTGCCAGTACCGCAACACTGTCAGTAGTGGAACGCTCACAGATAGCGAGACTGCCGAGGGAGTTTGGGGGCTGGGAGGTTGTCCTCGCTGCAACCAAGACCCGTGGTACTTCGGCCATACGCTTCCCCGCGTTCCCTACTGACTCTGCACCCGTGGACACCGCGTGTCCAGAGGCAAAGGTCACTACTAAATCGGCTGAATCGGCGTTTTTGTAACTACAGGGATGTGATGCAGAATCCATGAAGAGCCGCTTTGCAGCATCACCATGTCGGCTCTGGTCGCAACCTCTGCCCTATCCGGACGGGTAGCCATCAGTCTGCGGAGTCGAAGCTGTTACCGGTGCGGTGGCCGAAGCCTGGCAAGAGCTGGAGTCGACGCTCTTGTCGACGGCGTAGTAGGTGCCGATGCCGAGTCCGCCCCACACAGTCGAGCTAGAGGCCTTCAGGTCGATGACGTACCAGCAGTCGTTGGAGCCAGGCGAGAAGGAAGCCATGACAATAGACGAGCTGTTGTCGGTCCATAGCGAGATGACGTTCGCCGCTGTCGAGGGAGCGGCCGATACGAAGGTAATGCCGTTGTCCTGCTGTGAGATGTCGGAGACGCCGCCGCCTACTCCGCCTAGGCCGCTTGAGAGACCGCCGGTGTTGATACCGGAGTAGGTCTGGTTGGCCGCCATGTAGTAGCTCGTCGACGCGGTGTTGGCGGTATTCAGATTGGCCTGCGCCGCGATGTTGTTCGCGCCCTTTGTTGTCGACAGGAAGGTCGGGATCGCGATCGCGAGCAGGATGCCAATGATCAAAAGCACCACCAACAGCTCGACGAGAGTGAAGCCTTCATCCCTCTCTTCTTGGACACACCACCTAGTGAACCTCGCGCCGATGTGCATGTCGCCTTGCCTCCTATTTGTCAATGAATGTGCTGCTTCAACTGCTGAACACCTCGGGTCACGAGGTGTCTCACGCCGATGACTACCCGCACGGATAGCAATTGATCTGTGGTGTCGAGGCTCCGGTCGGTGCCGTGTCCTGGTCACAATCCCGAGCACTCCCTCCCCCGCATGCGGTTCGAACTGCGAGGTGGCAGAGGGGAACTCCACCACCAGACATTTCGACGATTGATCGAATGGCCAGAATGCGAGAAAGCGCCTGGTCAGAAGGTCCGCGGATGAGAGCGTTCGGTCGTCGCATCCCATAGGCTTCTCTCCGCGGTTTATCCGAAGTGCGTTATGCCCGGAAGGGCCGCCACCGGGCACTTCATTGATCGAATCGTTGGTGCTCGAAGCGCGGCCAAGGAAGCCCTCGCAGCAGGCGACGCCCGTTTCTTGGGTCGGTCCGGCACGTCCCCCGCTGCCCACAGTGGGGCTGGTGGTCCACCGCTGCCCAGATTGGCGGAATCCAGCCGCAGAGCTAGAGGAACCTGCCATCAGAGCCTTCTCATTGCTGCGGTCTGACCAGCAGGCAATGGCGAGTGAGATGCGTTCAGAGGACCGGAGGCGTTCTGGTAGGCGAACGCATCGCTGACAGGAGCGGTCGTATTGAGCTGCAGACAGCCAGTGACCACTCCACGAAGGCTGCAGTTTGTCGGGACCTCGAACAGACCTGCCGTTGCCGCTCTTTTCGCTCACAGATGTCAGGACACCATGACTACCGAGCGGGGACGGGTTCGCTATTCGCTCCTACCAGCCCAAGCGACCAGATGAGGACTGGGGATCAGCTTCCCTCGCGGGGAGAACTATTACCCCAAAGCTACAAAGCTGTCAAGCGAACTGTCAGGTACCTGCAGATCGGGCGGCCGGTTTGACAGTCGCCTTGGCGGCCTTCGCAGCGCGTTTGTGCTCGCGGACGGCGATCAGGGCATCAGGACTGTCGATATCGGCGACCGAGGCAAGCGACCCGGGCTCACCGAAGGCCCCCGCGGCCCGCTCCCATCCCTTCGGGCGAACCCCGAGCTGTTTGGCGAGCAAAGCTACGAAAATCCGAGCTTTGTGCTCGCCGAAGCCGGGGAGCGCCTTGACACGTTTGAACAGCTCGTCTCCTGTGGCAGCGGTCGTCCAGAGCGCGGCCGCGTCTCCCCCGTACTGTTCCACGAGGAGGCGGCAGAGCTCTTGCACCCGGCCAGCCATCGATCCCGGGAATCGGTGGAGTGCCGGGCGCTCGACGAACAGAGCGGCAAGCTCGTCGGGGTCCATGTCCGCGATCTCGGCCGCGTCGAGCTCCCTGCCCAGCCGTCGGCGCAGCACCCAGGGTCCGGCGAAAGCCTTCTCGAGCGGCACCTGCTGGTCGAGGACCATACCGATCAACAGGGCGAGAGGATCGTCAACGAGGTACCTGTTGGCTTCCGGGTCGCCGGTAAAGGGGAGGCTTTTCGAGATCTTCGGGGCGCGCGGCATTCCAGGGAGTGTAGGGCGAGCGGCTCACGCCTTTGCCGCGTTTCGCGCTCTTTTACAACTCGGCCCGCGGCCGGGCGGTAGGCGCGGTGTGCGAGCTCGCGAGGCTTCGAGTCAGGCGAGGCGCGGGTCGATGGCCTCGGTGTCGATCTCGTACCTCTCGATGGCCGCGGCGACCTCGCTCGCCTTGCCCTCGCCGATTGCAGCGAGCTCGGCCAGGACGGCGACAACGATATGCCCCGCGTCGACCTCGAAGTGCCTGCGCAGGGCCGTACGGGTGTCGGACCGCCCGAACCCGTCCGTCCCGAGCACCTGGAACGGTGCTTTGACGAAGCGGGCAATCTGGTCCGGCACGGCCTTCAAGAAGTCCGTCACAGCCACGATCGGGCCCGCCGCTTCCTGGAGGGCGCGGGTCACAAAGGGCACCCGGGGCTCGCTCGTGGGGTGGAGGCGGTTCCAGCGCTCGGCGTCGAGAGCGTCCTCGCGAAGTGTCTTGTAGCTCGTGACGGACCACGTCTCGGCGGACACACCCCAGTCGCGTGCGAGGAGATCGCGCGCCTGCATTGCTGCCTGCCACGCCGGTCCCGAAAACAGGATTGTGGCTGAGCGGCCGCCGCCATCGCCTTCAGCTGCTGCGATTTCTCCGCCCGAGGCGGCCTCGGCCCGCCGGTGTGCACGATCGGAACGGCGAGCGGAAGCGGCTGTCTCCACCGCCTCACGGGCGCCGTCGCCGACTGCCTCGCTGCGGCTCTCTCCCTCGGCCGCTACCTCGGCTGGCCCGGCGTAGCGGTAGATGCCGCGCAGGATCTGTTGCTTGAGGCCCGCCACCGCTGCCGCCTGTGCGGCTTGATCGCCCTCTGGCACCGGGAAGGCAGGCATCGAGTAGTTCTCGTTGTAGAGCGTCAGGTAATAGATGCAGTCCTCGGGGTCGGGGCCGTACATGTGCTCGATCCCGCGCTCGACGATGGTCGCCATCTCGTAGGCGAAGGCCGGGTCGTAGGCATGAATCGTCGGCACCACCGAGGCGAGAAGGTGGGACTGGCCGTCCTCGTGCTGGAGGCCCTCTCCGTTCATGGTCGTCCGGCCAGCGGTGCAGCCCATCAAAAAGCCACGCGCCCGGGCGTCGGCCGCCTGCCAGATCATGTCCCCGATCCGCTGGAAGCCAAACATCGAGTAGAAGAGGTAGATCGGCAGCATCGGCGTCGACCAGGTCGCATATGCGGTCCCAGCCGCCTGGAAGCTCGCCATCGCCCCGGCCTCGGTGATGCCTTCCTCGAGGATCTGGCCCGTGCGGTCCTCGGCGTAGGAAAGGAGCAGGCCCGCGTCGACCGGGGTGTAGAGCTGGCCCTCAGGGGCGTAGATCTTCATCTCTGTGAACAGAGCGTCGAGGCCGAAGGTGCGGCCCTCGTCGGGCACGATCGGTACGACGAACTTGCCCATGCCGGGGTCACGGAGCAGGTTGCGCAGCAGCCTGGCGAATGCCATCGTCGTCGAGACAGCCTGGCCTCGCGAGCCGAGCATGAACTCGGCGAAAGCCTCCGGCGCCGGGGCGGGGAGCCCCGTGAGGCCGCGGCCCCTCACGACGCGATGGGGCAGGTGCCCGCCGAGCACGCGGCTTCGAGCCGTCAGGTACTCGTGCACGGGTGATCCCTCCGGCGGCCTGTAGTAGGGCGGCTCTTCTGAGTCCAATAGCTCGTCGGGGATCTCGTCCTGCAGGCTCAAGCGTTGCCGAAGGGCTCTCAGCTGGTCCCTCGTCATCTTCTTGATCTGGTGGGTGGCGTTTCGCGCCTCGATCTCTGGCCCGAGCGTCCAGCCCTTGATCGTCTTCGCGAGGATCGCCGTCGGTGCGCCGATCTGCTCGGTGGCCGTCTTGTAGGCGGCGTAGAGCTTGCGGTAGTCGTGGCCGCCGCGAGGCAAGGTCTGCAGCTCCGTGTCCGACAGGTGCTCGACGAGCCTTCTAAGGCGCGGGTCCGGCCCGAAGAAGTGCTCGCGGATGTAGGCGCCGGACTCGGTGGCCAGTGTCTGGAAGTCGCCGTCGAGGGTCGTGTTCATCTTGTTGACGAGCACGCCGTCGACGTCGCGCGCCAACAATTCGTCCCAGCGCCTGCCCCAGATGACCTTGATGACGTTCCAGCCGCAGCCGCGAAGCAACGCCTCGAGCTCCTGGATGATCTTCCCGTTGCCCCTGACGGGCCCGTCGAGGCGCTGCAGGTTGCAGCTGACGACGAAGGTGAGGTTGTCGAGGCGTTCGCGTGCCGCCAAGCTGAGCGCGGCTCGCGTCTCGGGCTCGTCGAACTCCCCGTCGCCGGTGAAGCACCACACGCGTGATTCGCTCGTGTCCGCGAGCTCGCGGTTCAGCAGGTATCGGTTGAAGCGTGCCTGGTAGATAGCGGCGAGGGGGCCAAGGCCCATCGAGACGGTCGGGAACTCCCACCAGTCGGGCATGAGGCGCGGGTGCGGGTAGCTAGACAGGCCGTGGCCACCGACCTCGAAACGGAAATTGTCGAGCTCCTCGTCGCCGAGCCTTCCCTCGACATAGGCGCGGGCGTAGATGCCGGGCGAGGCGTGCCCCTGGAAGTACACCTGGTCGCCGGCAGTGCCGTTTGCCTTGCCACGGAAGAAGTGGTTGAAGCCGACCTCGTATAACGAGGCAGCGCTGGCGTAGGTGGAAAGGTGGCCGCCGATGCCCGAGTCGCGCATGTTCGCCCGCGTGACCATCACGGCCGCGTTCCAGCGGATGCAGCGCCGGATCCGGCGCTCGAGGTCCTCGTCGCCCGGGAACCACGGCTCGGCCGCGGCCGGGATGGAGTTGACGTACGGGCTGGACACGGTCGCAGGGAACCCGACCTGGCTCGCCCGGGCCCGCTCTAGCAGCTTCATCAGGAGGAACTGGGCGCGGGGGCGGCCTTCTGTCTCGACGACGGCATCGAAGGAGTCCAGCCACTCGGCCGTCTCCTGAGGGTCGATGTCGGGTACCTGGTGTGAGAAGCCATCGATGATCACCTCAACAGTCTCGCGCCCAACGCAGGTCCATCCGGCCGCGTCGTTCTCGAGGACCGCGGCGAGACGCCGCAGAGGGCAGACTGACCCGGTGACGCTCTTCCCGGCCCCGACCACCACCGTCGTTTTCACCGACGGTGCCTGCATCGGGAACCCGGGCCCGGGGGGATGGGCATGGGCGGTCTCGGAGGAGGAGTACGAGAGCGGCCATGCCGAGCAGACGACCAACCAGCGAATGGAGGTCACCGCCGTCTTGCAGGCGCTCTCCGCGATAAGCGGGCAGGTCCATGTCGTGAGTGACTCCACTTACGTCGTCAATTGCTTCAAGCAGCGATGGTGGGCGGGATGGCGCGCCCGCGCCTGGCGCAACTCGCGCGGTGAGCCGGTCGCGAACCAGGACTTGTGGCGACCCCTTGTCGAGGAGGTCATCGACCGCCGCGCGGGCGAGGTCAAGCTGACCTGGGTGAAGGGTCACTCGGGTGACCCGATGAACGAGCTCGTGGACCAGCTCGCGGTCGCGGCCGCCCGCTTGCAGCGAGGGGCTCACGCCGGCTGAGACCGCCGAGCAGCCGCCAGCCGACGGTCTTAGATTGCAGTCATGCAGATCAGGGGATCAGGAGCGATCGTCTCGGGCGGGGCCTCCGGGCTCGGCGAGGCGACGGTGCGGGCACTGGCGTCCAAGGGCGCGGTTGTCACGATCTTTGACCGGGACGAGCCGAAGGCGAGAGCCTTGGCCGAAGGGCTCGGTGCCGGCACGTCGTTTGTGGCAGGAGACGTCTTGGACCCCGAAGCGGTCGGCAGGGCGGTCGATCAGGCCGCCGCGGGCGCGCCGCTTCGGATCGACGTCAACTGCGCCGGCATCGCCTGGGTTCAGCGCACCCTCGGCCGCCAGGGCGAGCCGCACGACTTCGAGGTCTTCAAGAGCGTCGTCTCGGTCAATCTGATCGGGACGTTCAACGTCATGAGGCTCGCGGCGGCGGTGATCTCCAAGACCACCCCGCTCGCCGACGGCGAGCGGGGAGTGGTCGTAAACACCGCCTCAGTGGCCGCCTTCGAAGGCCAGATCGGCCAGATCGCCTACTCGGCCTCCAAGGGCGGGATCGCCGCCATGACGGTGCCGGCGGCCCGCGACTTGTCCGTGGTCGGCATCCGCGTCAACACGATCGCTCCCGGGATAATGGACACGCCGCTGTTGGGCCTGCTGCCCGAGGAGAACACCCGCCAGCTCGGCCAAGGGGTCCTGTTCCCCAAACGCCTCGGCACACCGGGTGAGTTCGGGGAGCTCGTGATCGCGATCATCGAGAACGGCTACCTGAACGGCGAGACCTTCCGCCTCGACGGGGGCCTGAGGATGCCACCGAAGTAACGAACGCTCCGGCGCCGAGCCTGCGGCCCACGGCGAGCCAAGTGAGCGTGTTCCCGGTATTGTCCCAGTTGGTGCGATATCTAGAGGCGTGCGGCGAGCGGGTGTCGGTGATCGGTCTCGGTGCCTGGCAGTTCGGCTCGCGGGAATGGGGCTACGGCTCGCATTACGCCGAGCACGACGCCGTCGACATCTTGAACCATGCCCTGGATATGGGCGTAAACCTGGTCGACACGGCCGAGATCTACGGCTTCGGCCGCTCCGAGCGGATCGTCGGCCGCGCGATCGCGGAGCGTCGGTCGGAGGTCTTCCTCGCCACGAAGATCTTTCCCCTGCTGCCGTTGCGGGCGGTCATCGCCCAGCGGGCGAGAGGCAGCTCGCGCCGTCTCGGCGTCGGCCAGATCGACCTCTACCAGCTCCACCAGCCCAATCCGGCTGTCTCTTTGACAGAGCAGATGGCGGGCATGCGGGCCATTCAGCGCAGCGGCGTCATCCGCCAGATCGGGGTGAGCAACTACACCCTCGATCGCTGGCAGGCCGCCGAGGGCGCCCTCGGGGGCCCGGTGTTCTCCAACCAGGTCTCTTTCAACCTCGTCGATCGGCGCCCGCTACAGGGCATGGTCGAATGGGCGGCCGCGACCGACCGCGTCGTGATCGCCTACAGCCCTCTCGCCCAGGGGCTCTTGTCCGGGCGATACGACGCCGAGCACCGCCCCACGGCCATGCGGGCGAATCTGCCCGCCTTCCTGCCCGAGAACCTCGACCGGGCCCGCCTGCTCATAGGGACGCTTCGCGACATCGCCGCCAGCCACGAGGCGACAGCGGCCCAGGTGGCGCTCGCCTGGGTGATCAGCCACCCGAACGTGGTCGCAATCCCAGGGGCGAGCACCGTCGCCCAGCTGCAGCGCAACGTCGAGGCGGCCGATCTCGAGCTCACCGATGAGGACACTCATCGCCTGATGGATGCCGCCGAGGCTTACCATCCCGTCGGCGGTGTGGCAGCCCTGCCCAAGATTGCGCGGACATGGGCTGCAGGCCGCCGGCACAAGGCCTAGGGCCACGGCGCCGCTTCCCCGGGTGAAGGCCGGCGTGAACGAGGCGCTGACATGGGCCGATGCGAGCGCGCAGGCGGCTCTCGTGCGCTCAGGCGACATCTCGCCCCTCGAGCTCGTGGAGGCGGCGATCGAGCGGATCGAGCGGGTCGACCCGGTTCTGAACGCAGTGATCCACCGCCGTTTCGCCAAGGCGTGCGAGGAGGCGGTAGGGGATCTTCCAGCCGGTCCGTTCAGGGGTGTGCCCATCGTCTTGAAGGACATCGGCGCCCCCCAGGCGGGCGAACCCTACTGCGAGGGGACCGCCTTCGCCAAGGCGGCCGGCCACTGCGCGGCGCGCGACAGCTATCTCGTGCGCAGGCTGAAGCGGGCCGGCTTCGTGATCCTCGGCCGCACGAACACCCCCGAGCTCGGCACCTCCATTACGACCGAGCCGCTCGCCTTCGGCCCGACTCGGAACCCCTGGGAGACGGGTCACTCGAGCGGGGGCTCGTCCGGGGGCTCGGCGGCAGCGGTCGCGTCCGGGATGGTCGCGGTCGCCCATGGCAACGACGGGGGCGGCTCGATCCGAATCCCAGCAAGCTGCTGCGGGCTGTTCGGCCTCAAGCCCAGCCGAGGCCGCGTGTCCAAGGGGCCCGCCGCGGCGGAGTCCTGGGGAGGTTTCTCGATCGACCACGTGCTGGCGCGCTCGGTCCGCGACTCGGCCGGAGTGCTCGACGAGATCGCTGGCTATCACCCGGGCGACACCTACGTTGCCCCGGTGCCCGCTCGCCGCTTCGCGCAGGAAGTGGGTGCCGACCCCGGACGATTGCGGATCGGGCTGCTCGATCAGCCGGCTAGCCCGGACTACCGGGTCGACCCCGAGTGCGCCGAGGCGGTGCGGATCGCCGGCCGGCTCCTTGAGTCTCTCGGGCACCGCGTCGAGATGGCCCACCCCGCCTCACTTGGCGAGGCGGAGTTCGAGAACCACTTCGTCCTCGTGATCGCGGCAGCCGTTGCCTCTTCGCTCACCGGGTGGTCGTCCGCCCTCGGCAGGGAAGTCTCGGCCAGCGAGTACGAGCCACGCGACGCCACTTTGTGCGCCTTGGGCCACTCCACCCTCGCTCCGCAGTACCTGGACTCGGTCCTCTGGCTCGAGGCCTTCAGACGCCGGACGATCTCGTTCTGGTCCGAAGAGGGCTTCGACCTGCTCTGCACCCCTGTCCTGGCACTACCGCCGGCGCGGCTCGGCGAGCTCTCTGATCCCGTCGAGGGCGAGCGCCGGGAGCTCGAGACCCTCCGCTTCACCGGACAGTTCAACGTGAGCGGCCAACCGGCCGCCTCGCTCCCGCTGCATTGGAGCGCGCAAGGCCTCCCAATTGGCGTGCAGCTCGTCGCCGACTACGCGCGCGAAGACCTTCTCATTGCCGTCTCGAGCCAGCTCGAGGAGGCGAGGCCATGGGTGGACCGCCGTCCTCCGGTGTTCGCCTGATACGCCCAGCAAGTCGCCCGCCGGCAGGTCTTTTTCCCTTTCGCAGGCCAATGATGACTAATCTGTCCCCGTCCCGATGGCTTACCGTCTCTCTCACCTCGACACGCTCGCGTCCGAGGCGATCCACATCATCCGTGAGGTCGTCGCCGAGTTCGAGCGCCCGGCACTGCTCTTCTCCGGGGGCAAGGACTCCGCTGTCCTCTTGCACCTGGCTGCAAAGGCGTGCTGGCCTCAGCGCGTTCCGTTCCCGGTCGTGCACGTCGACACCGGGCACAACTTCCCCGAGGTGCTCGAGTACCGCGACCAGCAGGTGGAAAAACTAGGTGTCCGCCTCGTCGTCGGCTCGGTGCAAGAAGACATCGACCGCGGCTCGATCGTCGAGCAGCCGGTCCCCGGAGCGACCCGCAACCGCCTCCAGACCTACACCTTGTTGAGGGTGCTCGAGGAGGGCCGCTACGACGCCGTGTTCGGCGGGGGACGGCGCGACGAGGAGAAGGCGAGGGCGAAAGAGCGCGTCTTCTCGTTGCGTGACGAGTTCGGCCAGTGGGACCCCCGCGCGCAACGCCCGGAGCTGTGGAACCTCTACAACACCCGGCACCACCCCGGCGAGCACTTCAGAGTCTTCCCGCTCTCGAACTGGACCGAGCTCGACATCTGGCAGTACATCGAAGAGCAGAGCCTCGAGCTGCCACACATCTACTTCGCGCACCGCCGCATGGTCTTCCGCCGCACCGGCATGCTCTTGGCCGTCGGGCCGTGGACCAAGCCACGAGAGGGGGTCGCGGGCGAGCAGCCCTTCGAGACGACGGTGCGGTATCGGACCGTCGGCGACATGACGTGTACCGCCGCGGTCGAGTCGAGCGCAAAGACCCCGGCCGAGATCATCGTCGAGACCTCGGTCACCAAGGTGAGCGAGCGGGGCGCCACGCGCGCGGACGACCGTTTCTCGGATGCCGCCATGGAGGACCGCAAGCGGGAGGGCTACTTCTAGTGGAGCTACTCCGCTTTGCGACCGGGGGCTCTGTCGACGACGGCAAGTCCACCCTCATCGGCCGCCTGCTCTATGACACCAAGCAGATCTTCGAGGACCAGCTAGAGGCGGTCGAGCGCACGAGCCTGTCCCGGGGGGACGAGTACGTGAACCTGGCCCTTCTCACCGACGGGCTCAGGGCCGAGCGCGAGCAGGGCATCACCATCGACGTCGCATACCGCTACTTCTCCACCCCGAGGCGCCGGTTCATCATCGCGGACACCCCCGGGCATACCCAGCACACGCGCAACATGGTGACGGGCTGCTCGACGTCCGACCTCGTCCTGCTGCTGATCGATGCCCGGGCCGGGGCGACCGAGCAGACGCGCCGGCATGCCACCATCGCCTCCCTGCTCGGAATCCACCACCTCGTTTTGTGCGTGAACAAGATGGACCTTGTCGAGTACTCGAGAGCCCGTTTCGAGGAGATCCGGGAGGAGTTCACCGGCTTCGCACAGCGCCTCGAGGTGCACGACCTCACCTGCATCCCTATCTCGGCCCTCACCGGCGACAACGTCGTGGAACGCTCGTCGGAGATGCCCTGGTACGGCGGCCCGTCGCTGCTGGACTACCTCGAGGGGGTCCACATCGGCTCGGACCGCAACCTCATCGACCTCCGTTTCCCCGTCCAGCTCGTGATCCGGCCCATATCGAGCGAGCACCACGACTTTCGTGGCTACGGCGGCATCGTCGCGAGCGGCGTGCTCGAGGTCGGCGACGAGGTCATCGTGCTGCCTTCGGGTTTCTCGAGCCGGGTCGCGGCCATCGACGGCCCTGACGGCCCGCTCAAGGAGGCCTTCCCCCCGCAGTCAGTCGTCGTCCGCCTCGAGGACGACCTCGACATCTCGCGTGGCGACATGATCTGTCGGCGCAACAATCGGCCGAACGTCGGCCAGGACGTCTCGGCCATGGTCTGCTGGATGGCCGCCGAACCGCTTCGCGAGGGGGCGACCTTCGCTATGAAGCACACCACGCGCTGGGCACGCGCCCTCGTGCGCTCGCTCCAGTACCGCCTCGATGTGAACACCCTGCACCGCGACATGGAGACCGGCGAGCTCAACTTGAACGACATCGGCAGGATCCACCTGCGCACGACTGCGCCGCTGCTCTACGACGAGTACCGCCACAACCGCCCCACCGGCAGTTTCGTCCTCGTGAACGAGCAGACCAACGCCACGGTCGCTGCCGGCATGCTGCTCCGCCCGCAGAACTGACAGAGCGCGAGAGCCATGGTCGAGCTGCCCGACACCCCGACCACGCCCGGCGGCACCGTGTGGCTTACAGGGCTCCCGAGCGCCGGCAAGACCACCATCGCCCAGGCGCTCGGCAAGCTCGTATTGGCCGAGCGGGCAAGGCGTGCGTATTTGCTCGACGGTGACGACCTTCGCGAGGGGCTCAACGCGGACCTCGGCTTCGAAGAGGAGGATCGGGCCGAGAACGTCCGGCGCCTCGGCGAGGTGGCGATACTGCTCGCCCGCCTCGGGCATCTCGCGGTCGTGAGCGCCATCAGTCCGTACGCGGCGAGCCGCAAGGCAGTGCGGGCACGCCACGACGACCTCGGTCTGCGGTTCATCGAGGTCTACGTCTCGACCCCGCTTGAGGTCTGCGAGGCGCGTGACCCGAAGGGCCTGTACGCGAAGGCGCGGCGGGGAGAGCTGGCCTCGTTTACCGGCATCTCGGCCCCCTACGAGGCGCCGGAGTCGCCCGAGCTCTCCCTCGCGAACGAGGGGAGCCCGGAGGAGGCGGCCTTCGAGGTGTTCGTGGCCATGTCCGCCGCCGGTCTTCTCGGCTGAGCCCGCCCCGTCTCGCGGCGGGGGCCGGCTCGTTCCCGGGCAGGTCGCCGGCGTCCCGGGCACGGCCCATGTCGCGCCCGGAAGGCTTTAGGCTGGGCGTGAGGCCCGCTGGTGGCGGTTATCGCGTGTCCGCGCAGCGGTGCCAGGGTTGCTTGCATCACGATAATTAGGAGGTGGTCCGTCTGCCAGCGAACGAAGCTGAGCCGGCACAGTACGACATCGTCGTCATAGGTGGCGGCCCTGGTGGGTACGCGGCGGCCCTGTACGGCGCGGCCGGAGGGCTGTCCGTCGCCGTCGTCGAGAAGGACAAGGTAGGCGGGACATGCCTGCACCGCGGTTGTGTGCCGGCGAAGGAGTTCTTGGAGACCGCGTCGGTGTTCCGCACCGTCGAGGGGGCGAAGGAATTCGGCGTCCAGGCGAGCCAGCCGGCCGTCGACTTCTCGGTCAGCCAGGACCGTAAGAACCAGATCGTCGAACAGCTCTTCAAGGGGCTTTCGGGCCTGATGAAACAGCGCAAGATAGCCATCGTGCCCGGCGTCGGGCGTTTGCTTCCAGGCAAGGTCGTTGAGGTCACCGGGCCGGATGGAGCCCTAAGCCTGCTGTCGGGTACCAGTGTCGTCCTCGCCTCGGGCTCGGTCCCGCGGACCCTGCCCGGTTTCGATGTCGACGGCCGCTACGTGCAGACCTCCGACGAGCTTTTGGACCGGCGCGAACTGCCGCGCTCAGCCGCGGTGATCGGCGCTGGCGCGATCGGTTGCGAGTTCGCCTCGATGCTCTCCGACCTCGGCGTGCGCGTCACGCTTCTAGAGGCCCTTCCCAAGATCCTCCCGGGTTGTGACCAGGACGTGGCAAATGTCATCGTCCGGTCGTTCACAAAGCGCGGGATCACCGTTCGCACCGGCGTCAGCGTGACCGGGCAGGAGCCGGCTGGAGACCACACCTCGATCGTGTTCTCCGACGGCGAGCGCCTCGAGGTCGAGATGGTCCTGATGTCGATCGGCAGGCGTCCTCTTTCGGACGGGCTCCTGGCCGAGGGCACGGGCGTCGAGCTAGACGAGCGCGGCTATGTGCGCGTCGACGAGTGGATGTGCACCACCGCCGACGGCGTGTTCGCGATCGGTGACCTCGTCGCGACGCCTCAGCTCGCCCATGTCGGATTCGCAGAGGCGATCCTGGTCATCAAGCAGCTTCTCGGCGAGCCGGTCGTCCCGGTCGATTACGGCAAGGTCCCCTGGGCCATCTACTGCCACCCGGAGGTTGCCTTCGTCGGCATGACCGAGCAGGCCGCGCTCGACGCCGGCGTCGAGATCGTCACCAAGCGCGACCCATTCGGAGGCAACAGCCGTGCCCGCATCCTCGGCGAGACCGACGGTCTCGTCAAGGTCATCTGCGAGAAGCGCCCGGACGGCACGGCGGGGCGCCTCATCGGGGTCCACATGGCCGGGCCGTGGGTGACAGAGCAGCTTGGTCAGGCCTACCTGTCGGTGAACTGGGAGGCAACGCCGGAGGAGATCTCCCAGTTCGTACAACCGCATCCATCGCTGTCCGAGACCTTCGGGGAGACGGTTCTGGCACTAACGGGAAGGGGCCTGCACGTTGCCTGACATCACGATGCCGCAGCTGGGCGAGACGGTCACAGAGGGGACGATCATCCGCTGGCTGAAAAACGTGGGGGACCAGGTCGCCCACGACGAGCCCCTGTACGAGGTGTCGACCGACAAGGTCGACTCTGAGGTCCCCTCCTCCGTGGCGGGCTATTTGTCCGAGATCCTCGTTCCCGAGGGCACAACCGTCGACGTCGGTACCAAGCTCGCGGTCGTGAGCGAGTCGCCCTCGGCCGGCGCCACCACTACGTCGCCCGAGCCGGCACCGGCGGCCGTATCCGAGGCCGCCCCGCCCGCGACGGCCGCTCCCTCTGCACCCGCTGTGGTCGCGGTCGACCTTCCCCAGACGGCCGAGGCCGCGCTGGCGGCGGCACCGCCGGCGCAGGAGTCCGAGCTATTGGAGGCAGAGCCCGACGCGGAAGCCGCATCGGAGGGGACCGAGTCGAACGGCAAGGGCATGGTGCTCTCCCCGGTCGTCCGGCAACTGATCTCCGAGTACGGCATCGACCCTGCCTCGGTCCCGGGCACCGGCAAGGGCGGCCGGGTGACGCGGGCGGACGTGCTGGCCTTCATCGACCGCCAGGCGGCCGGGGGTGGTGCCAGGCCCGTCACAGCCGCGGCTACCCGGCCAGCCGCGCCAGTCCCGCGCGGCGTTGCGCCCGCCGCACCGGCGCACAGCGCCGAGCCGGCGGTTGCCCGCGGGCCACGCGACGAGGTCGTGCCGTTCACGAACATCCGCCGCCTCACTGCCGAGCACATGGTCCGCTCGAAGGCGACCTCGGCCCACACCCTCGTGGCGATCGAGGCCGACTACGAGGCGATCGAGCGCGTCCGCGCCGCGTATAAGAACCGCTTCCGCGAGGAGGAGGGGATCGGTCTCAACTACCTCGCCTTCGTCTCGCGCGCGGTCGTCGAGACGCTGCGCGACTTTCCGCAGCTGAACGCCTCGGTGACCGAGGATGCTCTCGTCATCCACCGTGACGTCCATCTCGGCATCGCCGTGGACCTCGACCAGCGCGGCCTGATCGTGCCCGTCGTGCGCAACGCCGAGGCACAGTCGCTGCGGGGCCTTGCACGCGCAATAGCCGAGCTCGCCGAGCGGGCCCGCACGCGCAAGCTCTCGGCTGACGACGTCGTGGGTGGGACCTTCACGATTACGAACCCCGGCCCGTTCGGGACGTTCCTCACCGCGCCGATCATCAACCAGCCCCAGGTGGCGATCCTTTCGACTGACGGCGTGAAACGGCGCCCCGTCGTCATCACCGCCGCGGACGGGACAGAGGCGGTCGGGATCCACTCGGTCGGAATGCTGGCGCTCTCCTTTGACCATCGCGCCGTCGACGGGGCGTATGCGTCGGCGTTCTTGCACGCACTGGCGCAGGCGATAGAGACGCGCGACTGGGAGGCGGAGCTTTGAGCTCTGCAGGGCGCGAGCTGCACGTCCGCTGGCTCGGCCGTGTCCGCTACCGGGACGCCCATGTCCTCCAGCGGGCACTGTGCGGGGCAGGGGGATCCGAGTACCTGCTCCTGCTCGAGCACCCGCACGTTTACACCCTCGGCGTGCGCGCCAAAGCAGAGCACGTCCTCGTAGACCCCGAGTCGGTGGGGGCAGAGCTCGTGCACGCGGACAGGGGAGGGGACGTCACCTACCACGGGCCTGGCCAGCTCGTCGGCTACCCGATCCTCAACGTCCGCCTGGGTCTCGGGGCGATCCCAGCACACGTGCACGCGATCGAGCAGCTTGTCATCGAGGCCCTCGCCGACCTCGGCGTCTCGGGGGCGGGGCGGCTCAAGGGCTACCCCGGAGTCTGGATCGACCCCGAGAGCACCGAGCCGAAGAAGATCTGCGCCGTCGGGGTGAGGATCAACCGGGGACGTTCGATGCACGGTTTCGCCCTCAACGTCGAGCCCGACATCTCGATGTTCGGCCACATCGTCCCTTGCGGCCTGACCGATCTCGGCGTCACCTCGCTGGCCGAGCTGGGCGTCAAGGTGACCATGAGCGAGGTCGTCGAGGCGATCGTGCGCCGGGCGCCCGAACAGCTCGCCCCGGGGGCTGCGATCGAGCGCCAGGACTCGTCCTGGTGGCCCGGGCCGCCCCGGGCCGCAGCACCCGCCCGCTCCGGCGAGGGAGCCCCGAGATCTGACCGGGCGCTCGAGCGCAGGCTGGTCGACGCCGGCGTCGAGCCCGGGAGCGGGGTGACGATCTCGAGCCGCAAGCCCGAGTGGGCGCGGGCCCAGGTCCGCATCGGCCCCGAGATGGTCCGGCTCCGCTCGACCATGCGCGAGCTCGCCCTCGTGACGGTCTGCGAGGAGGCCGGGTGCCCGAACATCTTCGAGTGCTGGGCCGACGGCACGGCGACGTTCATGATCAACGGCGAGCGTTGCACGCGGGCGTGCGGCTTCTGCCTCATCGACACGCGCCGTCCCCTCCCGCTCGACCCAGAGGAGCCCGAGCGGGTCGCGGAGGCCGTCTCGCGCATGGGACTGTCTCACGCGGTCGTCACCGCGGTCGCGCGCGACGACCTCGCCGACGGCGGGGCGCTCGCCTTCGCCGAGACGATCGCGGCGATACGTCGCCGCAGCCCTGGCACGACCGTCGAGGTCCTGATCCCCGACTGCAAGGGGGACGAGTCCGCCCTCCAGATCATCTTCGAGGCCCGGCCCGACGTCCTCAACCACAACCTGGAGACGGTCAACCGGCTCCAGCGCGCCGCCCGGCCGTCTGCCTCGTACGCCCGCAGCCTGTCGGTGCTGGCCCGTTCGGCCTCGGCCGGTCTCACAACGAAGTCGGGCATCATCTTGGGGATGGGGGAGAGCGCGAGCGAGGTCCTCGCCGCTCTCGGCGACCTTCGTGCCGTGGGCGTGCAGATCGTCACCTTAGGCCAGTACCTGCGCCCGACGGCTGCGCACCTGCCCGTCGCCCGCTGGTGGGCCCCGACGGAGTTCGAGGAGCTGGCTGCTGCGGCCCGGGAGATGGGAATCTCCTATGTCGAGGCGTCGCCGCTCACACGCTCGAGCTACCACGCGAAGCGCGCTGTGGGAGCCACCAGCGCTCCGGCGGTCCACGCCGCGAACGGCGCCCGGGCATCGTGAGCCTGGGCAGCCCCCCCGAGGCGCGCGACGCCTCGCTCGCGAGGGCGGCGCGTTTCTCCCGGGTACGCGATCGCATGCGCGAGACGGGTGTCGAGGTGCTTCTCCTCTCCTTGGGGGCCGACCTGCCGTGGCTGACCGGCTATGAGGCCATGCCGCTCGAGCGACTGACCATGCTCGTGCTGCCCGTCGACGACCAGGCGACCCTGGTCGTGCCCGAGCTCGAGGCCCCCCGCGTTACCCATGACCCGCGACTTTTCGAGATGCGCCCCTGGTCCGAGCACGAGCAGGCGACCGAGGTCGTTGCCGGCCTGGTCGGGGCGAGGGCGACCCTAGCCGTCTCGGACCGGTGCTGGGCGGCCCACCTGCTGGAACTCGAGCGCGCCATGCCCCGGGCGAGCTGGCGCAGCGCTCGGGAGGTCGTCGGACCGTTGCGAGCCGTGAAGGACGCGCAGGAGACGGCCGCGCTCCAAGCGGCGGGAGCAGCCGCCGACAAGGTGGCGGACGCGCTGCTAGCGGGTGAGATCGCCCTCATCGGCAGGACCGAGGCCGACGTCTCCGCTGAGATCTCGAGGCGCCTGCGCGAGGCCGGGCACGACCGGGTGAACTTCTCAATCGTCGGGAGCGGCCCGAACTCGGCAAGCCCGCATCATGAGCCCGGAGAGCGCGAGATCGGGCGCAACGAGGTCGTCGTTTGTGACTTCGGGGGCTCGCTCAGCCTCGGCGACAGCGTTCGATACTGCTCGGACATCACCCGCACGGTTGTCACCGGTGAGCCCGAGCCGGAGTTCCTCGAGCTCTACGAGGTGCTCCGCCACGCTCAGGCTGCTGCCGTCGCCGCGGCCGTTGTCGGCAAGCCGTGCGAGCACGTCGACCGCGCTGGGCGCGAGCCGATCGTCTCCGCCGGCTACGGCGCGGCCTTCATCCACCGCATCGGGCACGGGATCGGGATCGAGGAGCACGAGGACCCCTACATGGTGGAGGGGAACCAGACACCGATAGTCGCCGGACATGCCTTCTCGGTCGAGCCGGGCATCTATCTCGCCGGCCGCTTCGGGGCCCGAATCGAGGACATTGTCGTGGCGACCGCCGAGGGCCCGCTCGCTTGCAACAAGGCCGACCACCATCTGGCGCTGGTCGAGGCCTGAAGCGGATCATGTCTGGGTTCGGCCCGCCTTGTCACGGGGGCCCCTCGAAGGTTTCCTCGAGACGTCTAGGCCCGCGGCCGCGGACGAAGCCCGGTGATTCCCGCCCTGTGAGTTGCATCGCGGGGCGCGCGGGCTAGCCTGCGTTCAGCAGTGGCGGCACGGGAGGAGCCATTAACACCCATCATCTCCTCACCTCCTACGGCTACGCCGCGGTCCTGGTCCTTGTCGCCGTGGAGAGCCTCGGGGTACCGCTGCCGGGAGAGACCATCGTCATCGCCGCCGGGGTCTACGCCGGCAGCACTCACAAGCTGTCGGTCTGGCTGGTCTTCGTCGTCGCTGCGTTGGCCGCCATCGTCGGCAACGCCATGGGCTTCTGGCTCGGAGACCTGGGTGGTTACCACCTCTTGCTCCGCTACGGGCGCCACGTCCGCATCGACGAGGCGAGGATCAAGATCGGTCGCTACGTGTTCGACAAACACGGCGGGAAAGTCGTCTTCTTCGGCCGGTTCATCTCGGTGCTGCGCACCTACGTAGCATTGCTTGCAGGCATCAGCCAGATGCGCTGGAGGAGGTTCCTCCTCCACAGCGCGTCGTCGTCGGTCGTCTGGGCCGCCGTGTACAGCTTCGGGTCCTACTTCGTCGGCAAGGCCATCAGCCGGGTGTCCACTCCGGCCGACATCGCCATCGCTGCCGCCGCCGCTATCGCCCTCGGGGTCGCCCTCGTTGTCGCCCACCGCCAGACGGGCAAGCTTGGTGCCCTAGCCGAGGCCGCCTACCCCGGACCGCTTCCCGATCGCCTCCGGTAGCCATCGGCGCTCAAAGCGGCCGGGTGCCCCCGAGGTGTCAGCAGGTGGTCCATTCCGGCGGGCGCCGAATGCGAGATGACCGGTCGCGTCCGATGGTCATAATGGGCGGGGCAAGAAGAGAGGAAGAATGATGGATCTCGGTCTCGAGGGGCGGGTTGCGGTCGTGGCGGCCTCGTCCAAGGGTCTCGGGCGCGCCGCGGCCGAGGCTCTCGCGCAAGAGGGCGCCCGCCTCGTCATCTCCGCCCGGGGCGCGCAGGCTCTCGCGAGCACTGAAGCCGCCCTTCGCGCGGGCGGCGCCGACGTGTTCGCCGTGCGGGCGGACGTGACGGACCCGGCGACGCCCGAGCATCTCGTCTCGGTGGCCCTCGAGCGCTTCGGGCGTTTGGACGTCGTCGTGGCGAATGCCGGGGGACCGCCACAGGCGGGTGCGCTCGATGTCGACGACGAGGCCATCTTGGCGGCCGTGCAAGCGAACCTTCTCACGAGCGTCCGATTCGTGCGTGCCGCCCTGCCTCATCTTCGCCAAGCGGGTTGGGGTCGGATATGTTGCATCGCCTCGTCGACCATCATCCAGGCCAACCCGTCACTGGCGCTGTCGAACACCGCCCGGACGGGGCTGTGGGCGTGGGCCAAGACTGCGGCGGCCGACCTGCGCGGGAGTGGCGTCACATTGAACCTCGCCTGTCCCGGTTACCACCTCACGGACCGCATGATCGAGCTCGGCGCCGCCAACAGCGGGCGCCCGATGGGTGACCCGGCCGACTTCGGGAAAGTGGTCGCCTTCTTGTGCTCGCAGGCGGCCCGCAACTTGAACGGGGCCAGGATCGTCGTCGACGGCGGCGAGTCGCTCGCCCTCTAGGCCCTGCATTTGCATCCCGTGGCAGCCAGCTGCCGCTAACCTGCGGTGATACAAGGCATAGAGCTTGGACTGGAGCGGATATGACTGAGCCATCGCCTCTCTACAGGCTCACGGACGCGCCGGTGCCTCCCTCTCCCGTGCTCGTCGTGGCGCTCGAGGGATGGGTCGATGCAGGCCTTGCGGGCGCTACCGCCATGACGAGCCTTCTCGACGCGTTCGACACGCGGGTCTACGCGATCTTCGACTCCGAGGAGCTGCTGGACCAGCGGGCCCGTCGCCCGAAGCTGAAGGTCGTCGACGGGATCAACGAGGACCTCGACTGGCCCGATGTGATGCTCCGCGTCGGCACCGACCCCGTCGGGGCGGGGATAGCCCTCCTCACGGGCCCCGAGCCCGACATGCGCTGGCGGGGCTTCGCGAGCGACGTCGCCGAGCTCGCGAACGCGCTTGGCGTGCGGCTCGTGGTCGGACTCGGCGGGTTCCCCGCCGGGGCCCCGCACACCCGGCCGGTGAGGCTGGCGGCGACGGCCTCCCACCGCGATCTCGCCAAGCAGGTCGGCTTCGTCGCCGGGAGCATCGAGGTCCCGGCCGGGATCCAGGCCGCCGTCGAGCGGGCCTGCTCGGGCCGCGGGATCCCGTCGGTCGGTTTGTGGGCGAGGGTGCCGCACTATGTGGCGGCGATGCCCTTCCCGGCCGCCTCCCTCGCCCTACTCGACGGGCTTGCGAGCCTCTCGGGCCTCGTGATCGACACTGATCCCCTCGTCGAGGCGGCCGAAGCGGCACGTCTCAAAGTCGACGAGCTCATCGCCCAGTCCAGCGAGCATCAGGAGATGGTCCGCCAGCTCGAGAGCCAGATCGACGCCCTCGAGGGAGCGCCGGACCTCGATGACAGGCCTGTCCCCTCGGGTGAGGAGATCGCCGCCGAACTGGAGCGTTACCTGCAGGGCCTCTAGGGGTCGCGGCTCGGTTTGTTCACCGGCGCCCCCCCATGCGGATCGTCACGCTAAGTTTGTATAACAGATGACGTTAGTCATCATTAGCTTGTGACGAGGGGGACTTCGATGAGCACGACCGACGATCTGTTGCGCAACAACGAGGCTTACGCGGCCTCGTTCGACAAAGGCGACCTGCCGCTTCCTCCGGGCAAGAAGGTGGCCGTGGTCGCCTGCATGGACGCGAGGCTGAGCCCTTACGGCGCCCTCGGGCTCCAAGAGGGCGACGCCCATGTGATCCGAAACGCCGGCGGGGTCGTGACAGACGACGCGATCCGTTCTCTCGCCATCTCCCAGAGGCTGCTCGGCACAGAGGAGATCATCCTCATCCACCACAGCGATTGCGGGATGCTCACATTTTCAGACGACGAGTTCAAGGCCCAGATCCAAAAAGAGGTCGGCATAAAGCCGCAGTGGGCGGCGGAGTCCTTCGGGGACCTCGACGAGGACGTTCGCCAGTCGATCGCCCGCATCAAGGCGAGCCCGTTCATCCCGAAAAAAGCCTCAGTGCGCGGCTTCGTCTACGACGTGGGCAGCGGGCGCCTGCGCGAGGTCGTCTAGGGCGCGAGGCCGAACGGCCCTCGCTAAGGTGCCCGCGGGGGGTCTGTCGACCCGGCCCGGTCGTAGCCCTGTCCGGGCGCGCTCACAGCGGTGAGAAAGGGAGAAGATGACGGCGAAGCTTCGCATCCAAGCCCTCAGCATCGATGCCCGCGACCCGGCGGCCGTCGCGAGTTTCTGGGAGGAGGCGCTCGGGTGGCGGCGCACCTACGAGGAGCCGGACGAGGTTGTCCTCGAACCGCCTGCCGGGAGCGCCGAGGACGGAGTGTCTCCCGACCTGTTGTTCTTGAGGGTCCCCGAGGAAAAGACGCTAAAGAACCGGCTCCATCTCGACCTCCGCCCGCTCGACCAGGAGGCCGAGGTGCGCCGACTCGAGTCGCTCGGGGCATCGCGCGTCGCTGTCGGCCAGGGCGACAACGTCACCTGGGTCGTGCTCGCCGACCCGGAAGGCAACGAGTTCTGCGTCCTCAGGACGCTCGAGGACTGAGGCCCGCGCCTAGGTCCGGCTTGTGAGGACCGCAGCGGCGGCGCGGACGAGGGCTTCGAACACGGATCGGTTGTCGTCGGCCTCCGGGTGCCACTGCACGCCAATGACGAAGGGCCGCGTCGGTGACTCGATCGCCTCGATCGTGCCGTCGTCGGCCCAGGCGACCGCCGAAAGCCCGCCCGCGAGTCGGTCGATTCCCTGGTGGTGATGCGTCGGCACGTCCCGGGCGTCCCACCCGAGCGCTTTTTGCAGCGAGCTGCCCGGCGCTACGCGCACGGCATGGTTGGAGAACGCGCCCGGGGTCGGGTTGTGCTCGTCGTGGCCGACAAGTTCGGGAAGGTGCTGGACGAGGGTGCCACCGTGGGCGACGTTCAACAGCTGCATCCCTCGGCAGATGGCCAGCACCGGCAGGCCGCAGCGCTCCGCGGCGGCGATGAGGGCGAGCTCGCGCTCATCGCGTTGCTGGCGTGGAGGCTGCGAGCGCGGATGCGGCTCGGCGCCATATCGCGCCGGGTCGACGTCGGGGCCACCTGTGAGCACGAGCCCGTCGAGGCGCCGGACGAGGGCGTCGAGGGCGTCGTCACGCTCGTCTTGGACCGGGAGGATGACCGGGCTCGCGCCCGCGTCCGCGAGCGAGCGGACGTAGGAGGAGGGGACGAGGGAGGCCTGGGTGTTCCAGTGCCCCCACGATGCCAGCTCGTCATACGCGGTGAGCCCGATCACGGGCCGCTCGCCGGAGCCCGGTGCCATCAAAGTGGCGTTACGTAGGCGGCGTTGATGCCGCCGTCGACTAAGAAGGTGCTCGCGGTTATGAACGACGCGTCGTCCGAGGCGAGAAAGCATGCCGCGGCGGCGATTTCCTCCGGCTCGGCGAAACGCCCCATCGGGATGTGCACGAGCCGACGGGCGGCGCGTTCCGCGTCCTTGGCGAACAGCTCGCGCAAAAGCGGCGTGTTCACCGGGCCTGGGCAGAGGGCGTTCACGCGGATCGACTGGCGGGCGAACTGGACGCCGAGCTCGCGCGACATCGAGAGCACGCCACCTTTGGATGCGGTATAGGAGATCTGCGAGGTCGCCGCGCCCATAAGGGCCACGAACGAGGCCGTGTTGATGATGCTCCCGCCGCCGTGCTCGAGCATGATCGGGATCGCCGCCTTGCAGCACAGATAGACGCTGGTGAGGTTCACGTCCTGGACTCGCCGCCAGGCGTCGAGCTCGGTCTCGAGGATCGAATCGTCCTCAGGCGGTGAGATGCCGGCGTTGTTGAAACAGATGTCCAAGGTGCCGTAACGCTCCAGCGTGGCGGCGTACATCGCCGCAACGCTGTCGGGATCTGTCACCTCGGCGTGCACGTAGAGCCCGCCTGCCTCGTCCGCGACTTCGGTGCCGGCGCCCTCGGAGAGGTCGGCCACGACGACGTGCGCCCCCTCTTTGGCAAAGCGGATCGCGCTCGCACGTCCGATGCCGCTCGCGGCACCCGTGATGACGGCGACTTTGCCCTCCAGCCTTCCCGGCATGGTCATCCTCCGATCGCTATGTGGTCGAACGCGCGGGGAAAGACTACGACGCGGCGGTGGCGACGAACACGTTCTTGAGCTCGGTGAACGCCTCGAGGGCATCCGGCCCGAGCTCGCGACCGATGCCGGAGCGCTTGAAACCTCCGAAAGGTGTCCAGTAGCGCACGGAGGAGTTCGAGTTCACCGAGATCGTCCCCGTCTCCATCGCCCGCGCGACCCTGAAGGCCCGCCCGACATCGCGGGTCCAGATCGAGCCCGAGAGGCCGTAGGGGGTGTCGTTGGCGATCCGGATCGCGTCCGCCTCGTCCTCAAAGGCGAGCACGGCGACGACGGGGCCGAAGATCTCCTCGCGCGCCGCCGGCGAGTCCGGCGCCACCGGCGCCAGCACCGTCGGGGGGAACCAGTAGCCGGCGCCCGATGGGGCGCTGCCCTGGAAGGCAACGGGCGCTCCTTCGGGGACGAAGGCGGCGACGCTGTGACGCTGCTCGGCACTTATGAGCGGACCCATCTCGCTCGCCTCATCGGCTGGGTCGATTACCTTTACCCCCTTCACGGCCGCCTCGAAGTAACCCATGAACTGCTCGTAGGCACTCGCCTGCACCAAGATGCGAGAGCGGGCGCAGCAGTCCTGTCCGGCGTTGTCGAACACCGCGTACGGCGCCGCGGCGGCGGCCGCTTCGACATCGGCGTCGGCGAAGACGATGTTGGCGCTCTTGCCGCCGAGCTCAAGGGTCACCCGCTTTATCTGCTCGGAGCACCCGGCCATGATCTTCTGGCCAACCTCGGTGGAGCCGGTGAAACAGACCTTGCCCACCGACGGGTGGGTGACAAAACGCCAGCCCACGACCGAGCCGCGGCCGGGCAGCACCTGGAAGACGTGCTCGGGGATACCGGCCTCGAGGGCGAGCTCGCCGATGCGCATCGCGCTCAGAGGTGTCAGGTCGGCCGGTTTCAGCACGACGGTGTTGCCCGCGGCGAGCGCTGGGCCGAATCCCCATGAGGCGATCGGCATCGGGAAGTTCCAGGGCACGATGATCCCGACGATGCCGATGGGCTCGCGGAAGGTGACGTCCACTCCGCCCGGGACGGGGATCTGGCGCCCGAAGAGCCGCTCGGGCGCCCCGGAGTAGTAGGCGAGGACGTCGCGGACATTGCCCGCCTCCCAGCGGGCGTTCGAGATCGTGTGGCCGGAGTTCGCTACCTCAAGGCGCGCCAACTCCTCGTTGGCGCCGTCGACAGCCTCAGCGAAGCGCCGGAGCAGGCGGGCGCGGTCGGCGGGCGAGATGGCCTTCCAGGCGGGGAGCGCAGCTTCCGAGCGGGCTATCGCCTCGTCGACACCTTCGGCATCGAGGATGTCGATCTGGGTGATCTCCTCTTCGGTGGCGGGGTTGACGACGGCTCGTTTGATGTTCATAGGCGCTCGAAGCCACGGTAGCGCTCCCAGTCGGTGACCGCAGACTCGAAGGCTTCGAGCTCGACGCGCGCCATGTTGGAGTAGTGGTCGACGACCTCGTCGCCGAAGGCCTTGCGGGCGACCTGGCTCGTCGCGAACAGCTCGGCCGCCTCCCTAAGTGTCGTCGGCAGCCGCGGCTTGTCCGACTCGTAGGCATTGCCTATGAACTCGGGCTCGAGCTCGAGCCCCTCCTCGATGCCGTGCAGGCCGCCTGCGACCATCGCCGAGAGCGCCAGGTAGGGGTTCACGTCCCCGCCCGGGACGCGGCACTCGACGCGCAGTGCGTGCGGGTGGTGGCCGATGATGCGAAGCGCACAGGTCCGGTTGTCATGCCCCCAGGCGAGGGCCGTCGGCGCGAACGACCCGCGGACGAAGCGCTTGTAGCTGTTGATGTTCGGCGCCACGAGCAATGTCAGCTCGCGCAGCGTCGCGAGGAGCCCTGCGATGAAGTGCTCGAACACGGGCGAGAAGCCATGCGGGCTCTTGCCGAAGAACACCGGCTGGTCCTCGTCGTCTCGAAGCGAGATGTGGACGTGGCACGAATTGCCCTCGCGGGCGTCGTACTTGGCCATGAAGGTGAGGCTGTAGCCCTCCTGGCCCGCGATCTCCTTGGCGCCCATCTTGAACAGCGAGTGCTCGTCGGCCTTCTCGACGAGCCCGGTGTAGCGGAATGCGATCTCGTGTTGGCCCAGGTTGCACTCGCCCTTGGCGGACTCGACCCACATGCCGGCGTCGCCCATCTCGTTTCGGATCCGGCGCAGGAGGGGCTCGACCCTGCCGGTGCCGAGCAGCGAGTAGTCGACGTTGTACAGGTTCGCCGGGGTCAGCGCCCGGTAGCCGGCCTGCCAGGCCTGCTCGAATGTGTCGTTGAGAACGATGAACTCGAGCTCTGTGGCCGCGAGCGCGTGCCAACCGTGGGCAGAAAGCCGGTCGGCCTGACGGGCGAGGATCTGGCGGGGCGAGGCCACGACGGGGCTGGCGTCCGCCCATTGCAAATCCGCCACGCAAAACGCCGTCCCGGGGTGCCACGGCAACACACGCAGCGTCGAGACGTCGGGCACCATGACGAAGTCGCCGTAGCCGCGTTCCCACGACGACATCGCGTAGCCGAGGACGGTGTTCATCTCGACGTCGACCGCGAGCAGGTAGTTGCAGCCCTCGGTGCCGCCGGTCATGACGTCCTCCAGGAAATGCGCCGCGGCGAAGCGCTTTCCCTGGAGGCGTCCCTGCATGTCGGTGATCCCAACGACCACCGTGTCGATCTCGCGAGCCGCTACGAGCGCCGCCAGCTTTTCTACTGTCAGTGCTGGCGAGGCTTCGTTCAATCGACTCCCTCCAACCTGCGGCCAGCTCTGAGCTGGGCCTCTATCGCCCTCAGCTCGTCCTCGCTGCCTTGAACCTTAGGCCCGCTGAACCACTTGTGGGCTGAGACGAGCCAGTAGCCACCCGAGAAAAGCAGGACTACGCCGACGGCGATCGGGGCGTAGTTGAACGTGTCGCGGTTGACCGGGCTGAACTCGGGGAGCATGAACAAGATGGAGATGAAGACGACCCAGACAATGCCGACCCAGCCGATGATCGGGCTCCACTTGCCAAGGCTCCAACGACCTTCTTTGAAGTCCGCGCCCTGCATGCGTCGAAGCAGGGTCGGCAGGATGTAGGCGATGTAGAGGCCGATCGTGGCGATCGAGGTGACCGCGCCGTAGGCGACGCCGCTCCACAACGAGGGGACGGCGAGGAGGAAGGCGAACACGACGCAGAACCAGATGCTATTCGTGGGCGTCCTTGTCCGCGGGTTAATCCGGTGCCAGTACTTGTGGCCCGGAACGGCCCCGTCCCGGCTGAAGGCGTACAGCATCCGCGAGTTCGCCGTGACCGACGCCATGCCGCAGTAGGCCTGCGCCATGAAGGCGATCACGAGCAGGAGCTCGGCACCGTGGCGCCCGATCGCACTCGACCAGAGCAGCACCGGGGCGAACTCCTGCACGGCGTCCTTGGCGTAGAGGGTCATGTTTGTCGGGAGGACGAACGCGATCGCCAGGATGAGGATCCAACCGGCGATGAGCGAGACCAATATCGAGCTGACGATGCCGCGCGGGGCGGCGAGGTCGGGGCTCATCGTCTCCTCCGACATGTGAGCCGAGGCGTCATAGCCGGTGAAGGTGTACTGCGCCATCAGGAAACCGATGAAGAACACGTACCACTTCGAGCTGAACCCGGACAGGTTGATGAACTTGGTGAAAACGAACGAGGCCGAGGCGTGGTGGCTCGGTACGAACACGAGCACGATGGCGATGGTCGCCACGCCCAAGATGTGCCACCAGGCTGACACGTCCGACAGGAAGGCGACGAGGCGCACGCCGAAGGTGTTGAGCAGGCCGTGGATTATGAGGATTCCGGCATATACGACGAGGATCCAGCCGGCGGTGGTCGGGAAGTTGAAGACCATGTTCAAAAACGCCGTGAAGAAGAACGCGAACCCGTAGTCGATGCCGGCGGTGATGGCCACCTGGCCCAAGAGGTTGAACCAGCCAGTGAACCAGCTCCAAGCGCCCGGGTTCCTTTTCGCCAGCTTGGCGGACCAGTAGTACAGCCCGCCTGCTGTCGGGTAGGCCGAGGCGATCTCCGCCATTCCGAGCCCGACTACCGCCGTGAAAAAGCCGACGATGATCCAGCCCCAGACGATGTCGACCGGGCCGCCCTCTTGCATCCCGAAGTAGTACAGAGTCAAACAGCCCGACAGGACCGAGATGATCGTGAAGGACACCGCGAAGTTGGAGAACCCGCCCATCCTCCGGTGGAGCTCCTGTGCATAGCCCATCTCATGGAGCTTGGCTACGTCCGCGTCCACGCCCCCCGGCGGAACTGCGCCATCATTGACCGACATGAGGCCCCCCTCCAAGTGACGGCCCGAGCGCCGCCATACGGTGCGAACCATTAAAATCGCTGCTCAGGTGCTCGTCAAGGGATAATTCCCTGGCCCGTGGCGGTGACGGTCCCGCGTGTCCCGGGACGCCCGGACGCGAGGCGCGGACCGATCTCCTGGCACACTTAGCCCCGATGAGCGCCGTGCCGGAGATCGTCGAGTTCCTCCTCACCTACCCGCCGTTCAACGCCCTCGCGCGTTCGGAGGTGGAGGGAGCGGCTGCCGCGGCCGAGATCGAGTTCCATCTCGCCGGGGCGGAGATCTTCTCCCAGGGCGCCCAGCCGAGCGTTCTCAGGGTGATCCGTGCCGGGGCAGTGGAGATCGTGCACGACACAAGGGTGCTCGACCTCATCGGGGTCGGCGAGATGTTCGGGCACGCCTCGATGCTGTCCGGCCTTCCCACGGGCTTTGCCGCCCGGGCGGCCGAGGACACGCTCACCTACCGGATCCCGGCCGACGTCGCCTACAGGTTGCTCGGCCAGCCGGCGACGCTGCGCTACGTGACGCGGTCTTTGCTGCAGGACCGCTACGGGATCCGTCAGGGCCGCGCCACCGAGGTCGACCGGAACCAGTTGAGCCTGCCGGTGGCTTCGCTGATCCGGTCGCCCGCGGTGATCTGTGGGCCCGGCACCCCTATCAGCGACGCGGCGCGCGAGATGAGCGCCCGGGGGGCGACCGCGGTCGTGGTCGACCTCGGCTCGTCGCTCGGCATCCTCACCGACCGCGACCTCCGCTCCCGTGTTCTCGCCGTCGGGCTCTCGCCGGACACGCCGGTGTCAAAGGCGATGTCGTCACCGGCCGAGACGGTCCCCGCCGACCGCCTCGCCGGCGAGGTGCTGCTCGACATGCTCGACAGGGGGTTCCGCCACTTCCCGGTCATCTCGCCGACGGGCACCGTCCTCGGCGTCATCGGTGACTCCGATCTCGTCGAGGTCCAGACGCACTCGTCTTTCTCCTTGCGCCGGGCGATCGCCCGGGCGGCGGAAGTGGCCGAGCTGGCCGAGGTGGCTGCGGACCTGCGCCCGATGATCGTGAGCATGCACCGGGCGAATGTGGCCCCGCTCGACATCGAGGCCGTCTTCTCGATCGTCTCGGACGCCTTGACGCGTCGGGCGCTCGAGTTTGCCGTCGCCGAGGTCGGTGAGGTCCCGGTGCCTTTCGCGTGGCTCGCGCTCGGAAGCCAGGCGCGGCGCGAGGCGGTCCCGAGCTCGGACCTTGACAGCGCCGTCGTGTTCTTGAAGGGGGACGACCCGTCTCTGGACGTGGACGAGGTGATACGGCCGTATTTCGCCGCCCTGGCACAGCGCGCGACCGAGATCCTTGTCGCCTGCGGCTTTCACCCTGACGAGCACCGGGCCAGCGCGTCCGACCCGCTTTTTGTGCGCTCGCTCGACTCCTGGCAGGCGGCGGGCCGATCCTGGCTCGAGGACCCGACCCAGGATAAGGCGCTCGTATTGACCTCGGTCCTCGTGGACAGCCGGCCGGTCTTCGGGGCCCTGGTGGGCGAGATGTTGACAGAGACGTTCCGCCCCGCCCGCGAGCACCCGGCCCTTTTGCGGATGCTCGCCCGCTTCTCCCTCTCGCACAGGCCTCCGACCGGCTTTCTCGGTGGACTCGTCGTCGAGCACTCGGGCGAGCACCGGGGCACGCTGGACCTGAAGGAGGGAGGGGCGCTCCCCATCGTCAACCTCGCCCGTTGGGCCGGCATGGCGACCGGGGTCATCTGCGCGTCGACCCCAGAGCGCCTGCGCGCGGCCAGCGAAGGCGGCATCTTGAGCCGCGAGGACGCGGACACCCTCATCGAGTCCTTCGAGCTCGTCTCCGAGCTTCGTTTGGACCATCAGGCCGCACAGCTCATGGCGGGAGTCGAGCCCGACGACTTCGTCGACCCTTCCGAGCTGAGCGCGCTCACGCGCACCTACCTGAAAGAGGCGTTCCGGTCGGTGGCGGCCGTGCAGCAGAGCATCTCCAACGACCTCACCTTCGGTGTGCGGTGAGGCCTTGGGTGCGGCTGGGGCAAGATCGGGTGCCGGCAGCGGACGCTTATGCACGGGCGCGCCTTGATCGCCGGCGTACGCCATGGCGACAGGCCCGCTACTGCGTGGTCGATCTCGAGCTCAGCGGACTCGACCCGCGCACCGACGAGATCATCTCCTTCGGCGCGGTGCCGATCGACGGCGGGCTCATCACGGCCGGGCGCAGCCTCTACGGGCTCGCCCGGCCGACACGGCCGCTTCGGGAAGCCTCCGTCGTCGTCCACGGCATCCGCACCGTCGACTTGGATGAGGCCCCCCCTCTCGACGAGTCCATCCTTCCGCTGCTCGAGGCCCTGACGGGGCGCGTCCTCGTTGCCCACTCGGCCGCGGTGGAGCGTGCGTTCCTCGGAGCCGCCCTGCGGCGCCAGAACATTCGACTGCGCGAGCCGGTGCTCGACACGGCGCTCCTCGGGCGACTTTTGATGCTCGAGCGCGCCGAGAGTACCCCGCCGGTCCTCTCGCTCAGCCAGCTCGCGGCTGCGCTCGGGTTGCCCGTGCACAATCCCCACCACGCCCTTGGCGACGCCCTCACGACGGCACAGGTCTTCTTGGCGGTCGCGTCCCATCTTGAGAAACGGGGCGCGGAGACGGTCGGCACGCTCGCCCGCGCCGGCGCGCGGTTCGAGAACGCACGGCACTACTCGTCCAAGCCCGCCATCTCTTGATCCCAGAGGAGCTCAGGTGACGATGTTGACGAGGCGCGGGGGCTTTGCGATGACCCGGGCCGGCAAGGTGCCGCCGAGCGCTCCTTGAACCTTGGCCGAGGCGAGGGCGAACTGGGTAGCAGCCTCTTCGGAGATGTCGTTGGCCACTTCGAGGCGGTCTTTCACCTTGCCGTTGACCTCCACGCGCATCGTCACCGTCTTGTCGGTGAGCAGTCGCAGGTCGGCCACGGGCCAGGGCCGGGTATGGACGTTGTCCCCGTGGCGACGCTCGTAGGCCTCCGCGGTGAGGTGTGGGGCGAACGGGGCGAGGAGCTCGAGCAGCGTGTCGATGGACTCCTCCACGACCGCCCGGTCGGTGCCCGCGCGGGCGTGGTGAGAGATCGTGTTGTACAGCTCCATGCAGGCCGCCACGGCGGTATTGAAGGCGTAGCGGTCGATGTCGGTCGTGACGCGGGCGATGGTGCGGTGAACGGACCGCTTGAGCTCGTCGGTTCCACCCGCCGGTCCCTCGTCCGCGCTTTGCCCGACAGTCCCGGCGGGGTCGGTGGCGAGGCGCCACACCCTGCCCAGGTAACGGGACATGCCTTCGAGGATCTCCTCGGTCTGCTCGTTCCAGTCGACGTCGTCTACGGGGGGCCCGACGAAAAGGTGCAGCAGGCGCAGAGCGTCGGCGCCGACCTTCTCGAAGTACTCGTCCGGTGAGACGACATTGCCCCTCGACTTCGACATCGCCCGGCCGCCGAGTCGGATCATCCCCTGGCAGAACAGCTGCGCGAAGGGCTCGCGGACTTCCTTCGGGCCGAGTCCCGTGTCGCCGAGGGCGCGTGTGAAAAAGCGGGAGTAGAGCAGGTGCAAGATCGCGTGAGTGATCCCGCCGATGTACTGGTCGACCGGCATGTAGTGCCTGGCGGCGGCGACGTCGACGGGGCCGTTCTCCTCGTGCGGGTTGCAAAAGCGCAAGAAGTACCACGACGAGTCCACGAAGGTGTCCATCGTGTCCGTCTCGCGAATTGCCGGGCCTCCACAGATCGGGCAGGTCGTCTTCAAGAAACCTTCGTCGAAGCGAAGCGGGGACTCACCCGTCGGTCGGAACTCGACGTTCTCGGGCAGAAGGATCGGGAGCTCTTCGGCCGGGACGGGCACGATGTTGTGCGCGGGGCAGTAGACGACCGGGATCGGGCAGCCCCAGTAGCGCTGTCGGCTTATCAGCCAGTCCCGCAGCCGGTAGTTGACCTTGCGCGTGCCGATCCCGCTCTCTTCGAGGAACCCGATCGCGGCGCGTTTCGCGGCGGGCACGTCCAACCCATCCAAAAAGCCGCTGTTGATCTTCAGCCCGTCGCCGGAGTAGGCACCGCCCGCGAAGCCGTCGGGCGGCTCGACGGTGCGGATGATCGGGAGGCCGTATGTCTCGGCGAAGGCGAAGTCCCGCTCGTCTTCTGCGGGCACGGCCATGATCGCCCCGGTGCCATAACTCATGAGGACGTAGTCGGCAACGTAGATGGGCACCGGCTCGTTGTTGAACGGGTTCACGCAGTAGCTGCCGGTGAAGGCGCCCCGTTTCTCGAGCGATCCCTCGGAGGACTGGCGTTCGATGTCGGTCGCCTGCTGGGCGCGCGAGCGCAGCTCTGTCACCGCCTCGCGGTTTTCGTCGGTCACGAGTGCCTCGACGAGCGGGTGCTCGGGGGCCACCACGGCATAGGTCATTCCGAAGCTCGTGTCCGGCCGCGTCGTGAAGACCTCGATGTCGATGCCAGGCCTGCCGGCGACGGCCATACGGAACTGGGCTCCCTCGGAGCGGCCGATCCAGTTGCGCTGCATGGTCTTTACCCGCTCGGGCCAGTCGAGGCCGTCGAGGGCGTCGAGCAGCTCCTCGGCGTAGTCGGTGATGCGGAAGAACCACTGCTCGAGGTTGCGGCGCTCGACGACGTCCCCGGAACGCTCGCAGGTGCCATCCGGGAGGACCTGCTCGTTGGCGAGGACGGTGTGGCACCCGGGGCACCAGTTGACGGGCGCCTCGGCCCTGTAGGCGAGACCGGCGCGGAGCAGCTCGAGGAAGATGACCTGGTTCCAGCGCATGTAGTCGGGGTCGTGGCTGCGCAGCTCGCGCCGCCAGTCGTAGACGGCCCCAAGCCGTTTCACCGACGCCTTCAGCTCGGCGATGCGCGCCTCGGTGTACACGCGCGGGTGGTCGCCCCCCTTGATGGCGGCGTTCTCGGCGGGAAGGCCGAACGAGTCGAAGCCGAACGGGCTGAGCACGGCGTGGCCCTGCATGGTGCGGTGCCGGACCAGGACGTCGCCGAAGGTGTAGTTGCGGATGTGGCCCTGATGGGCCGGACCGCTCGGGTAGGGGTACATGCTGAGCACGTAGTAGGCGGGTCGGGGGTCGTCTTGGTTGACCTGATAGGTGCCGTCCTCGTCCCAGCGCCGTTGCCAGCGCTCTTCAACCTCGCGAAAGTCGTACGCCTCCACGTGCCCAGGTTAGTTGTCAGAAGGTGAGGGCTTCGAGGTGGTCAGGCGGCGCGTCCTGGGTTGCCTGCGGCGCATCTCGGATAGAGTGCTGGCATCCCCTCGGGGGCGTAGCTCAGTTGGTAGAGCGCCTGACTGGCAGTCAGGAGGTTCGAGGGTTCGAGTCCCTTCGCCTCCACCGAATAGCACCGAGAAAGAGCATGTCTGAGGGGCGGGTGGCCGCTTGGGCGGGGGATCACCCTCGGGGTGGAGGACATGTGCCTTCCAGGCAAGGCGAGCATCTTTGAGTCGCTCCGGAGGCACGCTGGGCGGTGCGTGTCTTGGAGTAGGCGTTGTCGGGAGGTACGCGACGGTGGGTCAATTGAGAGTCAGCGATCTCGACTGCTACTTGCCCAGGCCGGCTGTGGAGTGGGATCTCACCTCGGCCGGGAAGCTTTGGCGCGAGCTCGACGCATCGCTGTGTTTCGTTGACATCTCGGGCTTCACGGCCCTGTCAGAGCGCCTCGCCCGTCGCGGTCGCGTCGGAACCGAGCAGCTGACCGAGGTCCTCAATCATGTCTTTTCCCGGATGCTCGCCCTGGCCGCGGACCAGGGAGGCAGCCTTCTCAAGTTCGGCGGCGACGCCCTCCTCCTGCTCTTTCTCGGAGCCAACCATCAGCTGTGCGCCGTCAGGGCCGCGGTGGCGATGCGGGCGGCACTCAGGGACGCCCAAAGCCATCAGTTGGCTGCCGGTCGTCTGAACCTGCGGATGTCGGTGGGAATCCACAGTGGCACGGTGAACCTCTTCATGGTCGGAGCCTCGCACCGGGAGCTGCTCATCTCCGGGCCGGCAGCATCGCAGACCGCGAAAATGGAGCAAACGGCTCAAGCGGGCGAGATCGTCGTCAGCCAGGCAACGGCCAGTGCACTTCCGCGCAGCACGGTCGGCACGGTCAAGGGAGCCGGATTCCTGGTGCGCACGCGCCGAGTCGTGACCGATGGCCCCGGGCCGCTGCCGATGATCCCGGTGCCCCGGGAAGAGGTTGCAATGCGCCTGCCGAAGGCGCTTCGAACCCATCTCGGGTCGGTGCCGGCCGGGTCCGAGCATCGGCTGGCCACCGTCGCCTTCCTCAAATACAAGGGCGTCGACGATCTGTTGGCCGGTGAAGGGCCGGAAGCGACGGCTCTTGTCCTCGACGAGACCGTGACCGCGGTCCAGGCGGCCGTCGATGCGGAGAGGGTGACCTTCCTCGCCAGTGACCTCGACGACAACGGTGGCAAGATCATTCTCGTTACTGGTGTGCCCACGGCGGGCGACGATGACGAGGGTCGTATGCTGCGCGCCCTTCGCGCGATCGCCGACTATCCGCTTCGCCTGGCCCTGCAGATCGGCGTGAACCGGGGCCACGTCTTCGCCGGCGAGATCGGAGCCGAGTTCCGCCGCACGTTCACGGTCATGGGCGATACCGTCAACCTCGCCGCTCGGTTGATGGCAGCAGCACCGAAGGGCTCCATCTTCGCGACCGCCGCTGTTTTGAACCGGTCCCACACGCTGTTTGCTACCGAGGTCGTGCCGCCGTTCAACGTCAAGGGCAAGACGGCTCCGGTGCAGGCCTACGCCGTCGGGGCCGCACTCGGGACCAACCCGGAGGTCCGCTCTACCTTGCCTTTTGTCGGCCGCCAGGGCGAGATCGACAAGCTCGAGACCGCCATGTCATCGGCCCGCAACGGGGCAGGCCGCGTCATTCTCATCGAGGCGGACCGCGGCCTTGGCAAGAGCCGCATCGTGGACGAGCTGCGGATCCGCCACCCAGACGTGCGCCAGTTGCTCCTGCAGGGTGAGCCATATGGCCAAGGCACGCCCTATCTGCCGTTCCAGCGATCGCTTCGCGCTTTACTCGGCCTCTCGACCGACGACGCCCAGCTCGCCGCCCAGCAGCTCACCGAGCTCGTCGCCACCCTCGGCCCGGAAACCGCACCGCTCGCACCCCTCCTTGGTCCGGTCATCGGCGTCGAGCTTGCCGACACGGCTGAAAGCGCCGCCATCGCGCCCGAGTTTCGCAGGGACCGGACGGCCGATCTGCTGGTGCAGCTCAATGACACCTTTGTGGACGAGACGCTGCTCGTGCTCGTCGAGGACGCCCACTGGTTCGACGAGACGACCTCCGCCCTCGCCGAACGACTCCTTGTGGCTGCGTCGAGCCGCCGATGGTTAGTGGTCGTAAACCGCCGGCCAGTCGCCGGAGGTTTTCGTCCAGTCGCCGACGCGACCATCGAGCTGAAGCCGCTCGGGGAGGAGGCATCGCACCAGCTGATCGATGCGGCAACCGCGGCCGCTCCGCTCAGGCCGCACGAGAACGACGTCATCGTGGCGCGATCAGAAGGTAGCCCGCTGTTCTTGGAAGAGCTGGTGCGAGTGGCCCGCTCCAGCGATGTCGACTCGCTCCCCGAGTCGCTCGACGCCGTCGCCAACACCGACATCGACACCCTCGCGCCCCTTGCCCGTCAAGTGCTTCGTCAAGCCGCTGTGCTCGGTCACAGCGTCGAAGAGCAACTGCTGGTCGCCTTGCTCGCGAACGAAGGGCTCGAGTTCGACGGCGCGATGCGACGTGAGCTGAGCGACTACCTCGTGAGCGGGGGGGATGGGCGACTTCACTTTCGCCATGCACTCTTGCGTGAGGCCGCCTACGAGGGGCTTCCCTACAAGCGTCGGAGGGAGCTGCACAGCTTGGCGGGCCGCGTCATCGAGCGACGCGCCGGATCCGTTGTCGAAAGCCGAGCCGACGCACTCTCGCTCCATTTCTCGCGCGCCCAGGTGTGGGACAAGACCTGGCTCTATGCCAGCCTGGCTGCGGATCAGGCCAAGCGGATGTTCGCGCCCAGTGAGGTCGCTGTTCATCTGGAACGAGCCATCGAAGCCGCACGATCCATTCCTGGCTTACCGGCAGCCGAAGTCGCCTTGGCGTGGCGCGACCTCGGTGACGCGCGCCTCAAGGTCGGCTACTACAGCCAATCGGAGGATGCCTACCGGCGGGCCGCGTCGCTGGTCGTCGACGACCCAGCGGCGTGGGCCACGAACATGGAAAAGCGGGCACACGTGCTCGGCGAGTTCGAGCACCGATACCGTTCCTCCATCCGGCTCCTGCACACTGCCCTGGAACGGCTCAGAGCAGAGGCAGGCGAGGACACAGAGGCGGTCGCCGTGCGACTTTTGGTGAGGGAAGCCGAGACCCGTGCCCGCCAGGGCCGTCTTAACGACGCGCTCAGCCTTAGCCAGCAGGTGGTCGAGCGCGCGCAACCGATCGGCGAGCTGAGGGTGATGGCACTGGCCTACGCGCTAATCGACGAAGCTCTCCTGTTCCTTGGGCGCATGAGCGAGGCCAAGCATTTCGCGCTCGCTCTCGAGATCGCCGAAGGGCTCGGCGACCGCCCACTCATCGGCGTCGCGCTGCGCAATCTCGGCGTCGTGGCCTACTTCGAGGGTCGCTGGGACGACGCCGTCAGCCTCTGGCGCCGTGGGGCTGAGGTGGCCCTCGGTTCGGGCGACACCGCCGGGGCGGCAACGAGCGAGATCAATATCGGTGAGGTCTACGCGAATCAGGGTCGCCTCGAGGAGGCCTACGACGTGCTTCGCCGTGCGACGAGAACCTTTCAGGGTCTCGGGTATGCCACCTTGGAGCTCGTCTGTGTTACCCAGCTCGGCCGCGTCGCGGCCGGGTTGGGCTCGGACGACGAAGCTGTTGGACTCCTGCAAAGGGCCATCGACACCGGCGACTCGGGCGGCAGCCCGCTCGAGGGCATGGAGGCCCGCGGCTTCCTCGCCGAAGCGCATGTGCTCGCTGGTCGGCCCTCAGAGGCGCTCGTGGTCGTGGCTTCGGCGCGCGCCCGGGCCGGATCAGCGCTCGAGGGCACGCCTGCGGGGGCGCTCCTCGATCGCGTCGAGGTCAGCGCTCTGGCCGCGATGGGCAAGCGCGACGGGCTCATCGAGCGGATCGATCGGGCCCTTCCCGCTGCGCGCGCCGCTGGAACGTACTTCGACCTGGTGGTGCTCCTCGTGCTGCGGAGCTCGCTCAACGAAGGGGTCCGCCCAGAGTTGATCGAGGAGCGGGACAAGCTCCTCGATCAACTAGGCATCGTCGCTGTTCGCGTGCTCGTGCAGGTCCCCTGAGCCTCTCGGCCGGGGGACTGGCTCCTACGAGCCGTGGGAGACCACGATGTCGCCGGCACCATACAAGACCTCCGCAATGTTCGTTTCAATTGTGCTGTCCGGACCGGTCACGTAGGTGTAGGTCTCACTCTGGGAGCACCAGCCCACCGCTGGCGGCGTCGGAAGGCTGGCCGGGTTGCACGGGAGCACGTCTTGGCCTACACCGGTACCACCTTCGGTTGTGGGGATGGTCACCTCCGTAGGCGGGCAAACGGGCACGGCCGTTCCCGAATACGGAACGCAATAGGTGAGGTTGTCCCAACCGATGTTGAGAGTTGCCGTGAAGGTCTCGGTCAACGCGCCTTCGGAATCGAACTCCACGGTCCCCACATCGCCGCTCGATGAGGTCGTGAAGCCCGTGAAGCTCTTGGATCCCGTGTTCAACGTCAGTCCAGCCGTGATGGGGCTGCCGTTCAGTTGCTCCGCCGTGAGCACCGGAGGTGCCCCGGGCGCAGTCACATACAGCGTGAAGACCTGGGTGGCATCCGGTTCCACGCCGTTGGATGCGTCAAGGCACACCGTCCAGACACCGCCGTCACTGTAAGCCGGAGTGCCGGAGATTGTGGCCGTGCCGGAGCCCAGAGCCCCTGGGGCGAAGCTGATATCGCTAGGCAAGTTCGTCGTGCACGCCTCCGTACTGCCGTCACTGATTGTCGGTGCCGGGTAGCCGGTTGTCGTCACCGTGAAGCTGAAAGGTGTTCCAGTTCCGCCGCTTGCGGGTGCCGGGACGATGAAGTTGGGCGGGCTCGTGATCGCCGGCGCCTGGTCGACCGTGAGCGTGTAGGTCCACGACCCGGTGTCGCCGTAGCTATCAGCGTCGGTGCCTCCCGCGGTGTAGGTGCCCCCGGTGAGGGTCCCGTTCTCGCTGACCGCGCCGGTTGACGACACAGTGAGGCTCGTCGCACCGGAAGTCTGGGTGAAGCTGACCCCACCCTCCGAGGTTCCCGACGCGACGTTCAGCTCGTCAGAGAAGGTCCCGCTCGTCGTCGTGGTCAAACCTGCGAAGGGCGCGGCCTGGGTGATGGTGGTCGCACTTACGTTGAGGGTGTAGGTCCAGGTGCCGGTGTCGTCAAGGGTGTCCGTGTCGGTGCCCGACGCCGTGTAGGGCCCCGCCGCGAGGACGCCGGTGGTGGTGATGGCGCCGGTCGACGAGACGTTGAGGCTCGTCCCTCCGGCGGTCTGGGTAAAGGTGACCGCGCTGTTCTGGCCAGTCGTGGTGAGCTGGTCCTTGAAGCCCGTGCTCGCCACCGTCGTGGAAGAGCCGGTGAAGGGTCCTCCCTGGGCGATGGTGGTCGCACCCACATTGAGCGTGTAGGACCAGGTCCCGGTGTCGCCGTCTGTGTCGGAGTCGGTCCCGGACGCGGTGTAGGGCCCGGCAGCAAGAAAGCCGCTGGTCGAGACGGCGCCGCTCGACGAGACGCTGAGGCTCGTCCCGGCTGTCTGGGCAAAGGTGATCGTGCCGATCGAGGTCCCCGGTGTCGTGTTCAGCTGGTCCTTGAAGGCCGAGCTCGCTCCCGTTGTGCTCGAGCCTGTGTTGGGGTTCGTCTGGGCGATGGTAGTCGTGCTCACATTGAGGGTGTAGGTCCAGGTCCCGGTGTCGCCGAGGGTGTCAGAGTCGGTGCCGGTCGCGGTGTAAGGGCCCGCGGGGAGGGTGCCCGCGGTCGAGATGGCGCCGCTCGATGAGACGCTGAGGCTGGTTCCGCCGGTGCTCTGGGTAAAGGTGACCGTGCCGTCCTGCCCGCTCGTGGCGAGCTGTCCCTTGAAGCCCGAGCTCGCCACCGTCGTGGTTGAGCCCGAAAGGGGGGCAATCTGGGTGATGGCGGTCAAGACGTTGAGGGTGAAGCTTTGGGCGGTCGTGCCGACGCTGTTGGTGGCGTCGATGGTGAAGGTGTGCACGCCCGCCGCGACGCCCGTGCCGCTCAAGGTCGCCGTCCCGGTGGGCGGGGAGGTGTTGGTGAGGCTCACGCCGGACGGGGCGCCCGAAAGGGAGAACGTCGGGGTAGGTGTTCCGGTCGCGCTCACGGGGTAGGTGAAGGTGCCCGATGAGCCTGCCGGGACGGTGTCGCTGGGCGCGCTCGTGAACAAAGGAGCCGCGTTGGCCAAGGTGAAGGTGGGCAACCCTTGGTCGTCAGCGTCGTTGTCTGAGTCGCAGCTGGGTCCGATCACCGAGACCGAGCCCGTCGAAGGTGAGACGACCTGAAGCTCGACCTGATCAAACTCGTCTGCCGTCGGGACAACCCCCGTGCTGACGACGGGGCAGTCGTTGGTGTCGCCCTCCGACTCGGTGCCCGCAGCGGGAACGGTGATGGGACCGACGGTCTCCACGACCTTCTCGGAATCGAACGAGTTGGCCTTGCGAAGAACGAGGTCGACAGAGACCGTTGACCTCATATTGTTCTTCAAGGGGATCGAGGCCTCGC
>JBEKMZ010000019.1:0-48470 GCA_049523315.1 Acidimicrobiales bacterium | reverse complement strand
GCGTATGCAATGGCAGCCGTTCTCCTCGCAAGACGACAGAGCGGGAGCCGACACTGCAGCCATCTCCGAGCATCGTGTCAGGGAGCACGGCGCTGTTAGGCCCGAGCGTCGAGTCACTGCCGAGCTGAGCCGGCCCCATCCGCAAGACACGGTCGTGGAACAAGTGCGTCTCGATGCACGCGCCCCGGTTGACCGCGCAACCGGCACCGAGTGCCACGAGGTCAAATTCTGTGACAGCGAGCGTCTCGAACCAGACGTTCTTGCCGATCTTGGCACCCATGGCCCGCAGATAGGCGGGCACCAAGGGTGACCCGAGCGCATGTGAAAGCAGCCAGGCACCCGCAAGCTGCTCTTGAAGGGTGTTGACGAGCTCGTCGCGCCATACGAACAAGGACCAGAGGGGATGCTCGCCAGGCTCGTAGCGACCCATGAGCAACCACTTCGCACATACCGTCGCACCAATGGCGCAAAAGCTTGCTGCCAGGAGCACGAATGGAGCGCCGGCGACGAGCCAGAAGATACCCGCGATAGTGCCTATGGACTCGAACAAGAAGAAGACGAGCGCGCCCAAGGCGATCGAGAGCGTAGTCGGGAGGAGAATCCGCACTAGCTCCATGGCGGCACGTCCTGCGACAAGACGTCTCGACGGTGCCGTCGTACGCGACGGGTCGGTTCGCTCGCCAATCCGGGGAAGCTCGAGGGCTGGCAGTCCCAGCCATGAGGTACCGTCGGCGGGCTCGAGCGGCGGGGTGGAGAGAACGCCGACGAGGCTGTCATTGCCCAGTTTCGTACCCGCTCTCAAGATGGCGCCGTTGCCAAGGAACGTGCGGCTTCCGATCTCGATAGGTGTGATCTCGATCCTTCCTCCACGCGCTCGCGTCCCGGCGAAGACAACGTCGTCGGCGACGAAGCTCGTGTCGGCGAAGCTGACGAGCCGGTTCAATCCAACCGCGGTTGAAACCTCCGTGCGTCTGCCTACCTTGATGCCCAGCAAGGCGAGCCAACTACGTGTGTAGATGCTCGAGTAGAGGGGAAACAAGATGCCACGCGCCTGGGCCATCACGGCTCCGCTGAACCACAGCGCCCAAGCCGTCGTCCCGCTATCGGAGTGCCAGCCGGGTCGGACAAGCCACGAGACGCTGCGAACCGCGATCACCACCAAGAGTCCGTAGGTGGCGAGGAACATCGCCGCGATGAGCGGCGCGTCTGTCAGCATCGAAAGTGCCGCCGAATGCACAGTCGCCAAGCCTCCGAGGGCGTTCAGCACCACAAAGCCGGGCACGGCTGAAATGAGGGGAAGCAGGCTAAGCACGACGAGCCCGAGCGCGAACCTGCTCTTGGCAGCCCTCGGAGGGGCGGTCTCATCTACCGCCGGCGCCGGCCAGGTCTCGCCGGCTAGACCCACGCGTCGCGCCGGAGAGCCGGACCACCGCTCGCCAGCGGGCACGGGGCCGTTGACGACGCTCCCGGGCTCGATCTCGGCTCCTGCTCCGACATCGGCGCCGGGCATCAGCAGAGCCCTCGTTCCGATGCGGGCCCCGGCGCCAATGTGGATCTCCCCGACGACGAGCTCGCGGCCCTCGATCCACCACCCGTGCGCGTCGACCTCTGCTTCGAGGGTGGCTCCCTCGCCGATGCTCAAAGGGCCGGTCGGCGACGGCAGTGTCGCCATTCTGGCGCCCTCTCCGATCTGAGCTCCGTTCATGCTCGCGTAGCGTGCCGCCCACGGAGTACCAGCAAGGATGTCGATGTGGAACGCGTCGGCGAGGCGCTCGACGAACCAGACCCGGCACGATAGCCATCCTTGGCGGGGGTAGCGTCCGGGCCGGAGCCGTCGGAGCAGCACCCGCCGGGTGATGGTAACGATCGCTGCTCGGCCCGGGGCGCTCGAGAAGATCAACCAGACGGCGATCACGCCGCCCCAGCCGATTTGCGGACCGATCCCGAACCATTGGTTGTAGGCGAGAAATCCGGCGAGCCACTGGAGACTCCCGAGGGCGACCAACAGGAACACTCCGAGGAGCTGTACGGCACCCCATCGGCGAGAACTCCTTGGCACGCTGGTCGTCTTCGGGCCTGCCTCGGCGAGATGATCGAGCCTCTCGGCCAGTGCGTCGAGACGGCGGAAGTTGTAGACATCCGCGACAGCGGTGGCCGGGTAGCGCTCGCGAAGCACCGACACGAGCTTGGCAACCGCGAGCGATGTCCCACCCAGTTCGAAAAAGTCGCTGTCTTGGGACATCGGCAGCGGTCCCAACTGGTCGGCCCAGCGCTCGGCGAGCCACCCAGCAGTCCCTGTCAGCCGCCGCCCTTGCGGCGCTCGGCTCGCCGGCTCGACCTTGCTCTGAGTATCCGTTGGAGGCGGCCATGGCAGAGCCTTGCGATCGACCTTGCCCGAGCTTTTCAGGGGAAGGGCATCCAGTCGCACGACAATCGGCACGATCCCTTCTGGGAGCTGTTCGGCAATCCTGGCGCGGACGGCCGTCGGGTCGAGGTCGCCAACGAAATATCCAACAAGGACCGTGTTGCCGCCCGAGGTCTCGCGAACTGCGGTGGCGGCGGCTTTGACACCCGGTACTGCACACAGCTGGGCGTCGATCTCAGCAAGCTCGATTCGACGACCACCGATCTTGACTTGGTCGTCGCGCCGGCCGAGAAACTCGAGGCCGCCGGCACCCTCACGGGCGACGTCTCCTGTGTGATAGGCGCGCCTGAAACCGAGAGCCGGCAGCCCCACGAACCTGCGCGTGTCGAGGTCGGCATCGAGGTAACGACCGAGGCCGACTCCCGCGATGACGAGCTCCCCTGTCTCTCCGAGAGGTACCGGATCCCCGAAGGCGTCGACGACGGCCACCTTCCATCCCCGAAGTGGATGACCGATGGTCACTTGCTGGCCCGGCCGCACCCGCGCCGCCGTGCTGACTACGGTCGCCTCGGTGGGCCCGTAGGTGTTCCAGACCTCGCGGCCGGCAGACAGGCGCCATCCCAGCTCGTTCGGGCAAGCCTCGCCACCGAGGATGAGCAACCGGACCTTGGCGAGCACGTCGTCCTGCCACATTGCAGCCAGGGTCGGAACAGTCGAGACGACCGTGATACCGCACTCCACGAGCCACGGGCCGAGGTCGACCCCCGACTGCACGATCGAGCGTGGACACGGCACAAGGGCGGCGCCGTTGCGCCACGCCAGCCACATCTCCTCACAGCTCGCGTCAAAGCCAACCGATAGCCCGGCTAGCACCCGGTCATCGGGACGGACCTGCCAGAGGCTCGCCTCGGCGTCCACGAACGCGGCGGCGGCTCGATGGCCCACGACGACACCTTTCGGCGCGCCGGTCGAACCCGAAGTGAAGATCACCCAGCAGTCGTCATCTGGTCGCACGGGACCGCCTCGAGAGCTCCCGCGATGTCGTTCGGCGATCTCGAGGTCGGCAGTGATCACCGCACAAGCATCGACTTCGCTCCAGATCAGCTCCGCTCTTTGTTCAGGATCCGCGAAGTCGACCGGTATGTAGGAGGCTCCTGCGAGCAAGGTCCCAAGCACGGCTATGTAGAGATCCGCCGTCCCACTCGGCACGCGGACACCGACGCGGTCGCCACGGCCAACGCCGTGTGCAGCCAAACGGTCCGCGAGCGAATGCGATTCCTTCGCGAGCTGCTCGTAGCTCAAGCCTCGCACCCTGTCTTGGAGGGCGACGTGTCTTGGCCATCGCTCGACAGAGGAGGCGAAGATGTCCACGAGCGTGCGAGGCGCCGGGGCATCTCCTTGCAATAACTCCGACAGCCAAGGGCTGTCGATGGTAGGGGTTTGGCGGTTCTTCCCGAGAACAGACGGCTCTGATGACGCGCCCACCCGAACCAGTGACCGGTCCCGCGTGGCCCCGAACGACTGAGGCGGGCGGGTTACGACGCCAGGTTGTGCCTCGTCGAGAAGAGGCGGCTGTACCGACGATGAACTCATTTCGAATCTCCTTTGAGTGCTGGGTGTCGCCTCTCAGGATGGTCGTCGGGTTCTTAAGGGGACGCTAAGTCAGGTGAAGGTCCTTCCAAAGTTCAAAAGTCCATCTACATTTCGAATAGCTCGACAATGATGACGACGACTTATGAACGCCCGCGCCGGAACGGCGGCCGTCGCCGACCGCCAGTGCTCGCCGATGACGGTCCTAGCGCTGGCCCCACCAGCCACAGACTGGACACCCCATCGCCGTGCGCGTGTTCGTCGATCCTTACTGGCCGGAGTTCTGTCGCGTCGACTTCTTGCGCGCTCTGCGCGACTTCGCACGCAGAGAGCCCAGATTCGGCGGGTGACAGGGTTGGCGGCGGACTCCGAAAGCCCCGCGCGGCCCCGAGGACACTGCGAAGCTCGGACGTCGAAGCGATGGTCTCGCAACAAGACCTCTCGCGAGAAAATGCGCCAGAGCTTCGGACCGCCTAGAAGTGCCGTGTTGTGCGTGACGCCTGACGCAAAGCGCTGCCAACGACGACTGAGATGATCTCTCGGCCTCCGTACGTCGCCTCATCGGGCGGCAATCCTCGCTGAGCTGGAGGCCAAGTTCCTCTAGAGGCTGCACATCGGCCGGGCAGGGAAGCCGCACCGGTCTTCACGCGCCCGGCAAGGCCAGCCTCTCCAGGCAACCCCCGGCTGGCGCTTCCAGCTGGGGTACTTCGACTCCTGTGGGAGTGCCGTTGGCGCGAAGTGTCCCCATCGTCGTGATCGTGGCCACCAGGACTCCGAGTCCGAGCCATTGCGACGCCGAAAGTGTGGCCCCGAAGGCAAGATAGTCGAGCACGAGGGCGGTGAGCGGGAAGGCCAACTCGCCGAGCGTCGCCGCGGCCGCAGGTGTACCGCGAAGGCCCCGATAGTAGACAAGGAGGCTCATCAGCCCAGGAACCAGTGCCAGGCACACGAGGGCGAGCACGGCTTTCGCGCTCATGTGGAGATAGGCGGAGCCGTCTCCGCTCACGCCGAGCGCGATCACGGCCGCCACGAGACCCGTCGCCAGCCGCAAGGCGGTCAGTTCGGTGAAGGGCAGCTTGGATCCGAGGCGGCGTCCTAGCACCGTGCCGAAGCCCCAGAGGCCTGCTGCCGAGACCGCCAAGAGCGCTGGCGCCCAGCCGTCCACCCCGCCGATGGACAAGGGATGGGGGAAGGCAATGAGGTAGGCACCGGCGAGCCCACCGAGGAGGTAGACCCCGTAGCGGTGCTGGAGGCGTTCGCCCAGAACGAAACGGGCACCCACAAGGGCGAAGAGAGGCTGGAGCTGCTGGAGTAGCACGGGCGTGTTGGGCCTGTCGTAGGTGAACGCGAGCGTGAACAACAATGTCGCCAGCGCCGAAGAGCCGCACCCGAGCACGGCGAGAGACGCCCAGTCGCGCCAGTTGAAGACCGCCACGGCCCGGCGCAGCCCCCGCCACACGAATGGCGCGAGAAGAACCGCCGGCAGGAGTTGCTCGAAAGCGACAATTGCAGGTGCCGGCATGTTGAGGGCCAACTCCTGACGGAAAAGAGGGTCGGTCCCCCACATGGCAGCACCCAGGGCCACGAGGGCGAAGCTCCCGCCGGTGGTGCGCTGCCAGAGACCAGTACTCGGCGAACTCGCCGGCGGGGCAGTAGGACCAGCTTCGCTGCTCACTGGCTGATTCTCGCGTCCGGCACCTGGGCAAGCCCAGAGGACAGAAGGCTTCTCACAACCTCATGCATGATGACCAGCTCCTCGTCGGTCGGAACGAGATGATGGCTGTCCGGGACTGTGATTGGCTCACGAACGATTCGGCGTCAGCCGGAGCCTCGCGGTTCTTTTCGGTGTCCAGGACTACCCCTAGTTTCTCGACTCCGCTGCACACCATCTCCCCAAGCTTCGAGATCTGGTGCCAAGCGAGTCTGTGAAGACGATCGCGTCTGCGCCGCCCAGCAACCAGTAGTACCCGCCGAGGTAGGTCTTGAGCCAGTTTGCGCAGACCTCAGCCGCGATCCGACAGTCCTCGTTTCCGCGTTCGCCTTCGGCGATCACCTCCTCCAGATTCGACGAGAAGCCCGAAAGGCCGAGGAGCCCGGACTGATTATTGAGGATGCTGCTAACCGCGTCCGCGCTGTATCCGCCACGGCACAGCTCGAGCACCACCTCGGCGTCGATGTCCCCACAGCGCGTGGACATGACAAGACCAGGGAGCGGCGAGTAGCCCAGGGAGGTTTCGACAAAATGCCCGTCTTGGAAGGCGGTCACGCTCGATCCACCGGTGCCATTTGACACGTGATGAAGCCGACCGAGCCAATCGGCTTGCCCAGCAATTCTGCCGAGCGTGCCAAGACATAGCTGTAGGACAAGCCGTGAAAACCGTACTTGCGGAAGCCGTGCTTGCGCGCCAGATCGAGCCGCTGGGCATAGCGCGTCGCCTCCTGCGGCAGCTTGGAATGGAACGCGGTGTCGAACACGGCGACTTGTGGAATCCCGGGCAGATGATCCGAACAGGCCTCGATGACGCTGTAGGAGTTCGGGTTGTGAATGGGCGCGAGCCCGAAGCACTTCTGGAGGGTCTCGGCACTTGAGTCAGTCACAAGGGTGCGCTGTTGGAACCACTCGCCGCCGTGCACGAATCGATGGCCGATCCCGTCGATGCGCGCATCGTGCTCGCCGAGGGTCCTGAGACTTTCTTCTGCCGCACGGCGATGCGTCGAGAGATCGGCTTCTTCGCCTCCTTCATCCCGGCCGACCGTCCAGTCGATCCGAGGCGCCGCCTGAGTCCTGGTCGCGACGTAGTGGCTTTGCCTGATGCGATCAGGGTCGGCTCCGCCCCGTGTAGGACTTCATATGCCTTGAAATTCTGCGAAGAGCTGCCGCAACTGAAGACAAGGACATTCATTGCGTCCTCCATGGTGAGGTCCTCGTGCAGGGGCGGTGTGAACGATTCCGCTGCTCTGCAGATGAGTCTCGCATTCGAGCCGTACCGAAGCCCTGACGACCAGGTAGGCGCTTTGCTCGGCGACGATTCCTACAGACCAGGTCTGTCAGGACCGAGGCGGTCGTCGCTTCACAGAGCGAGTGGCAACCTGCGCCTTCCTCCGGCTGATCGAGCCTATCCGTGTTCCAAGTGCTAGTCGAAACCCGGGCTTGTAACGCGAGCAGGAATTGCCTCGCCTTTTCGACCGGTTCCGTGCTGCGAAGAGCCTCGCCCGGTGGCCGCAGTCCGGCCGAGGTCTCCACCGGGCCACACTTGAGGACATGCCAGCCCAATTCATCTACACGATGCGCGACCTCCGGCGCTTCTACCCACCCGATCGTGAAGTCCTCCGGGGCATCAACCTGTCCTTCTTCCCCGGTGCCAAGATCGGCGTCATCGGAGCGAACGGCTCGGGCAAGTCGTCGCTGCTGCGGATAATGGCCGGCGTCGACGACGGCTTCACGGGTGAAGCCAGGCTCACCCCTGGCTTCACGGTCGGGTTCCTGCCTCAAGAGCCGCAGCTCGATCCCGCCAAAGACGTACTCGGCAACGTCTCGGACGGCATCGCCGAGACGAAAGCCCTCGTCGACCGCTTCAACGAGGTGTGCGCGACCTTCGGCGAGCCGGATGCGGATTTCGACGCCCTCCTCGCCGAGCAGGCCGACCTGCAGGACAGGATCGACGCGGCTGGTGCCTGGGACCTCGAACGCACCTTCGAGATCGCGATGGACGCGCTGCGGCTGCCCCCTGCGGACATGGACGTGACGAAGCTCTCGGGAGGAGAGCGCCGGCGCGTCGCCCTCTGCCGGCTGTTGCTGTCCAAGCCAGACCTGCTCCTGCTCGACGAGCCGACGAACCACCTCGACGCCGAGTCGGTGGCATGGCTGGAGCGGACACTGCAGGAGTACCCCGGCACCGTCGTTGCGGTAACCCATGACCGGTACTTCCTCGACAACGTTGCCGGCTGGATCCTCGAGCTCGACCGGGGAGCCGGGATCCCGTGGCAGGGCAACTACACCTCCTGGCTCGAGCAGAAGCGGGACCGGCTCGCGCAAGAGGACAAGGCCGACCGCTCCCGGCGAGACGCGCTCGCGCGCGAGCTCGAGTGGATCCGGATGGCACCGAAGGCCCGCCACGCCAAGGGCAAGGCGCGCATCACTGCTTACAACGACCTCGTGGCCGAAGCCGAAGCGGCCGAGAAACGTGCCGACAAGCTCGAGATCACGATCCCACCCGGTCCCCGGCTCGGGGACCGGGTCGTGGACGCGGAAGGGTTGGTTAAAGGCTTCGGGGATCGCCTCTTGATCGACGACCTCTCTTTCCTGCTCCCGCCCGGAGGAATCGTCGGGGTGATCGGGCCGAACGGCGCTGGCAAGACGACCCTGTTCCGCATGATCGTCGGCGAGGACAAGGCTGACTCTGGCACTCTCCAGATCGGCTCGACTGTGGAGCTCGCCTGGGTCGACCAGTCCCGTGACGCACTGGACCCCGACACGACGGTCTTCGACGAGGTCACCGGCGGGGTCGAGCGGATCGTCGTCGGCAACCGCGAGCTGCACGCCCGCGCGTACGTCGCCAGCTTCGGCTTCAAGGGCAGCGACCAGCAGAAGAAGGTGGGCGAGCTCTCGGGCGGCGAGCGCAACCGTGTCCAGCTCGCCAAGGTGCTCAAAAGCGGTGGGAACCTGCTGTTGCTCGACGAGCCGACCAACGACCTCGACGTGGACACGCTAAGGGCCCTGGAGGAGGCGCTGCTCGGCTTCCCCGGCTCCGTCGTCGTCATCAGCCACGACCGCTGGTTCCTCGACAGGATCTCCACCCACGTCCTCGCCTTCGAGGGTGATTCGGGCGTGCGCTTTTTCGAAGGGAACTTCAGCGATTACGAGGCCGACCGTCACCGCCGCCTCGGCAACGACGCCGACCAGCCACACCGTATCGCCTACAAACCGCTCACCCGCGACTGAGTGGCGCGACAGCTGGCAGCGCTCTGGGACGACGTCTCATAGTGGGTAAGGTCACTGCGTGAGCGCCGAGGAGATGGTCCGCCCGGTACGCCTGCCCACGCACGACGACATGGAGGCCGCCTGGGAGGCAGTTCGCGCGGTATTGGACCCGACTCCCCTCGTATCGAGCCGGGTTGGCCCTGACGGCTTTCTGAAGCTCGAGACCCTGCAGCCGACCGGTTCGTTCAAGGTTCGGGGCGGGCTCGCGGCAATCTCTGCTCTGGCGGATGACCGCCGGGCGGTGACTGCGAGCGCGGGCAACCACGGCCTCGGCGTCGCATGGGCCTCGACCCGCCTCGGGCGGCGAGCCACCGTGGTGGTACCGGAGCACTCGTCACCTCCAAAGGTCGAGGCATTGCGGACCTTCCCGATCGAGCTGATCGAGCACGGCGCGGACTACGAGGCTGCCGAGAAGCACGCGCTCGAGCTCGGAGCAGCCGAGGGGTCGGCCTTCATCTCGCCCTACAACGACCCGAACGTCATCGCCGGGCAGTCGACGATCGGGCGCGAGCTCGACAGCCAGGCCCCAGGCGATCTGACCGTCGTCGCCCCGGTGGGGGGTGGGGGTCTCCTCTCGGGCTTGGTGCTTTGGGCACTGACCCGTCCCGGCGTCCATCTCGCCGGAGTCGAGTCGGCAGAGTCCCGCGCGGTGTCGGCCGCGGTCGCGGCTGGTCGCATCGTCCGAGTGCCGGTGGGCGACACCATTGCGGACGGGCTGGCAGCGAACCTCGAGCCAGGCTCGATCACACCCGTTCTGTTGAGGGGATCGCAGCTCGTCGCCGTCGACGACGAAGAGCTGCGATCCGCTATGTGCTGGTTGTTCGGCCATCATGGTCTTGTCGCAGAAGGCTCGGGGGCAGCGGGCGTCGCGGCTGTTCTCGGCGGCAAGGTCGAGCTCAGGGGTCCAGTCGTGGTCGTCGTCACGGGACGTAACATCGCCGCCGGGCGCTACGCGGACATCCTGCAGAACCGGTGACCGGGCCGCCGAACTGGGAAACACCTGTTCGGCGAGCACGCCGGTGCAGGTCTGGGTCGCCTCAGGACTCCATAGGCGACCCGAGACGGATCACGTTCCCGTCAGGCTCGACGTGCGAGCCTTCACGAGGCCAGTAAGAAGTCTCCTGGACCTGTTGCGTGAGTCCGCCGATGCCGGGACGCGACCACTGTTCGTACAACGCATCAGCGTCGCGCACGTAGAGATAAGTCGATGCGAGGTGATGGGTGGGGTCGTGATCGAGGTGCGGGTCGAAAGCCAGCTGAATGCCGACGCCCTCGCGGTCGGCGAACCCGTAGTCGTCGCCGTCGTCGTAGGCGATGGTGCAGAAGCCAAGCGATGAGTAGCCGACGAGCGAGCCTGCCAGGTTGCGCACAGGAAAGATCGGCCTGAACCGACGGAATTGACGCGGCGAGCGGGGCCTGCCGGCCCCAGCCGCGATGTCGGCACTCTTGATCTCGGCGTGTGCTCCAAGCGCCGACCGGAGTCCCTCAACACGCTCGGGCGGAACCCGCGCAAGAAGTTGCCGATCGACCGCCACCAGCGTCGCGCGGTATGGAACCGGCCGCCCGCTTTCGGTCACCTCGAGGGTAATCCGGCGGCGGTCGTCGCGACGAGGCTCTCAGTCGCTACGGCGGTCGAGCTCCGCCTCGGTCCAGAACCCCGCGAGCGGAATCTCGTGGCGCCCGCCCTCGGCATAGCTCGTGAGCCGTGAGCGGCCCTCGTCGGAGAGCATCTCGATCGCGTCGAAGACCGCGTCGGTTCCGGCAGCGCGCAGGGCAATGTCCCCTTCACTTCCCCGTCGCGGCAAGTGTGAGGTGAGAAGGACGATCGGTCCTTTGCCGTTCCTCGCCAGCACATGGGCGCGTCCTAGGCACCTCCAAACGGTGTCGGTCCGGAACAGGCCGCTCCTCGTCGTCGTGAAGGCGCCGGATACGTCGACGTACCAAGGCAGTCCGTCGGCATCGAGGGCCAGGACGCTCAGAATCAGCCCGATCCCGGCCACCCGGGCGTTGCGCGCGACGATCGTGAAACCCGCCTCCTCGAGTACCCGTTCCGCGATTGCCTGCACGGCGCCACCCTCACGCGTCGCCCGCGCTTGAAAACCGTCATCGTCACCCTTGTCCGCTAAAGGCGTCGCAACAGCTGAGCGTGCCGCACGCTCGGGTGCTGACTCCGTTTCTTCACGCCTCGAGTTGGCTGCCTGAACGCGCGCACGGGCGATCTCCACATATGCGGGATCGAGGTCGTAGCCGGCATAGCGCCGGCCGAGCTTGGCGGCTGCCAGGAGAGTCGACCCAGAGCCCATGAAAGGGTCGACGACGAGGTCATCGGCGTAGGTGTAAAGGCGAATCAGCCGTTCCGGCAGCTCGACGGGAAACGGTGCCGGGTGGCCGACCCGCTTCGCACTTTCGGGAGGGATCCCCCAGACATCGAGGGTCGCCGCCATGAACTCGTCACTCGAAAGGGAATTCTCGAACGGCAGACCTTGCGCCTCGCGCTGTTTCGCCGTCAGAGCACGGTCGAAGCGACCCTTGCTGGCGATCACCACGCGCTCGGTGAGATCACGTAGCACCGGGTTGGCGGGACTGCGGAACGACCCCCACGCGCACGACCCGCTCGCTCCCTCGCTCTTTTGCCAGATCACTTCGCCGCGAAGCAGCATGTGCAGGTCGTCCTGCAGGATCTTGATGACGTCGGCGGAAAGGCTCCGGTACGGCTTGCGGCCTAGGTTGGCCACGTTGACGGCGATCCGGCCGCCTGGCTCGAGCTTGCGCTTGCATTCGGCGAACACCTGGCGCAACAGGTCCAGGTACTCGAGATACGAGCTCGGGACGCCCTCGCGATCCAGTTCCTCCTCGTACTTCTTGCCCGCGAAGTACGGCGGCGATGTGACCACGAGAGCCACAGAACCGTCCTCGATCTCGTCCATTTTCCGGGCGTCCCCGCAGACGAAAGGATCGGGGATCGGGCGCGGATGAGGCACCTGCGAGTCGGGAAGTATCTCCGGGGCCTCGAAACGGGCGTAGAAGGCGGCGGCGTCGTGAGCTTCGCGCCGGCTCACGCCGAAGTTCGACGTCGCTGTGCGTCTGCGCCCGGTCATTGCCCCACCGCCCGTGACGGTACCTCGCCGTCGCGAGCCGCACGAGGATGCCGGAGTGAAATTAGGCCGGTGCCGGGGTTGCAACCTCTGGTGGGCCCGTTGACCGCGGTCGTTCTCAGTACCGGTAAGAGTCCGGCTTGTATGGGCCTTCGACAGGTACTCCGATGTAGTCGGCCTGCTCTTTGCTCAGCGTCGTGAGATGCACCCCCAGTGCCTCAAGGTGAAGTCGCGCGACCTTCTCGTCGAGATGCTTGGGCAGCACATAGACCTTCTGCTCGTAATCGCCGGGCTTCGTGAACAGCTCGATCTGGGCCATGGTCTGGTTGGTGAACGAGTTCGACATCACGAAGCTCGGATGCCCGGTGGCACACCCCAGGTTCAACAGGCGCCCCTCGGCGAGGATGATCACGGCGTGGCCGTCGGGGAACACCCACTTGTCGACCTGCGGCTTGATGTTGACCCGCTCGACGCCCGGAAGCTTCGCTAGCCCGGCCATGTCGATCTCGTTGTCGAAATGCCCGATGTTGCCGACTATCGCCTGGTGCTTCATCTTGCTCATGTGCTCGGCGGTGATGACCGCCTTGTTGCCGGTCGCGCTGACGAAGATGTCGGCCGTGCCAACCACGTCGTCGACGGTCGCGACCTGATAGCCGTCCATCGCCGCCTGGAGGGCGCAGATCGGGTCGATCTCGGCCACGACGACACGGGCGCTCTGGCCACGCAGCGACTCCGCACAGCCCTTGCCGACATCGCCGTAGCCGCAGACGAGGGCGACCTTGCCCCCGATGAGGACGTCGGTGGCGCGGTTGATGCCGTCGATGAGCGAGTGCCGACAGCCGTATTTGTTGTCGAACTTGGACTTTGTCACCGAGTCGTTGACGTTGATGGCCGGGAAGAGCAGCTCGCCCCGCTCCTGCATCTGGTAAAGCCTGTGGACGCCGGTGGTCGTCTCCTCGGTCACGCCCCTTATGTGGTTGGCGATCTCGCTCCAGCGCCTCGGGTCCTCGGCTAGCGAGCGCTGCAGCAGCCTCAAGATGACGGCGAGCTCCTCGTTCTCGGCGCCATCCGGATCCGGCACCATACCGGCCTTCTCGAACTCGACCCCCTTGTGCACGAGCAGGGTCGCGTCCCCACCATCGTCGAGGATCATGTTGGGGCCGGCCCCCTCTGGCCAGCGCAGCATCTTCTCGGTGCAGTCCCAATACTCCTCGAGGGTCTCGCCCTTCCAGGCGAACACGGGCACGCCGCGGGGATCCGACGGGGAGCCGTCCGGGCCTAGGACCACCGCCGCCGCGGCGTGGTCCTGGGTGGAGAAGATGTTGCACGACGCCCAGCGCACCTCGGCACCGAGGGCGACGAGTGTCTCGATCAGCACCGCCGTCTGCACAGTCATGTGCAGCGAGCCCGAGATCCGAGCTCCCCTCAGCGGTTGCGACTCGGCGTGCTCGCGCCGCGTCGCCATGAGGCCAGGCATCTCGTGCTCGGCGAGCTGGACCTCCTTGCGCCCGAACTCGGCGAGGGAGAGGTCGGCCACTTTGTACTCGAAGCTCATGCGATCTCCTTGTTCTCGCCGGCCGCGGCGGCGGCCAGCAACTGGATGTGCTTTTGCTGTTCGAAGGCAAGCCACTGTGACGGGTCGACCTCGGCAGGCCGGACGGCCTCGGAGCTGAACCACGCCTCGAGCCCTCCACGCAGCCGCTCGTCGTCGCGCAGCCTTACGGCGAAGCCGACGTCGCTCAGCTCGATGCCGAAGACCCCGAGGAGCTCTTTCAGCGTACGTAGGCGCTGCAGCTCGGCCGGTCCGTAGAGGCGGTATCCGGAGCGCGACCGCCTCGGGGCGACTAGCCCGGCCTCCTCGATGTAGCGCAGCATGCGGGCGGACCAGCCCGTCGTGGCGGCCGCTTCGTGGATGGTCAACGCGTCTGGAGCCACCTCACAACTCTAACAAGGTTATGGCAATGTTGTCCACGAGTACTTTCCGCGCGTGCGCACTATCCTGCTCGCAGCCATGATTCTCTCCGACCAGACGATCCGCGAAGAGCTCGCCAGCGGTCGGATCGGCATCGAGCCGCTCGAGAACGGCTGCATCCAGCCCTCCTCGGTCGACCTGCACGTCGACCGCTATTTCCGTGTCTTCCGCAACCACAATCTGCGCGCGATCGACGTGAAGGAGGACCAGGAGGAGCTCACCGAGCTCGTCACGGTCGCCGAGGACGACGTCTTGATGCTCCACCCGGGCGAGTTCGTGCTCGGCTCGACGATCGAGCGGGTCCGGCTCCCGAACGACCTCGTCGGCCGCCTCGAGGGCAAGTCCAGCCTCGGCAGGCTCGGGCTCTTGATCCACTCGACGGCCGGTTTCGTCGACGCGGGCTGGGACGGTCATCTGACCTTGGAGCTCTCCAACGTCGCCAACCTCCCGATCACCTTGTACCCGGGGATGAAGATCGGCCAGATCAGCTTCTTGAGGATGACGACACCGGCCGCGGCACCCTACGGTTCGGCCGGGCTCGGCTCTAAGTACCAGCACCAACGCGGACCGACCCCGAGCCGGTACTTCGAGAACTTCCGCGACCGCCAGGCCTGAGTCTGAGGTCTAATGCTCACCCGCTACCCGATCGGCCTGGCGGTGACTGCGGTCGCGCTGGCGATAACGGGCCGGCGCCTCAGGTACCTCTTCGGCCTGATCGGCTCCGGAAAGGCAGCGCCCGGGCGGAGTGCCTCGTTCTCGAGGCGCGCCAAGGTCGAGATCGACGAGGTCGTCGGCCAGCGCAGGCTGTTCAAGTGGACCCTCCCCGGCTTGGCCCACGCCTTCACATTCTGGGGCTTCACGGTCCTCATCCTCACGATCATCGAGGCCTACGGAGACCTTTTCGACAAGAGCTTCGCCATCCCCGGCATCGGGCACTTCGCCTTCATAGGCTTCGTGGAGGACTTCTTCGCCTGCGCGGTGCTCGTCGCCGTTTGCACCTTCACCATCATCCGCCTTCGCGCCTCGCCGAAGCGCAAGGACCGCGCCTCGCGCTTTTACGGCTCGCACACGACCGCAGCCTGGGTGACACTCGGGATGATCGCCCTCGTGATCATCACGGTCCTGCTCTATCGAGCCGCGCAGACCAACACGGGGGACTTCCCCTACGGCTGGTGGGCCTTCGCCTCCCATGGGATCGGCCGCGCCCTGCACCCGCTCGGGGTGGGGACGAACCGGACCCTCGAGACGGTCTTCGTCGATGCGAACATCGCCGTGATCATGTCGTTCCTGGTGTTCGTCGTGTACTCGAAGCACCTTCACATCTTCATGGCACCCTTGAACGTCGCCTACAGCCGCCAGCCGTCGCGCCTCGGGGCCTTGGACAAGACGCCCGAGATCGACCTCGAGACGATGGACGAGGACACGATCTTCGGCGCCGGCAGGATCGACCACTTCACCTGGAAGCAGCTCTTGGACCTTGTCACATGCACCGAGTGCGGCCGCTGCCAGAGCCAGTGCCCGGCCTGGAACACGGGCAAGTCGCTCTCGCCAAAGCTCGTCATCATGGACCTGCGCGACGAGCTGCTCCGCGGCGCACACCAGGCCCTCGTCCCCAACGTCATCCCCGATGACGTCCTGTGGGCCTGCACCACCTGCGGCGCTTGCGTCGAGCAGTGCCCAGTCGACATCGAGCACGTCGACGCCATCATCGACATGCGCCGCTACGAGGTTCTGATCGAGTCCCGCTTCCCGAACGAGGCCGCCCTGATGCTGCGCAACGTCGAGAACCGGGGCGACCCCTGGGGCCTCGGCGCCTCAAAGCGCCTCGAGTGGACCGAGGCCCTGGACTTCGAGGTCCCCGTCGTCGACGGCACGATCGCAGATGACGTCGAGTACCTCTTCTGGGTCGGATGTGCCGGAGCCCTCGACGAGCGCGCCCGCAAGACCACCCAGTCGATCGCCCGCCTCCTGCACCAGGCAGGGGTGAGCTTTGCCGTCTTGGGCCCGGCCGAAACCTGCACCGGCGACCCGGTCCGCAGGCTCGGCAACGAATACCTGTTCCAGATGCAGGCCCAGCAGAACATCGAGACTCTGAACGAGGCCGGGGTGAAAAAGGTCATCGCCTCGTGCCCGCACTGCTTCAACTCGATCGCAAAGGAGTACCCGAGCCTCGGCGGCAACTTCGAGGTCATCCACCACTCCCAGCTCCTCAGCCGCCTCGTCGCCGAGGGCAAGCTGCGCCCGAGGCACCTCGAAGCCAAGGTCGCTTACCACGACCCGTGCTATCTCGGCCGCCACAACCAGGTCTACGACCCGCCCCGATCCGTCATCGAGTCGGTGCCCGGCGTCAGCTCCATCGAAATGGGGCGCTGTCGCGAGCGCAGCTTCTGCTGCGGGGCGGGCGGGGCACGCATGTGGCTCGAGGAGAACCAGGGAAAGCGAATAAACCTGGAGCGCACCGACGAGGCCCTCGCGACGGGGGCGAACGTCGTGTCGACGGCGTGTCCCTACTGTCTCATCATGCTGGACGACGCCGTCAAAGAACGCGGCCGCGACGAGGACGTAAAGGTGCTCGATGTGGCTCAGCTGCTCGAGCGCTCGATGGAGCCCGCGCCCGGCGGCTGAGCCGTCGCTCTGCGCCTCGTGGCGCAGGGCACTCGACCACACAGCAGGCAGGGACATGAAGCCCAGGTTCCTCGGCGGCACGGCGTTCGTCCGCTCGCACCCGGCGGTCACCTCGGTCATCATCGGCCCACGTACTCCCGAGCAGCTCGAGGATCTCATCGCCGGGGCCGACGTGGAGCTGAGCCCGGAGGTGCTCGACCGGATCGACGAGATCGTCGCGCCCGAGACCGAGCCAAACCCGACTGACCGCTACGTCCCGGTCCCGCTCGCCATCGAGGACAAGCGGCTGCGTCGCCGCTGGCGCGTCAGCCCGAACGCGACGCAGATCGCCTTCGGGCTAGGCACGACGAACACTGCCCCTCGCGCCCTGATGAGTCTCGGGGCTGCGCCTTCAGGCGGGCACCGGTCCCGCTTGTGCCGCCACTGCCGCGGCAGCAGCCGCCACCGCGGCCGGGTCGCCGAGGTAGCGGCCTTCGACGAAATTCAGCCTGTCGTCGAGGGTGATGATTCGTGGCCAGCCAGTCGGGATCTCAACTCCGACGATGTCGTCATCGGATATGTGCTCCAAGAACATCGTGAAGGCCCGGATGCTGTTGCCGTGGGCGACGATGAACGGAGTGACTCCCGCCAGCAGTTCCGGCCCTATCACGTCCTCCCAGTAGGGGACGACCCGGACTACCACGTCGGCTAGGCACTCGGTCGCGGGCAGGGCACTCGGGGCGATACCGCCGTAGCGCGGGTCGTGACTCGGGTGACGGGGGTCGTCGAGATCGAGGGGCGGGGGCGGCGTGGCGTAGCTGCGACGCCAGAGCTTGACCTGCTCGGCCCCGAAAGTGGCCGCCGCCTCCTTCTTGTTGCCGCCCTGGAGAGCCCCGTAATGGCGCTCGTTCAAGCGCCAGTGGCGTCGCACCGGGAGGTAGGTGAGACCCATTTCCTCGAGGGCGAGATTCGCCGTCCGCACTGCCCGTGTCAGCACCGAGGTGTGGACGACGTCGATGCGTAGATCGGTCTCTTGCGCGAGGAGCTTCCCGGCCGAGCGCGCCTCGGCCTCTCCGGCGGGGCTCAGGTCGACGTCGGTCCAGCCGGTGAAGCGGTTCTCGGCGTTCCAGGTACTCTCACCGTGGCGCAAGACGACGAGTGTGGGCATGTATTTGAGGCTAGCGCCGCCTCCCGTCGGCCCACTAATCGGCGCTTTTTGAAACACCTCCGGCCTCGCGGAGTGGTCGCCAGGTGGAGCAGGATCCACCCGCGATCAATCCGGGGCTGGACGCAACCTAGGCGCGCCGGTCTCACACTGAGCCCATGACATTTACCGATTACCTCCTCAACGGAACACTCGTCGCGCTCGTCCTGCTGCAGGTCCGCGCTCGCCGACTCACCACCTGGATGCTCCTGCGCCCGATCCTCATCGTGGCTGTGATCGCAGCCTCCTACCTTCGCGGCGTCCCCACCCAGGGCAACGACCTCCTCCTCGCCCTTGTCGGTGCCGGGGCCGGGACACTGCTCGGCACCTGCTGTGGGCTGGCAACCGATGTCTTTCGCGACAAAGGTGGCCCCGTCATCATCAAGGCGGGGGCTCTCGCGGCGCTCTTGTGGATCGCCGGGGTCGGCTCCCGCATCGCCTTTACCCTCTACACACAGCACGGTGGTGGCACGGCCGTGACTCGCTTCAGCGTCGCCAACCACATCACAGGTGCCGAAGCGTGGGTCGCCTGCCTGGTGCTGATGGGTGTCATGGAGGTCACGAGCCGCACCACGGTGCTCGCCTGGCGGCGCCGCTCGCTGCAACACAGCGATCCGGCGGCCCTGCCGGTCGCGCCGCAGCAGGGTTTGGCACGGTCCATGATTGGTCTTGATGGACGCTGGTCCTGAACCTCTCAGGCGCCGCCACGAGGCAAGCGTGTCCGTCTGGGGCCGCGTTCTCGCTCTTGTCGGCGTAGTCGCCGCGATCATCGTCGAGATGCACCCCGGTCTGTCCGGGGCGCATCTCAGCGTCTCGCTCCTCCTCGTCGCTGAGGTCGCGTCCTCGTTGACATGGACGTTCGTCGACGCCAGCCACAAGCGCACCCAACTCGTGGCGCTCGCGATCATGGCTGTCGCGGCCGGAGCCATGGTCCCGTTCGCGCCCGCCGCCGAAGTCAGCGTAGGTCTGGCCGCGCTAGGTGCCGGAGCGGCCTGCGAGCTGCCCCCGGCGGTCGCCCTTGCGGCGCTCGGTCCCGCGGCTGTGGCCCTTTCTGCCGGGGCCGTGGGCAAGTCGACCGGGTCCGCGATCGGCACCGGGGCGGCCTGCCTCGGCGGGCTCATCCTCGGCGTCGGCCGTCGTGAGTACAAAGAGCGCGCCGATCAGGAGGCGGCGGTCGCGCTAGCACGCGACCGTGCCGAGCTCGAGCACGCCCGCGCCGGTGTGCTCGATGAGAAGAACCGGCTCGCCCGGGAGATCCATGACGTGCTCGCCCACACCCTCGGGGCGCTGTCGGTGCAGCTCGAAGCGCTGAGCGCGCTGCAGGCGACCGATCCAGGCAATGCCGAGGCCCTCGGAGAAGGGCTGCGGCGGACCAAGGCGCTCGCGAGTGAAGGGCTCGCAGAAGCGCGCCGGGCCGTGCAGACCTTGCGCGAGGACGTGGCCCCGCTCGAGGAGCAATTGCGGGCCCTGTGTGCCCGTGATGGTGCCGCCTTGGAGCTGTCCGGCCCGCCCCGCTCGCTCGGCGCCCAGGTCACAGTGGCCCTTTACCGAGTCGCGCAGGAGTCCTTGACCAATATCGCCAAGCACGCGCCGGGCGCGGCAGTGTGCGTGCGGCTCGAGTTCGCCGCCGACATGGCTGCACTGAGTGTCACCAACGGTCCCGGGCCGACCGGCCCGGGACCGCTCGCGACGAGCGGAGCGGGTTACGGCCTCGACGGGATCAAAGAGCGCGTCCGCCTGCTAGGTGGCGACGTGCTCGCCGGGCCTGCGCGAGACGGCGGATGGGTCGTCGAGGCAAGGTTGCCGGCATGAGAGTCCTCATCGCCGATGACCAGCGCGTCGTTCGCGAGGGCCTGGCGACGATCGTCGCCGCCCTCGGTATGGAAGTCGTTGCCATCGCCAAGGACGGTGAGGAGGCGGTCGCGCTCTGTGAGCGGCACCGACCTGACGTCGTCCTCATGGACCTGCGGATGCCGAAGATGGACGGCGCGGAAGCCACATCAGCCATCCGGTCGCGCTTTTCCGAGACGAGTGTCGTCGTGCTCACGACGTACGCGGACGACGAGTCGATCTTCACCGCCTTGTCGGCGGGGGCGATCGGCTATCTCACCAAGGACGCCGGGCGCGATGACATCCGCCGCGCGATCGAGGCTGCGGCTGCCGGCCAATCCCTGCTTGACCCGAACGTGCAGGCAAGACTCGTCGCCGTTGCCGCCAGCCGCGTCGGGCGTCCCACGTTGCTTCCCGACGGCCTCACCGAACGCGAGGCCGAAGTGCTCGCGCTCATTGCCGACGGGCTGTCGAATACCGAGATCGCGGCGCGCCTTTACGTCGGCGAGACAACCGTAAAGACCCACGTCAACCGGATCTTCGCCAAGACCCACAGCCGAGACCGCGCTCAAGCCAGTGCCTACGCGCATCGGCACGGGCTCGCGGGCTAGCTGACGCCGGTTCGCCGGTGATCGCGCTCTGTCCAGGTCCCTTAGAGCGCGATGGTGGAACGGACCGCAGGGCTGGTGTAACCAGGCGCACTGAGATCCTCAAGGCTGCAGCAGACCTCGCGCGCGGGCGGTGATGGCTGCAGGCAGAACTTGTCTAGGTGTGCGCGCTCTTGCGGTGGAGCGGCCTGACGGTCCTGCTTGTCGCGTGCCTCAGCGGCAAGTCAGCCTCGTCCGAGGAGAACCCACCGAGAGGCTTCCAGTCACGTCCGTCCCGGCTGTCCGCGCCGAAACGTAGCGCCGCCAGAGGCACTCCGAGCACCACGAGCGCAATCACCAGGCCGATCATTTCTGCAGCTCCGATCCTCGCGAGAACTTCATATCAACATTGTCGGACCCGTCATCGTGAAGTACAAGCAACTAGTTGCGAATAACCATTAAGTGTGGCTTAATTAGTTGGTGATCGACGTCCGCCGCCTAAAGGCCCTTCAAGCCGTCGTGGAGACCGGTTCTGTCACGGCCGCGGCGGAGCTCCTGAGCTACTCGCCTTCGGCGGTGAGCCAGCAGATGAGCGCGCTCGAACACGAGACCGGTGTCAAGCTCTTCGAGAGGGTGGGTCGCGGGATACGCCCGACGGATGCCGCGTTGCTGATCTGCGAGCACGCCACCCGCGTGTTCGCCTCGATCCAAGACCTCGAGGACGCCATCGCTGCCCTGGCCTCCGGCCACAGCGGCCGGATCCGCCTCGGCGCTTTCCCGACAGCCGGCTCCTCGCTCGTGCCCGGGGCGCTTGCCGCCTTCCAGGCGTTGCACCCGCAGGTCGCCCTCGACCTCGTAGTCGTAGAGGGCGACGAGGCGATCACCAGCCTGCGCAGCGGCGCTATCGACGTTTTGGTGGCGGTGGAGCCGATGTCTCCCGGAGTCGTCGCGGACGACGATCTCGTCCACCGGCACCTCCTGGCGGATCCATTCCGGGTGGTGTTGCCCCGCGCCCACCCGCTCGCGGCTGAGCGGTCGGTGGACCTAGCACTTTTGTCCTCGGAGCGCTGGATCGGGATCAACTCGTTCCCCGGATCCTGCGAGTTCGTCATCGAAGCCGCCTGCGCTCAGGCCGGATTTCGCCCGCAGTACGCCATCGAGGCGGACGAGTACCCGACCGCGCAGGGCTTTGTCGCGGCCGGGCTCGGTGTGGCCTTCGTGCCCATGCTCGCCCTCGGCTCCTCCCTCCATCCCGGTGTCGCCGTCCGGCGGCTGAAGGGTGCCCAGCTCACTCGCCAGGTGTGGGCGTTGACCAGGCGCGCCATCGCCGACCAGGTACCGGTGCTCTCCATGCTCTCCTGCCTGCAGGACGCCGCGAATGAATTCATCCGCGACGTCGTCGAGGCCCCTCCCCCTAGCCTCGAGGGCCTGTTCAGCGGAGCCAGGTAGGGCCGGCGTCAGCAGGACTCGCATCATGATCTTGACAACCTGGCACTCAAGTTAGCTATACTGACTCCTGTACGAAGGACGTGCGGGTGCCGACGAGCATGGCATCCCTAGAAGTGGAGGCTTTCAAAAAATGTCCAAGGCCGTCGGAATCGACCTCGGAACGACCAACTCGGTTGTCGCGTTCTTGGAGGCGGGCGAGCCCACAGTCATACCCAACGCGGAGGGCGGCCGTACGACGCCGTCCATCGTGGGATTTGCCAAGTCCGGCGAGGTTCTGGTCGGCGAGGTCGCGAAGCGCCAGGCGATCACGAACCCGGACAGGACCGTCCGCTCGGTCAAGCGCCAGATGGGCACGAGCTGGACGATCGACATCGACGGCAAGGCCTACAAGGCCCAGGAGATCTCCGCGAGGATCCTCCAGAAGCTGAAGCGCGACGCCGAGGCGTTCCTCGGTGACACGGTCACCCAGGCCGTCATCACCGTACCGGCGTACTTCGACGACGCCCAGCGCACAGCCACCAAGGAGGCCGGCCAGATCGCCGGGCTCGAGGTGCTCCGCATCATCAACGAGCCGACGGCAGCCGCCCTCGCCTACGGCCTCGACAAGGAGAAGTCCGACCAGACCGTGCTCGTGTTCGACCTCGGCGGAGGCACATTCGACGTCTCGGTCCTCGAGATCGGAGAGGGCGTCTTCGAGGTGAAGTCAACCTCGGGCAACACCCATCTCGGAGGCGACGACTGGGACCAGCGCGTCATGGACTGGCTCGTGAAGACCTTCAAGGACACCGAGGGCGTCGACCTCTCCAACGACAAGATGGCACTGCAGCGCCTGAAGGAGGCCGCCGAGAAGGCCAAGATCGAGCTGTCGGCCGTCCAGGAGACAACGATCAACCTTCCCTTCATCACCGCCACGAACGAGGGGCCGAAGCACCTCGACCTGAAGCTCACGCGGGCCAAGTTCCAGGAGCTCACCGCAGATCTCGTCGAGGCGTGTAAGGGCCCCTTCGAGCAGGCCATCCAGGACTCCGGGCTGACCGCGAAGGAGATCGACCACGTCGTGCTCGTCGGCGGCTCCACCCGTATGCCCGCCATCTACGAGCTCGTGGTCCAACTCGGCGGGAAGGAGCCTCACAAGGGCGTCAACCCCGACGAGGTCGTCGCCGTCGGAGCTGCCATCCAGGCCGGCGTGCTGAAGGGCGAGGTGAAAGACATCCTGCTCCTCGACGTCACCCCGCTCAGCCTCGGCATCGAGACCAAGGGCGGCATCACCCACCGCCTCATCGAGCGCAACACGACCATCCCGACCAAGCGCTCGGAGATCTTCACGACCGCGGACGACAACCAGCCGTCGGTCGAGATCCACGTCCTGCAGGGCGAGCGCGACATGGCCATGTACAACAAGACGCTCGGCAAGTTCCAGCTCGTCGACCTGCCTCCGGCGCCGCGAGGGATCCCCCAGATCGAGGTCGCCTTCGACATCGACGCGAACGGGATCGTCCACGTCTCGGCGAAGGACCTCGCCACCGGGCGCGAGCAGTCGATCACGATCACCGGCCAGACCTCGCTCCCCAAAGACGACATCGAGCGGATGGTGCGCGACGCCGAGCAGCACGCGGCGGAGGACCGCCAGCGCAAGGAGGAGGCCGAGACGCGTAACAACGCGGATGCCCTCGTCTACCAGACCGACAAGCTCCTGAAGGACCAGGGCGACAAGGTCCCGGCAGAAGAGCGCGACCGCGTGGAAGGTGCCCTCAAGAACCTTCGCGAGTCCGTCGCCGGGACCGACGTCGACCGGATACGGCGCGACACCGATGCTCTCCGCACCGCCTCGCAGGCCTTCGGCCAGCGCCTCTACGAGCAGGCCGCCCAGCAGCAGAACGCGGCCAGCTCCTCGGGTGACGGCTCCGGTGGTGCCGGTGGCGCGAGCAACCCGTCCGACGACGAGGTCGTCGACGCCGAGATCGTCGACGATCCGGGTACGGCGGCTTCGTGAACCGCGACGCAGACCTTCCGAGCTCCTCGGAGGTAGGCGGCGAGGCTCAGGCCCCCAATGGCACCAGCGCCGGCGACGAATCGGACGAGCAGCTCGAGCTGCCCTTGGACGCCCTGTTGGACTGGGGCAACGACCCGGGCACCATTGACGAGGAGCTCGACAAAGGCCTGGAAGCACAGAGCGCGGAGGCGCTCGTGGCCGCCGAGCGTGACGAGTACCTTGACGCGCTCCGGCGGCTGCAGGCGGATTTCGACAATTTCCGCAAACGCTCCATGCGCCAGCAGACCGAGCTCTTAGAGCGTGCTACCGAGGGACTGTGCATGCGGCTCCTCCCCGTCCTCGACGCGCTCGACCTCGCCACAGAGCACCTGCGCGACCAGGCCGACACGAACGACGCCGTCAAGGCGCTCGAGCAGATCGACTCGCTGCTTCGCGACACGCTCGCGCGCGAGGGCCTGGAGCGGATAGACGCCGTGGGTGTCGCCTTCGACCCGACCGTCCACGACGCCGTCGGCCACATGCCCGCCGCGCCAGGGGCCGGCCCCGATGGCGCACCCGGGGTCGGCGAGGAGGCGGGCGCTGAGCCCACAGCTGAGAACGAGGACGAAGGCGGCACCGGTGGCACCGCCACGCCCGGCACACAGGTGCTCGGGCACGCGGCCGAGGCGGCGGACCAGTGCGGGCCTAAGGTCGCCCGGGTCATGCGCGCCGGCTACCGGATGAAGTCCAAGGTGCTGCGCCCGGCGATGGTCCTGGTCGGGGACTGAGGCAGGACATGGCTCCCCAGAGGGACTGGTACACGACCGACTACTACAAGGTGCTCGGCGTCTCCGAGACGGCGACCGACAAGGAGCTGCGTCGCGCCTACCGCAAACTCGCCAAGCAGTACCACCCTGACTCGAACCCCGGCTCCGAGGAGCGCTTCAAGGCCGTCTCGGCCGCTTACGACGTCCTCGGCGAGCCCGAGAAGCGCAAGGAATACGACGAGGTCCGCCGTCTCGGCCCGTTGAGCAACCTCGGCGGCTTCGGCGGAGGCGGCGGTGCGGGCAACAGCAACTTCAACTTCCGCATCGACGACCTCTCGGACATCTTCGGCGGCTTGTTCGGCCGCGGGCGCCAAGCCGGCGGGCGTGGCACGCCCGGGACCGGCCCGAGGCGCGGGCGTGACCTCGAGGCCGAGCTCCACCTGAGCTTCCAGGAGGCCGTCGACGGCGCCGTGACGACAGTCAACGTCTCGAGCGGGACGAGGTGCTCGACATGCGGTGGCTCGGGCTCGCGCCCGGGATCCGCCCCCGTCATGTGCCCGCGTTGTGGCGGCCTTGGCGTGCTCAACGACAACCAGGGCATGTTCTCGCTCTCCTCGCCCTGCCCCGAGTGCCAGGGTCGCGGGACCAAGATCGTCGACCCGTGCCCGACCTGCAACGGCACCGGGCTCGAGCAGCGCCAGCGTCAGGTCAAGGTTCGCATCCCCGCCGGCGTGGAGGACGGCCAGCGCATCCGCGTGAAGGGCCGCGGCGAGCCTGGCGCCAACAATGGGCCGGCGGGTGACCTCTTCGTGATCGTTCATGTTGCCCCGCATCCGTTGTTCGGCCGCAAGGGCCGCAATCTCACCTTGACAGTCCCGATCACCTACCCTGAGGCGACCCTCGGCGGCGCCATCACCGTCCCCTCCCTGAGCGGACCGGTCACTTTGAAGATCCCGGCCGGTACCAAGCAAGGCCGCACCTTCCGCGTGAAAGGGCACGGGATCACTACCGGCTCGTCCATCGGCGACCTGCTCGTCACCGTCGACGTCGTCGTCCCCTCGCACCTGAACGAGGACCAGCGCAAGGCGGTCGAAGCTCTCGCGAGGACATTGGACGAGTCACCTCGACAGCACCTAGGAGTTTGACCATGGCCCACAAGCCGCACGATCAGGGCTTCGACGAAGGCTCGAACCGCGCCGTGTACGTCATCTCGGTCGCGGCTGAGCTCGCGGGCGTCCACCCGCAGACACTGCGGATCTACGAGCGAAAGGGCCTCTTGGACCCGGCCCGCACCGGTGGCGGGAACCGCCGTTACAGCGAGGCCGACATCGCCCACCTCCGCCGCATCCAGGAGCTCACCGCCGCCGGTCTCAACCTGGAAGGGGTGAGGCGCGTGATCGCGCTCGAGAGCGAGGTCGTGCGGCTTCGCGCCGAGCTCGAGATGACGAGGGCAGCAGCGCGCGAGGCGATCGAGCAGACGCACCGCCAGTACCGGCGCGACCTCGTGCCGGTATCGACCAACCGCCTCCCGGCCCGGCGCCCTACAGGCAGATGAGGCCGGGGGCCTCCAGCCGGGCGCGAAACAGACCACCACTTCCGAGGAAACACCCGAATGACATTTGACCCGAACCGCTGGACACTCAAGACCCAGGAGGCCCTCCGGGACGCGATCGCGCTCGCGAAGGACTCCCACCACGCCGAGGTCGGACCGGACCATCTCCTGTCCGCGGCCTTCTCCCAGGACGGCGGGGTTGCCATCCCCCTCCTCGACCGCCTCGGGATCGCCCCCCTCACGGTCCGCAACAAGATCGCCGAGTCCCTCGCCAAGATCCCGAAGGCCTATGGGACCTCCGAGCCTTCCTTAAGCCGTGAGCTGTCACAGGCCTTCGAGCGCGCCGATACTGCGCGCACCGAGATGGGAGACGAGTACCTGTCCGTCGAGCATCTCCTACTAGCCCTATCGGACCGTCTCGGGCTGGACCGCGACGATCTCCTGCGGGCTCTGCAGGCGGTCCGCGGGAGCCACCGCGTCACCTCGCAGAACCCCGAAGAGCAGTACCAGTCGCTCGAGCGCTACGGACGCGACCTGACCGACCTCGCGCGCCAGGGCAAGCTCGACCCGGTCATCGGCCGCGACGACGAGATCCGCCGCGTGATCCAGGTCCTGTCCCGGCGCACCAAGAACAACCCCGTTCTCATAGGCGAACCCGGCGTCGGCAAGACGGCGATCGTCGAGGGCCTCGCCTCGCGCATCGTCGAGGGCGACGTCCCCGAGTCGCTCAAGAACAAGCGGCTAATCGGCCTCGACCTCGCCTCGATGGTCGCAGGGGCGAAGTACAGGGGCGAGTTCGAAGAGCGCCTGAAGGCGGTGCTGAAGGAGATCTCGGACTCAGAGGGCGAGATCATCACCTTCATCGACGAGCTGCACACCATCGTGGGCGCCGGCGCGGCCGAGGGCGCCATGGACGCGGGCAACATGATCAAGCCCATGCTGGCCCGCGGCGAGCTGCACATGATCGGGGCCACGACCCTCGACGAGTACCGCAAGTACATCGAGAAGGACGCAGCCCTCGAGCGCCGCTTCCAGCCCGTCATGGTCGAGCAGCCCTCTGTGCCAGACACGATCGCGATCCTGCGCGGCTTGAAGGAGCGTTACGAGGTCCACCACGGCGTGCGGATACAGGACGCCGCCCTCGTAGCCGCCGCCGTCCTCTCGGACCGCTACCTGACGGGCCGCTTCCTGCCCGACAAGGCAATCGACCTCGTCGATGAGGCCGCGAGCCGGCTGCGCATCGAGATCGACTCCATGCCGACCGAGATCGACATCGTGGCGCGGCGCGTCCGCCAGCTCGAGATCGAGCGCGTCGCCCTTCAAAAAGAGACCGATCCCGCTTCGCGCGAGCGCCTCGCCCGCCTCGAGGCCGAGCTCGGGGATCTTCGCGAGCAGCAGACAGCAATGACCGCCCACTGGCAGTCCGAAAAGGACGCCATCGCGGCGATCAGGGAGCTGAAGGGCGAGCTCGAGGCCGCCCGCCAGGAGGCGGAGCGTCATGTCCGAGACGGCGACCTCGGCCAGGCCGCCGAGATCCGCTACGGCCGCGTCCCCGATCTCGAGGCCCGCATAAAGCTCGCCACGGACAAGCTCGACGCGCTCCAGTCCGAGCAGAAGATGCTGAAAGAGGAGGTCGACGCCGAGGACGTCGCCGAGGTCGTGAGCCGCGCGACCGGCGTGCCGGTGTCACGTCTCATGGAAGGTGAGGTCCGAAAGCTCGTCGAGCTCGAGGACCTGCTTCACCGTCGCGTGGTCGGCCAGGACGAAGCGGTGAAGGCCGTTTCGAACGCCATCCGGCGTAGCCGCGCCGGGCTGTCGGACCCAAACCGGCCGATCGGCTCGTTCCTCTTCCTCGGCCCGACCGGCGTCGGCAAGACCGAGCTCGCCAAAGCTCTCGCCGAGGTGCTCTTCGACGACGAGCGGGCCATGATCCGCATCGACATGGGTGAGTACCAGGAAAAGCACAGCGTCTCGCGCCTCGTCGGTGCCCCGCCCGGTTATGTCGGCTACGAGGAGGGGGGCCAGCTGACCGAGTCGGTCCGACGGCGCCCGTACGCGGTCGTGCTCCTCGACGAGATAGAAAAGGCGCACCAGGACGTGTTCAACATCTTGCTGCAGGTGCTCGACGACGGCCGCCTCACAGACGGTCAGGGCCGGACGGTGAACTTCACCAACACCGTGTTGATCATGACCTCGAACCTGCGCGGCGAGCCGCTCGATGTCTTCAAGCCGGAGTTCATAAACCGCATCGACGAGATCGTCCGCTTCCGCCCCTTGAGCCGGGAGGACCTCTTCGCGATAGTCGGGATTCAGCTCGCCGACCTCAAGGCGCGCCTCGAGGGCAGGCGTATCGAGATTGAGGTCACCCCCGAGGCCGAGATGTGGCTCGGCGACCACGGTTATGACCCCGAGTTCGGCGCCCGCCCGCTGCGCCGGATCATCCAGCGCGGGATCGGCGACCCGCTTGCGATCGCCCTCCTCGAAGGCCACTACAGCGAGGGCGACACCGTCAAGGTCGAGGTCCAGGGGGACAAGCTCGTCCTCGCGTAGCAACCAGCCTTTACGGGCCGTTTGGGCCGACACCTCGGCGCAAGAAAAGGGCGGAGTGGTACTGGCACCAAGCTGACAAGCAGGCTTGCCACCTTGGTGAATGCCGCCGATTCGGCAAGACTGCCCTGACGGCGATGACAAGGTACGCCGCAAGGGGGGGCTGAGCCGTGCGTGGGCAGGTTGTTCGCGTTGCCTGGTACCGCTTCCGGGCCACCTTCGGGCGCCACTGGGGCGGTTACCTGTCGATCGTGCTGTTAATCGCCCTCGCCGGCGGAATCGGAATGGGTTCACTCGCCGCTGCCCGACGCACCCAAGCGTCCTTCTCCGTCTTCCTCAAGAGCACGAACCCATCCGACCTGACACTCAGTCAGGTGTACGGACCGAACATCAGTGAGAAGCTGGCGAGGCTTCCCGGCGTCGAGAAGGTGAAGGTCGCCTCAAACAGCCTCACCGGTTTCACGATGCGCCGGGACGGCGCCCCGCTTATCGCCGAGGCGTCGCTCACAGGCACCGTCTCGACTCTCGGCAGCCTGAGTGGCGAGTACTTCGACCAGGACCGAGTCACATTGACGCAGGGCAGCATGGCCGATCCGAAGCTGATCGACGAGTGCGTCGCGACGGCACAGGCGGAGAAAATGCTCGGTTGGCACCTGGGTGAAGTGCTTCCTATGGGCTTCTACACGCTCGCACAAAGCGAGCTGCCCGACTTCGGCACCGCAAAGGTCAAGCCCCACCTTCGCGTCGAGATGAAGCTGACGGGAACCGTCGTGTTCAACAACGAGGTCGTCCTCGACGACGTTGACCGCTTCCCAACCTACGTCTTGTTCACCCCAGCCCTCACTCAGAGGTTTCAAGGCGGGATGCAGTACCTGAGCTACGGGCTGAAGCTCCGTGCCGGTGCGGGGGGAGTCTCCGCCGTCGAACTCGAGATCATCGCCGCCCTGCCTAGGGGTACCACTTACACGTTCCACGTCACCTCGGTCGTCGCCGGCCAGGTCAACCGCACTGTCAAACCCGACGCGATCGCGCTCGGCGTCTTCGGTGCCATCGCGATGCTCGCAGCCGTGCTGATCGCGATGCAGATGATTGCCCGCCAGCTCCAAGCGAGGGAGGAGGACCTCGGGGTGCTCCGCGCCCTCGGCGCGAGCCGTGCTGCGGCCGTTGGCGACGAGCTGCTCGGAATCCTCGGCGCCGTCGTCCTCGGATCGCTGGTCGCGGCCGCAGTCGCCGTCGGTCTCTCTCCCCTCTCGCCGATCGGACCTGTGCGAGCCGTCTATCCGAGCCCCGGCGTCGCGCTTGACTTCACCGTGCTCGGTTTCGGGCTTCTCGTGCTGATCGGAACCGTCGGTGCCGTCGCTATCGCCCTGGGCATCCGTTCGGCGCCGGGTTCGCGTCGCCGGGGCCGGGCGGCATTGCCTGCGCGCTCATCTGGTGTGGGGCGCCTCGCTGCGAGATGGGGGGCGCCCGTCTCAGCGGTCGAGGGTGTCCGTTTCGCCCTTGAGCCAGGCCGCGGCCGAACGGCGGTCCCGGTGCGCTCGGCACTGTTCGGCACAGCCCTTGCCGTCGTGATCGTCACCGCCACTCTCAGCTTCGGCAGCAGCCTTGACACATTGGTGTCGCACCCTGCCCTCTTCGGCTGGAACTGGAATTATGCCGTGTCGTCGAACTACCTCGTCCCGCGCCAGTCGTGGACACTTTTGGACAAGGACCCCGATGTCCAGTCCTGGAGCGGCGTCAGCTTCGCGGACGTACAGATCGACGGCCTGACCGTGCCCGTGCTGCTCGCGGGCACCCATGCCTATGTCACCCCGCCAATCCTGTCCGGGCATCCGCTCGAGGCGAACGACCAGATCGTTCTCGGGGCGGCGACGCTCGCCGAGCTGCACAGGCATGTCGGCGAGTTCGTCATTGCCTCCTACGGAACGCCGAAGGACGCCCCTGTGTACGTTCCCCCGACGAGCCTTCGCATCGTCGGGACAGCCACGCTGCCGGCCGTCGGAGTCTCGCAGACCCTTCATACCTCGATGGGGACCGGTGCCATGATTCCCGTTGGGCTAGAGCCGCTCAAATTCCAGAAGTTCCTCACCAGCCCGGATCCGACGCTCGTCGGCCCGGCGATGGCACTCGTCCGCCTGAGGCCCGGCGTGAGCCCCGCGGCAGGCCTGGCAAACATGCGGCAGGTTGCCGAGGTCGGTAACAAGGCCCTCCTGGCCGTCCCGGACGGCGGTGCGGCCGGAGCGAGCGTGAGTGTGCTGTCGGTCCAGTACCCGGCAGAAATCGAGAACTACCGGACCATCGGTGACACCCCGCTGATCCTCGCAGGTGGTCTCGCCGTCTCGGCCATCGTCGCGCTCGGCCTCACTCTCGTCGCCTCGGTCCGGCGGCGTCGGCGTGATCTCGCGCTGTTGAAGTCGCTCGGCTTCACCCAGCGTCAGCTCAACGCGACCGTCGCCTGGCAGGCGACGGTCATCTCTGTCATCGGCGTCGTCATCGGAATACCGCTCGGGATAGCTCTCGGCCGTTGGCTATGGGTCCTTTTCGCCCGCGAGATCTACGCCGTGCCCCTGGCCACCGTGCCAGTGCTGCCGCTCGTCCTCGTCGGGCTGAGCGCGCTCGTGCTCGCGAACGCCGTCGCGGGACTACCGGGGCGATACGCCGCCCGCACCCCGACGGCACTGGTACTGCGGGCGGAATGAGACCGTCCGAGGGGCGTCACGAGCGACGAGATGATCGCTGATGTGGCGCGCAAGCCGCAGTCGGCTGCCGTCTCCGGCTGCCAACAGCCTGCCAGGCTTTTCTCCGACGTCCCCGGAAGCGTTCAGCCCTTCGATCGGATGTTCGCTGGCGGCGCTGGACGCACAGTGCACTCGGCGCCGAGAAGGTCCTGTATCCAAGCGCCAAGGAGGCCCGATGAGAAAGAAGACAAGATTGCTCCCGGTGTTGCTGGTTACCGCCATGATCCTCGGAGCAGCCAGCACCTCGACGGCTTCGACCATCTCGAGGCCGTCGGAACAGGCCAGCACGGCGGCGGTTGGCAAGCAGGCCTTCATCTACTGGGCGAACGACGGTGGGACAACGATCGGTCGCGCCAACCTCAACGGGACGGAAGTCAACGAGAACTTCGTCAAGTCAGCAGGTGACGAACCCTGTGGTGTAGCCGTCTACGACGGGCACATCTACTGGGCCGAAGAGCAGGGCGCTGCGATCGGGAGATCCAATCTGAACGGGACAGATGTCGACGCAAGGTTCATATCGGGCATCTACTACGAGGCGCCCTGCGGCGTGGCTGTCTACGGCGGTCACATCTACTGGGGAGGAGGCTACGCAGGTTCAACGATCGGGCGGGCCAACCTGAACGGATCTGGTGTCGACGCCAATTTCATCAGTACCCACACCGGAGCCGAGTTCCCGGTCGTCACCGCGAAGTACATCTACTGGGGGTATTGGAGCGAGTCCGGATCGCCGACGATCGGACGCGCGAACCTGAACGGCACGGGCGTTGACCAGAAGTTCATCAGGGGCGTAAACAATGCCTCCCCCTTCGTCGATGGTGACCACATCTACTGGACCAATGCCGGTTCCCAATCCGTATCGAGCTCCATCGGGCGCGCCGAGCTGAACGGGAAGGGCGCCACCGAGAAGTTCATCACTGGCACGGACGGGGCCTGCGACCTGGCAATCTACGGACGTCACATCTATTGGGCCGACGGCGACGACACGTACTCAACCATCGGGCGCGCTGAGCTGAACGGGAAGGGCGCCACCGAGAGCTTCATCACGGGCGCGCAGGCTCCTTGCGGGGTGGCGGTATCGGCCGGATAGCGATCGCTAATGCGATTTGAACACCACGAACGGCGTCGCTCGGCAACGCCGCTGTCGCTCCGAACGCCAGCCGTTCGGAACGAGACCGCTCCAGGGCGACGCCTTCGCTCTCGCTCCACGCCACCTCTCGAGCCGGCATGCGAACGCCAACCACCCGCATCGGCCGGGGGCGTCGCTGTGTCACATGGTCCGCAGCAGTAGCCCTGGTTTGGTTCGTGCCGCCGCCAGCGCGGGTGTGGCGGCCAAGAGGTTCGCTACGACGAGGACGCCTGCCGCCAGTCCCACAATCAGCCATGCCGGTACGACAGAGACCGGGACAACCCCGAGGTTGTTGGCAAATGCCATCCAGACCCCCCGACCGACGACTATCCCCAACGGGACCCCGATGGCGATCCCGACGAGCGCCAAGGTCGTGGCTTGCCACGCCACGACCGAGGCGATCTGGCTGTTCACGAAGCCGACAGCCTTCAATAGACCGATCTCTCGTCGACGGCGCGACACGCTCACAACGAGCAGGTGAACCAATGTCGCGGCACCGAACAAAGCCAGCATCGCGCCGAATATGAGCGGAAAGTTGACCGCCTCGCCAAAGTTGACAATGGACGTCGGCGTGAATGGCACGCTGGTGATCGATGAATACCTGTTGAGGTAGTGCTTGATTGCTGCCTGTCCCCGTGGCCCGGGGACGAAGCTGACCCGGACCCCACCTTTGCTCGTGTTCCCCATGGCCTGTCGGCACGCCGCTAGGTGAGGACCGGGGGCGCAAAAGGCGCGTTCGAGGCCGGCGGTCGTCAAGATCGCGCCCGTGCCGAGGCTGACGAAGCCACCAATAAGAGGGAAGGAATCCTGCGAGACCACTAGGAACGGCTCGGTTCGCTTGCCGCCTGAACGTTGCGCCACGGTGATGCGGACGAGCGAGCCCACACGCGCACCGACCTGGCGCATCGTCGTTACGCCTAGCCCGATCTGGTCGTCGCCGTTCGGAAGATGACCATTGACTGCCGAGAACAGCAGTGGACCCCGGATGGCCGTTGCGGCAACGGCCCCGACGATTACGTTGTTGATCGAGATCTCTCCCGCGCCGACGCCGACAGTTATGCCGGTGACTGCTGGGTCGGCTTCTAGGTTTCTGAGGAGAGTGGGGTTCGGCGGGTCGAAGCTGAGCTGTTCCGGTTCGCCGTACAGCCGTGGTGTCTGCGTGAGGTGCGAGAGACTGGCGCCGAAGACCCCCGTCCCGCACAGCGCGATCACTGCCAGCACCATTCCGAGAAGAGCCGAGCCGAGCGGAACGGTGGCCCCGCCGGCTCTTCGTTCGAGGGTGTTGCGGACACCGATGACAGCGCTCGGCGGTGCGCCCATCGCCGCCAAGTGAGTCACCACCGCCGACGGGCGGGACGTGGCTGCTCGGTGGTCGGTCCGTAACGTACGCGACGCCCGCACCGCCGGCCAGAGGCCAAGAACGAGGACCACCGCGACGGTGGCCAGTGCCCCAAGCGGCAAGACGAGGGTGTCGAAGGAAACTCCAGCGGAGATCTCGGCAACGCGGGCCTCGCCGAGGGGAGCAAGTGGCGATAGCGCGGTAGCGATCGCCACCGCCCCCACAGCACCAGCGATCCCGACGACGAAGCTTCGCACCATACCGAGCGCGACGAGTTGTCGCCTGTCCACGCCTACGGCCGCCATCGTCGGGTAGTCCTCGCTCTCGACGATGCTCTGGCGGGCAAGTGCCTGGCCGAGGACCGCCAGCGCGACCAGAGCCGCCAGTACTGCAAGGATCCACCACCCGATCGCCTGGGGATGGATCGAGGCCTGGATCGTCGCGGCCTGACCATCCTCGCTCGAGTAGCCCACCGTGCCGGTTCCGAGCTTCAACGTGTTGGCCTCATTGCCGAATCGGGGAATGCCAGCCGCACCTTGACGCAGGCGGACGTAGTACTGGTACTGCATCGCCGTCCGTGGGAGCACCGTGCGCGCGAAGGCTTGGGTGGCGTACAGGAGGTACACAGGAGTCGTCCCCGAAGGGAACTCGAATTCGGTGGCTTCGATCCCGACCACGCGGAAAACGACGGTCGGTCCTTCAGGTTTCGGCAGCCCGGTGTTGGGGTTGTTGTATGCCGAAGCTTGCGAGGGCGCTTCGAAGGGGACTCGGATCACAGTTCCGATCCGCACTCCGTAGTCCTGTTGCAAGGTGAACGATGCCAGCACCTGGTCGGTGGCCGACGGGTCCGGCAAGCGGCCGGAAATGAGCGCGAAAGGCGACCGGTCCTTGGGTGCCACGACCTCTACCGCGAAGGCGGCCGACGAGCTGATCGGGCGGGCGCAATTGCACGTCGGTTGACCGGTGTCGGGGATGACTAGCTCTGTAACTGAGCTGACCCCGGGGAGCTTGGCGACCTTAGGCACGGGTATGTTCGCGTACACGACGGCGTCGAATCCGTGGGCTGCGACAAACCGCGGGAATGCGGACTCGGTGCGGCGTCCTGCGGCTGCGGCCGCCATCACAAGCCCACCGACGACGCTGATCAGAACCGCGACAGCCATCCATGATCGCCATCGGCGGCGAAACTCGGCGCGAATAACCAGACCGACGGCGCCCAATGAACCCCCCCCAGCTCGATGCCTGTGCCCAATTGTTCGCCGCTGAAGGCAGTCCCACCAAGGTGGGCAGCATGTGTGCTCGCCTCGCGCCAGCATCCCTTTGCCCAGAACGGGTCCGCAAGAGGCCGCTCGCGCAGAAACCACCGCCCAGGCGTCGGGCTGAGTCAGTTGAGCCGTGATTCTGGCCGTGGTGCTCGAGTCGCCTGACCCATCCGCCATGACGAGGTCACATTGGATGCGACTTGTGCCCGTGAAGTTACCGGGCGGGCCCCGCCACCTCTCGCCACGACAGGCACGACGCTTAGCGGGCCTCTTCTCCTAGACGACCGAGGCAGTCGGGCACCGACACCGAACCAGGCTCCCGACGATGCCAGACTTTGCGGGTGCTTGTGCGCTCGCTAAGACTTTCTAAGTCGAGGTCGTTCCGACCGAGGCTGGGACCGGTCCTTCGCGATCGCGCGTCTCGGGCCGCGGCGCTGCTCGCTGCCGTCATGCTCGCGGTCACTGCCCTGGTGGCCCTCGGCGGCCCGGCGGCTGCAGCGGCAGGCTCCAAGGGCGCCCGCTCTCGCTTCTCGATTCCCGCTTCGGCGCGTGAGCTCATCGTCGTCTCGAGTCCCACCTACGACCCGCCCGGCTACCTGGCGAGCTTCCGCACCTTCATTAGAGCGAGCGCGTCCTCCCCCTGGAAGCGGGTCTTCCCGGCGTGGCAGACCGAGATCGGCTCGGGCGAGATCGTAGACGTCAGGCATGAGGGCGACCATGCCACCCCGACGGGCGTCTACGGCTTCGGGCTCACCATGTACGGCACACGCCCGAACCCGGGGGGCCTGCACGGGGCCTACCACAAGCTCGTCTGCGGGGACTGGTGGGACGAGGACCCATACAGCCCCCAGTACAACCGGTTCGTGCACGTCGCCTGCGGGACGACACCGCCGTTCGCGGCCTGGTCCGAGCCACTGTGGACCGAGACCCGGGGCAACAGGGGCTATCCCTATCTCGCCGTGATCGACTACAACGACGACCCGACGATCTCGGGTGCGGACGCGCCGGGATCGGGGATCTTCCTGCACGCCTGGATGGACGCCCCGACCCAAGGCTGCCTGGCGCTGCCGATACCTGAGCTTCTCCGCGTGCTGCGTTGGCTCGTGCCCGCGGCCCACCCGGTCGTCGAGATCGGCACCGATGCCGAGGTCGGCCGCGTGCCCCCGCCCCGGCCTGAGAGCCGGCCGTCAGGACTTCACGTACGGCTGGCCGTCTGCCTTGGGAGCCTGGCTCTTTCCGACGAAGCCGGCGACGGCGATGATCGTCGCGACGTAGGGGAGCATGAGCAAGAAGTCGGATGGGATCGGGCAGCCGATCGTGCCGAGCACGTTCGCGCACGCCACCGAGAAACCGAACAGCAAGGCGGCGCCGGTCGCCCCGAGCGGGGTCCAACGACCGAAGATCATGGCTGCGAGGGCGATGTAACCCTGCCCGGAGGACATGTCCTTGCCGAAAGACCCGACCGATCCGATGCTGAGCGATGCCCCGCCGATGCCGGCGACGAGGCCGCCGATGACAACGTTGCGGTAGCGGGTCCACAACACCCTGATGCCGACGGTGTCCGCCGCGGTCGGGTGCTCGCCGACGGCGCGGACGCGCAGTCCCCAGCGCGTCTTGAACAGCCCTATGTGCACGAGGGCGACAGCGGCGTAGGTCATGTACAGGAAGATCGTCGAGTCGAAGAAAATCGGGCCGATGATCGGTATGTCGCCGAGGACGGGGATCTTGATCGGAGTGAAGGTGGCTGGTGAGTTGAGGCGGTTCTGGTAGGGCACGAGCGCCTGGTCGTAGAGATAGCCGGTGAGCCCAGAGGCGAAGACGTTGAGGACCACGCCGAGGATGATCTGGTCGACCATGTAGCGGATCGCGAACACGGCCAGCAAGATGGCCAGCAGGCCCCCCGCGAGCGAGCCGGTGAGAAGGCCGAGCCAGAGCGATCCGAAGGCGCTCGCGATCACAGCCCCGGCGAAGGCGCCGAGGAGCAGCTGGCCCTCGATGGCGATGTTGATGACGCCCGACCGCTCGCACAAACACCCCGAGAGGGCACCGAGCACGAGCGGGATCGAGGCGAGCATCGTGGACTGCATGAGCGACACGAACGGCAGCGGGATCCTGCCCGCGTCGGACCAGCACAGGAAGGCCACGACGAACGAGAGCGTCACGGTGCCGGCAAGCAGCCGCTGCGGGAGCTTCGAGAGCTTGACACCTGCGTAGACGAAGCCGAGCACGACGGTCAGCGCGCCGAGGCCGTAGCAGATAGGAGCAGCCGCGAGGACGAGGTTCGGCACACTCACCGCGGCACCCGTGAGGGTGAAGGTGAACACGGCGTCACCATTGGAGTAAAGGCCGAAGACGAAGACGTCGACGAGGCCCAGCATGACGAAGATGGCCGCTATGACGCGTTGGCGGTCGAAGGTGAACCGCTGCTCGCCCACCAGCGAAATGGCCGTCATGAGCTCCATCCCTTCGCGAGCAGTTGCCCGTCCGCTCCCGCGCGCCGGGCTCGGAGGTGGAAGATCTCGCGCACGAACGGCGGGGCGGCCACAAACAGCACGATGAGCGCCTGTATGACCGTGGCGATGTCGACTGGGATCTGCGTCTGGGCCTGCATCGTGACGCTCCCCGCATTGAGCGAGCCGTACAGGAGGGCGGCGAGCACGACGCCGCTCGGCTTGGCACGCCCGAGCAGGGCGACGGTGATGGCGTCGATGCCATAGGTCCCGTAGATCTGCGGCGTGAGGGCGAAGTCCGTCCCGAGCACGACGCTCGCCCCGGCGAGGCCCGCCAGGCCACCGCAGATGGCCATCACGCGGACCCAGGTCCGTTCCGGGCTCATGCCGGCTGCCCGGGCCGCGCTCTGGTTGGCCCCGACAGTGCGCAGCTCGAAGCCCAACGTGGTCCGGCCCAACAGCCAGGCGATCGCGGCCGCGGCGGCCAGTGCCACGAGGAAGCCCGCGTTGATCCGCAGGTTCGCGCCGGCGAGATGTGGCAACATGGCGTTGTTGAGGACCGGCGGGCTGATCGGGTTCGGCGAGCCGGCCGCCCGGAACACCGTTAGGCCGAGCAGGAACAGGATCAGGAACTCCATCACGTAGTTCAACATGATGGTGACGATCACCTCGTGCGCCCCTGTTCGTGCCTTCAGGTCGCCCACGAACGATCCCACGATGGCCCCGCCGACGAAGCCGCCGATGACGGCGACGACGACGTGGATGATCATCGGCAGATGGAGGGCAAAGCCGATCCAACCGGCGATCATCGCGCCACCGATGAACTGTCCGGTGGCGCCGATGTTGAACAGGCCCGCCCGGAAGGCGAGCGCGACGGCGAGGCCGGCGAGGATCAGGGGCGTCGCATTGACCGCCGTCTCCGACAGCGGGTTGAAGATCGCCGCCGTCGAGCCGCCGTGGAAGGCCGCCGTGATGGTGTGCGGGTTGATGATCGCGCCCTCGAACATGGCCGAGTAGGCCGATGCGGCGACGTCCCACGCCTTCGCGAACGCGTTGCCAGGAGCGGAGAACACATGGCTCCAGGCGTGCAGCACTACCGGGCTGGTGAAGGCGATGAGGAGCCCGCCGATGACAATGGCAACGAAAATAGCGAGGATCGTGACGACCGCCGAGCTGCCCTCGAGCACGGCGTTGAGGAGCGAGTTCGCGACGTTTGAGCCCTTCGGGGCAAAGACGCTGGCGGCAGTCTCGGATGCGGGTTCTGGCGATTGCCCGGCCCCGCCCGCTACGGGCTGGTCGGTCTGAGGCGCCGTCTCCTTGCTGCCCGGACCGGCATCGGATTCGCTCATGCCGGCTGTACCTGCGCGACGGGCTCGGAAGTGCCGGCGCCGGCCATGAGCAGCCCGAGCTCTTCGATCGACACGGTGGGCGGGCGCTCACCGGCGATCTTGCCCTCGTACATGACCACGATCCGATCTGCGAGGGCATAGACCTCGTCGAGCTCGGTCGAGCAGATCAGCACTGCGGTGCCGTGATCTCGGGCCGAGACGATCTGGTTGTGGACGAACTCGATGGAGCCGACATCTAGGCCGCGCGTCGGTTGGTTGGCCACAAGGAGGGTCACGTCGCGGCCGAGCTCGCGGGCCACTATGACCTTCTGCTGGTTGCCGCCCGACAGCGTTCCCACCGTCATGTCGATCGAGGTCGCACGGATGTCGTACTCCTCCATGTGCTTTTTTGCGCTGTCGCGGATGGCGTCGACGTGCAACGCCATGCCGGAGGCATAGGGAGGGCGGTTGTAAAGGTCGAGGACGAGGTTGTCGGCGAGTGAGAACCGCTCGACGATGCCGTCCTCCTGGCGGTCCTCGGGGATGTAGCTCACGCCGGACTCGAGCACGTGACGTGTCTTGGCGCCTGTCAGGTCTTTGCCTTCGACCTTGATCGAGCCGGCCGCGACATGCTGCAGGCCCATGATCGCCTCGCAGAGCTCGGTCTGGCCGTTGCCCTGCACACCAGCGATGCCGACGATCTCACCGGACCGGACCTCAAGCGAGACGTCGTCGACGACGGCGCGCCCGGCCTGGTTCACGACGCGCAGAGCTTGGATGTCAAGGGTCACATCCCCGGGACGGGCTGGATCCTTGTGCACTGTCAGCTCGACGGCGCGCCCGACCATGAGCGAGGCCAGTTCCTCGTCGGTCGCGCTCGGGGGTGGCGATCCGACAACCCGGCCGCGCCGGATGACCGTGATACGGTCCGCGATCTCCTGTACCTCTTTGAGCTTATGGGAGATAAAGATGATCGACTTGCCCGAGGCTTGGAGGTCGCGCATGATGCGGAACAGCTCATTGGTCTCACCGGGCGTCAGGACCGCGGTCGGCTCGTCCAAGATCACGACGCTCGCGTCGCGGTGCAGAGCCTTGACGATCTCGACTCTCTGTTGGATGCCGACAGGCAGGTCCCGAACGAGGGCGTCCGGATCGACTGCGAGACCGTAGCGCGCCGAGAGCTCGAGTACGTCCTTGCGGGCCTGGCGACGGTTCAACAGGCCGAGGACCGTCGTGCGTTCGACGCCCAACATGACGTTCTCAGCGACCGTGAACACCGGTACCAGCATGAAGTGCTGGTGGACCATCCCGATGCCGGCGTTGAGCGCCTCGCGCGAGCTGTGGAAAGCGACAGGCTTGTCGTCAAGGAGGATCTGTCCGGAGTCAGGTTGGAGCAGTCCGTAGAGGACATTCATCAGGGTCGACTTGCCGGCCCCGTTCTCGCCGAGCAGCGCGTGTATCTCGCCAGGCTCGACTGTGAGGTCGATGCTGTCGTTGGCCACGAGGCTGCCGAAGCGCTTTGTGATTCCCCGCAACTCGAGTTGCAGCGCGCCCTCCCTAAATAACGTGGCACGTACCAAAGCGGTGCCACGCGGCACCGCCTTGGACTTGTCTCTTTGCCTACCCTACGCGCCTCGCCCAGGGCGGCGCCATGCATGCGCCGCCCTGGTACGTGGCACGACTAGCTCTGGTTCTTCGTTACACCGGGCTCTTGGTGGCCGGCACGATCTTGCCGCTGATGATCTCGGCCTTGAGCCTCTTGATCGCGTTCTGCAACGACATCGGGATCTTGCCCGCGAAGTCGTGGTACGACGAGAGGACAACGCCACCGTCGGCAAGGTTGCCGATGTAGTTGCCGCCCTTGAAGTGACCGGCTGCAGTCGTCGTGATAGCAGTCTTGACGGCTGCCTGGATGCCCTTGGTCACGCTCGTGATGAAGTACTTGCAGTACTCCGGGGCGCTGATGCAGCCGTCGGTGTCGACCCACTCCATCGTTACCGGAGTGCCATTGGTGTCGGCAGCCTTCACAGCTGCGGCGGCACCGAGGCCGACATTGCCGGCAACCGGGAAGATGACGTCCGCGTCCTCGGAGATGAAGGTGTTGGTCAGCTCCTCGCCCTTGGTCTGGTTGGTGAAGTCACCGGTGAAAGAGCCCTTCTGGGTCTGCTCGTCCCAACCGAGGACCGTGGTCTTCGGGGACTTGGGGTGCATCTTGTTGTAGTACTGCACGCCGTCCCAGAAACCGTCCATGTAGATGGTGACCGTGGGCAGCTGAATGCCGCCGAAGGTCGCCACGTAGTGGGTCTTGGAGTAGCCAGCGGCCAGGTACCCTCCGAGGAAGCCGTCCTGGACCGTGTTGAACACCAGGGCGTCGATGTTCTTGATCGCCGGTGAGTAGGTGTAGTCGACGATTGCGAACGGCTGCTTCGGGTGCGCCTTCGCAGCTGTCTCGGTGTCGTCTCCCATCAAGAAGCCGACCGTGATGATGATCCCGCACTTCTCAGCGATGAACGCGTTGATGTTGGGGACGTAGTCGCTCTCGCTCGCGGACTGGAGGTACTTGCCGGTGATGGTGGCCGACTCGGCCTCCTGCACTCCCTGCCAGGAGGACGCGTTGAAGGACCGGTCGTCGATTCCACCGGTGTCGGTGACCATGCAGGCGAGGAACTTGCCGGCATGGGCGGTCTTCGCCGAGGTGGTGTGCACAGCTGCGAGCGGCTTGGCCGTCGTCGCGCCCGATGCGGCGCCACTGGCGAGCAACCCTCCGACGCCCAATGCCAGCACCGCCAACACCATTAATCGCTTCATTTCTTCTGCGCCTCCCAGAGTGGACACTGATAGTTACCGTTACGTTACGGGCTTTCGGTGACACATGCTAGAACCAATATCCCCTGCCCGCCCTAACGGAATAGAATCCAGTATGTCACCGGTCCGAAATGTTTTCCCGTGTTCTGGCCGGGCCTCGCGGAACCGCCCCTGGCGACCGGCTGACACAGGCCCCGGAGGACTCCCTGGAGGGATACATTGGCTCGGCTACACTTCCGAGGCCGGTCCCACGCGAGCTTTCGCCCAGGTCACGGCTCAATTCTCTCGAAGATCCGGAGGCGTGATTGCCCGCGACCGTGGTGGTCGGAACTCAGTGGGGCGACGAAGGCAAGGGCAAGCTCACAGACCTCCTCGCCAAGGACGTCCAGGTTGTCGTGCGCTACCAGGGCGGGCACAACGCGGGCCACACCATCGTCGTAGGGGGCGAGACGTTCGCCCTCCAGCTCATCCCGAGCGGAATCCTCTACGACCACGTGGTGCCGGTGATTGGCAACGGCGTCGTCGTCGAACCCTCGGTGCTGCTCGCAGAGTGCGCCATGTTGAAAGGGCGGGGCATCGACGTGAGCCGCCTCGTCGTCTCTGGCAACGCCCATCTCGTGATGCCATACCACATCGAGATCGACCGGGTCACAGAGCGCTACTTGGGCAAGGCGAAGCTCGGGACGACAAAGCGCGGGATCGGTCCCGCCTACGCCGACAAGGCGGCCCGGATAGGGCTCAGGGTGCAGGACCTGCTGGACGCGAAGATCTTCCGCCAGAAGCTGGAGGTTGTACTGCGGGAGAAGAACGCGATCCTTGCCAAGGTCTACAACCGCCTCCCCTTCGACGCCGACCAGATCGCCGCCCAGTACCTCGACGAGGTTGCACCGGCCCTGGCCCCGATGATCGGAGACTCCGTCAGGCTCGTGCACAAGGCCCTCGAGGACGGGCTCCAGATCATGCTCGAAGGGGCCCAGGCGACCTTCTTGGACCTCGACCACGGGACCTATCCGTTCGTCACCTCGTCGAACCCGACAGCCGGCGGCGCCTGTGTTGGCTCGGGGATCGGCCCCCGGGACATCAACCGGGTGATCGGCATCGCGAAGGCCTACCTGACCAGGGTCGGCTCAGGTCCCTTCCCTACCGAGGTCGACGGGGAACAAGGCGACATGCTCATCGAGCTCGGCCACGAATACGGGACCAACACAGGGCGAAGGCGCCGGCCGGGGTGGCTTGATCTCGTCCTGCTCGCTCACGCGGTGAGACTGAATTCACTCTCGGAGATCGCAGTCACCAAACTCGACGTGCTCTCGGCCTTCGACACTCTCAAAGTCTGCGTTGCCTACCGCGACGGTGACGATCTGTACGACCACGTCCCCTACCACCAGTCGGTCCTGCACCGCGCCGAACCCGTGTACAGGGAGCTCCCAGGGTGGCGAGCGGACCTGTCGGGGGCGCGGACCGTATCTGATCTCCCTCAAGCCGCCCGTGCCTACCTCGCCGCAGTCGCCGAGTACACCGGCGTGCCTGTGACCTATGCCGGCGTGGGACCAGGTCGCGAACAATACGTACGTCTCGGCCAGTGACGATGCCAATGCGCCAGCGCGCCGCGGCCACATCTGCGGTCCGGAGGGCAATGGCATGATCCCTCGTTACTCGATGCCGGAGATGGCGACGGTCTTCGCCGACGAGACGCGCCTTGGTATATGGCTCGAGATCGAGCTTCTGGCCGTCGAAGCATGGTCCGAACTCGGGGTGATTCCGCTCGAGCATGCAAGGGCTTGCCGGGCGCGGGCGCCTCAGGTCGATTCGGAGCTTGTCCGGCGCGTGTCGGAGCGCGAAGCCGTCACTGATCACGACGTCGCCGCCTTCGTCGACGTCGTGCAGGAGTCGATCGGCGCGCCGGAAGGATCGTGGATCCATTACGGCCTCACCTCTTCGGACGTGACCGACACCGCTTTGTCCGCAACGCTCGTCCGATCTGCCAACCTTCTCCTCGGTGCGGTGGACAGCCTGGTGTCGACCCTCAAGCGCCGAGCCAGGGAGTTCGCCGACGTGCCTACGGTGGGGCGCACCCACGGGATGCACGCCGAGCCGACCACGTTTGGGACCAAGCTCGCCCTGGCGTGCCTGCAGGCCGACCGGGACCGGGACCGCCTTCGTCACGCCAGAGAGGCGATCGGTGTTGGCAAGCTCTCGGGGGCAGTCGGCACCTATTCGAACATCGACCCGTTCGTAGAGCAGTACGTGTGCGAAACCCTCGGTTTACGGCCTGTCCCGGCCACACAGATCATCGCCAGAGACCGCCACGGCGAGTACTTGTACGCATGCACGGCGCTCGGCACGACCATCGAGTCTCTCGCGTTGGAGCTCCGCCACCTTCAGCGGACCGAGGTCGGCGAGGTCGAAGAACCCTTCAGATCAGGCCAGAAGGGCTCATCCGCTATGCCGCACAAACGCAATCCGATCACCGCCGAGCGCCTCACCGGCCTCGCCCGTGTGCTGCGGGGCTACCTTGTGGCCGGGCTCGAGGACGTCGCCTTGTGGCACGAACGTGACATCTCTCACAGCTCCGTCGAACGGATAGTGCTCCCGGACGCAAGCCTTGTCGCGTATTACTGCGCCAAGACGATGACGCAAGTCATCGACGGGCTCGTGGTCGACGCCGCCCGCATGCGTGAGAATCTCCTAGAAGCCTCACACGGACTGGTCTTCTCCCAGCCCGTGCTGCTTGCGCTCATTGGCTCAGGCCTGACGCGCGACGCCGCATACCGGATAGTGCAATGCGACGCGCGCCTCTCCCACGAGCAGCGGCGCCCGTTCCGCGATGTCCTCATGGAGGACCCCCAGGTATCTGGCGCGTTCGGCGGGACCGAGGCTGCGTCCAGGTCTCTCGACGAAGCGTTCGACCTGAAGCGTTCGCTCATGAACGTCCGCCGGACTTTCGCAGCCCTGGACGATGTCGCTGGATGAGTTGTCAGGCTGGTGCCAACATTTTGGCTTCGGGCCTAGGAGCGCCTGCTCCAGTGGATCCCGGCCTTCTGCAACACCTCGGCGGTCACTCCGGCTTCGCGCCAAGTGGCGTAGTCGATGCCCTTGCGTGAGCCGTAGTCTGCCGCAACCGCGATAAAGGCCTTCTCGAGCTCAGGAAGGTCGTCCTCGGCCTCAGCGCTCGCACCTTCGATTCGGCGCTCGAGATTACGACGCTCTTGGATCATGTGAATCCGCTGAAGCGGGTCCGCTGTTATGAGCTTCGCTTCGAGGTCTTCGAGGCGGGCTTTCAAGGTGTCCGTGCTCGTCGAACGCCCGCGCCGTGGCTTGGACCGCTCGAGGGCGACGAGGTACCGGCGCACTGCATTTCCCTGCCGGCGACCCTCCGCCAGCGCATCTTTGTGCGAGGGTGAGAGACCAGGCTTGCTTGGCTTTTTTCTTGGTGGCATACATCTAGTATTACCGATTACGACGCCACAATCCAATGCGGCTCGGCAGACGAAGTGACGCGGGCTTATCGGATCCACGACATCGGCTCCGCGGAGGGACATCAGCCATCGCCGCTGATGGTCCAAAGTAAACACGCGGGGTTGCGCCCCAATGTCAGAGAGGGAGACGAAACACTGGAAACTGGCGATGTGTCGCGTCAGCTGCCTTGCGCATTTCCTTCTCCGACCGGACCCTGTGCCGGTTCACTGGCAGCTTTGCGGGCAACGCCATGTACACGCCGGACCAAGGTCTGCAGCTGTGGAATGACAGACGGTTGGCGGGGCGTTCCGGCTCGGTGATTGCCCGAGCACTTCCCCGGCACAGCACTACGGCTCAGTCGCGCTGAAGGAGGAACGTGCCCGTCGAACGGCTGACAAGGCGGCCCTTTGCGTCCTCGATGCGGGCCTCGACGAAGGCGACCTGCTTGCTTTGGCGCATGACGGCACCGCGCACGGCGAGGTGCTCGTCGCGCATCGCGTTCCGCATCGTCTCGGTCTTGATCTCGAGAGCCGCGCCGGTGCGGTCCTTGCCCGGACGGGAGGCGTTGACCGCGAAGCTCATCGCCGCATCGAGCACGACGGCGTGGACGCCCGCCTGGACGACACCTTTCTGGTCACAAGCGACGGTGGTCGGAACCCAGCTCGCTGTGGCCCACCCGGCCCGGTCGTCATCCTCGATCCCGTAGTCATCGAATGACACGCCAATGGCTGAGAGGATCGGCACACCGCTGTCGCCGAGCCACCGGCTCATGTCCTTTGCGGGAGGCGGCACTTTCGGACCGGAATCACCAGCAGTCTTGGTTGTCACGTGCTCACCGTACTCCCGGTGGCCGTCGGAGGCCGTCGGAGCGCCGATATGGTTGAGCAATGATTGCTGCTGTCATTGTCGACGCCGTACGCACCCCGGGTGGTAAGAGGAACGGGAAACTGTCCGGTTGGCACCCTGCGGACCTCGCGGCTGAGGTGCTGAAGGCCCTCGTGGTCCGAAGCGACATCGACCCCGGGATCGTCGACGACGTGATCATGGGATGCCTCAGCCAAGTCGGCGATCAGGCCTTCAACCTCGGTCGCAATGCCGTCCTCGCGGCTGGATTCCCCGAGTCCGTCCCCGCCGTGACGATCGACCGCCAGTGCGGGTCGTCCCAACAGGCGCTCCACTTCGCCGCGCAGGGGGTGATGGCGGGCACCTACGACGTCGCGATCGCGGCCGGGGTCGAATGCATGACGCGCGTCCCGATTGGAGCCTCCATAGGCTCGGGGGCGGGATTCCCGTTCGGCCCCGGCGTCTCCGCACGCTACGAAGCCGCGGGCGGACTCGTCAGCCAGGGCATCGCAGGCGAGATGGTGGCCGACAAGTGGGACCTCTCGCGCACGGACCTCGACAGCTTCGCGGCGCGCAGCCAGCAGCGGGCGGCGGCCGCGACCGCGCAGGGTCGTTTCGAGCGAGAGCTCGTCCCGGTGGCCGTCAAGGACGCGGACGGCCACGGGACAGATGAGACCCTGAAAGCAGACGAGGGCATCAGGCCCGAGACGACGGTGGAGACGCTGGCGGCTCTCAAGCCGGCCTTCAAGTCCGACGGGAAGCTCACAGCGGGCAACTCGTCCCAGATCACCGACGGGGCCTCTGCGGTCCTGGTGATGAGTGAGGAGCGGGCCTCCCGGCTCGGCTTGCGGGCGCGGGCGCGCTTTGTCGAGTTCGCGGTCGTCGGTGTCGACCCGGTGACCATGCTCACCGGCCCGATCCCCGCCACTGCCAAGGTGCTCGAGCGCGCCGGGATGAGACTTTCCGACATCGATCTCGTCGAGATCAACGAGGCGTTCGCATCAGTTGTTCTCGCCTGGGCGAAAGAGCACCACCCGGAACCAGACCGCGTGAACGTCAACGGCGGAGCGATCGCACTCGGACATCCCATCGGCGCTTCGGGCACCAAGCTCATGGCGACGCTTCTCTGCGAGCTCGAGCGCTCCGGCGGCCGCTACGGCCTCGAAACGATGTGCGAGGGTGGCGGGCTCGCCAACGCGACGATCATCGAGCGGCTGGGCTGAGGCCGAGCGCTTCGCCGCGCGACAAGAGCGGTCCGAGTACCGGGCTCAAGCGGGGCAGAGCTCAGTGGTATTGGGTGGCCATCATGGCCCCCACGACGATCCCGACCAGGCCACCGATCAGGTACCAGTTGTCGGGGCTGGCAGGCATGATCCCCACGTAGTTGCCCACGATCAGGAGCAGACCGAGCACGAGCAGGATCAACAGCAACGGCCCGTACCAGGGCGGGCTGTGCCTGACGCTCTTCGGGATCGGCGCCGTGTAGCGCTTGTTGACCTCGCGACTGTCCTTGGGCGTGGTGACCCGGCCCGAGGTCGCGGGCTTCTTCTTCGAGGAAGTGCCTTCGTCCGATCCTGCACGCGACTTAGCCACGAGCAACGAGGATACCCAGGAATCGCGAGGCCGGTAACCTCGGCACCCATGAGCCTGCGCGTGGCGGTGATCGACAACTACGACAGCTTCGTCTACAACCTCGTCCAGTACCTCGGAGAGCTCGGCGCCGAGCCGGTCGTGGTGCGCAACGACGCTGTCGACGTGGCCGGGTTGAGGGCGCTCGGAGCCACCGCCCTGCTCGTCTCTCCGGGCCCGGGACGACCCGAGCACGCCGGTGTGAGCTCGGCCGCGATCGCCGAGCTCGGGGGCGAAGGCATCCCGGTCCTCGGCGTCTGCCTCGGTCACCAGTGCATCGGGCAGGTGTTCGGAGGGCAGATAGTGCGTGCTCCGGAGATCGTCCACGGGAAGTCCTCGCCGATCCACCACGACGGCCGCGGCGTGTTCAGCGGCCTGCCCGAGGTCTTCGAGGCAACTAGGTACCACTCCCTTATCGTGGACGCCGAGTCGGTGCCCGACTGCCTCGAGGTCACGGCCTGGACCGGCCACGGGATCGTGATGGGGCTGCGCCACCGGAGCCTGCCGATAGAAGGCGTGCAGTTCCACCCTGAGTCGATCCTCACCGGCACAGCCGGCCATGACCTGCTCGGGAACTTCCTCGAGCAAGCGTCAGCAACGGCCCCTGCTTGAGCTGAGCCTTCGGGCTCGCGGGTGGCCGCCGGCGACCTTCAAGGGCCCAGGCCGCGCCTAACCGATGCCGGAGACCCCTGTCGGACCGGTCGTGCCCGTCGGGCCTGCGATGGTGGTCGTGGTCGTCGTGGTCGTAGTCGCCGGTTCCTGCTCAACGTCGATCGTCACGATCGAACCGGGCGACTCGGGGGTTCCCGGGCTCGGGGACTGGCTCGTCACATAGCCCGGCAGGTAACCCTGTGTGGTGACCGGGACGACCTGGTACGCCAGGCCCGCCCTCTGGATGACCCGGATGGCTCCGTTCTCGGTCCTCACGGGATCGGTGACGTTCGGGACGATCGCCTCGGGACCGAGCGAGATGATG
>JBEKMZ010000018.1:0-48747 GCA_049523315.1 Acidimicrobiales bacterium | reverse complement strand
CTCACAACCTGCTTCGACTCTGGGCGAGCTGATCGAGACCTCTAGCAACCGAACGGACGGCCGGCCCGATTCTGACGCCCGGCCGGTCTTGCCCGATGCCACGGATTCGTGCAACAGCCTCTTCAAATTGTGGTCGGACGGTGCAAAGAGCCTCGCAGGCTGCAGGCCGAAGATTCTTGAGGGCTGACCTCGGGAGTGCGAGGGGCGGCCGAGCATGCAGTTGAGCGTCGTCGTGTCTCCTCATTAGCGGTGTTGTGGCCTCGGACTGGGAGTCAACCGTCTCGAGGGTCCGAGAGAACCACCTCCACAGACCACTGATCCGGATAGCCTTCGACGGAGTGTCCGTCGGTGGTCGCAACATACCGGCCACCTGGCACGCCATTGGTGAACGCGACGTGATCGCCCTTTCGAGGTTGTTCGCCGGTGAGTATCGTGGCTGACACTTGAGACAGCCGCCCCGCGAGTGCAACCATCGTCTTCTGCCCGGCCCGAACTTCTTCCAAGCGGTGGTCCCTCATTCCTGAAACGATTCTCGTCGCCGCCTCTGAGTAAGGTTCGGAGTAGCCGAGAAAGTAACTTGCGTGTACGAGCCGTGCCCAACCCTGGCCGATCTTGATGGCCAACTCATAGGTGTTGGTGACATCGGCCGCTGTCATACCCTCGTGCCTGAGCCGATCGACGAGGATCGCAGAGGCATTGATCACCCGATCGAACTCCTCGTCGACTGCCTGCGTGTTCCATGAGCGGCCCAGGTCCTCGCCGAATTGTTCGCGCAATCGACTGATGATCATCTCAAGGGCCGAATACCCGTGCATCGCAAGCTCTGTGTCCGGTTGCGTCACGCCTCTCATGAATTCGTTGCACGCAGTCGCCAGCGGTTTAGTTACCTCCAAGCGCTGACCAAGCTCGACCAACCAGGTGAAGCCTGTCCAAGCTGCAGTCGCCTCTCTCACCAGCGACGCGTGGGCTTCTTCACCGGAGTCCTTCGAGAGCTGGTCAATCGCGTTAGCCAAGTGGCCATGACTAAGTCCCCAGATTGTCCGGGGAGGATCGTCTTTCGTGAATCCGATGTCATAGCTCACAGAACGTGTCACCGTCGGTGCCTCAGGTGTTCTGGGTCGCTGGTGACTCATGGCCCCATTAGGTTGGATTCGATCGCGTTCGAGTGTGCTAGCTCGTTCGAACCGGGTGGGATCGTTAGGCACGCCGAGACGTCCCGACGACGAGCCAGCGGTCCCATCCTCGGCGACTGCGCGTGACCCTCGAGCGCTGCCACCATCCCGCCTTCTGCACATATCTCCTCATGGGTGGCCTCCTAGGCCGGCTGGGGGAGGTTGGTGTCGACCAAGAGCTCCAGCACCTCGCCGATGGTCCGTTCTCGGCCCATCGATTCTCCGAGCGGCAAGTGGGCTTGGATCTGGTAGCGGTTGCGACGACCGTCCTTGTCCTTGACCACGTAGCCGTCCGCGACCAGGTCGTCGACAATGCCGTAGGCGCTTCGCTCTGTTATGTCCACGGTTGCAGCGATATCTCGCAGGCGCACTCCGGGGTCGCGAGCGATGCAGACGAGAACCCGGGCATGGTTCGTGAGAAAACTCCATTGTCCCATGCGGCCATACTAGCCTACTTTGGAAGTAGATTGCTAGTTTCTAAAAACTAGAGTAAGGTATCACCTATCCAAACGGAGTCGTCGCCGACCGCAACTGGCCGAGAGCTACGGCAACAAACGGAAGGCACGACAAATGGGTCGGGCAGGAATGTTCTTCAGCACCCTCGCAATCGCGGCGGGTGCCGTCATGTACTGGGCAGTGACCTCCCAAGGTCACGGCTTCCGGCTTTCGACAGTCGGGGTCATCCTTATGGTCGTCGGGGCCATCGGCCTTGTCGCCTCGGGCGGTGTCTTTGCCAGCTCGCGCCGCCCGGTCGGAAGCGGCAAGCGCACCTATGACCGTCAGGCGACCGACTCTCAAGGCATTTCGACCGCGGTGCATGAAGAAGTGCGCAGCTAGTCGAGCCACGCCATGACTAACACCCAAGAAACACAGACAGGTGGCGAACCGCTCGAGATCAACCCAGTAGAGCCTGTGCCCGTCCGAGGTGAGGAGCACCTGACGAGACCGCCCAAACTCGCAATGGTTGCAACGCGAATCTCGGGGACCTGGGTGGGGATCATTATTGGCTCCCTTGTGCTCGCGCTTCTGCTCGTGTTCGTCCTCCAGAACACGAGGACGGTCAAGGTCTCATTCTTCACTGCAAGCGGAAACCTCCCTCTTGGCGTGGCCCTGCTCTTTGCTGCTGTGGGCGGCGTGCTACTCGCGGCCGTGGCCGCCTCGCTGAGAATCCTGCAGATCCGCCGCCGTATGAGGAACGGTGGGCGACAGGCGGCCGATCCGGCGCCGCCTACCGGCGCAAACCTTGCAGCATCTGAGCCGGCGAGCAGCCAGGCCAACCATCTAGATCCACTCGACCTCGATCAACAAGTTCCCGATCAGGGAGCAGATCTCTCGTAAGCACCGCGTTGCTAGGCAATCTCGCTGACCGCACCTCACTAAGGGCGTTTGGACTGGCTGAAGAAATCAAAGGTCATGGCGCTCGTTTGGCTCGCCATGCGGGTCTGGCTGGAATCATATGGATGCAGGCGGGCTGGGCCAAGCTGTGGGGGGCGGAGAATGCGTCCTCCGGGGACGCGCCAGGTCCTCGCCGGTGATTCTCACCAACAAGCGGAGCGTGGTTTCCCCAGACAGCTGGGGTAGTGGCTCGTCCACCCGACCTTCGCCTCGGTCATTGGGGGGCCTGGAAAGGCGCCGGGACATTGACCGAGCCTGAGAACAGCTCACCTACTGCTGTCCCGTCTCCAGCCCTTCGCCCCTCGCCGTGGTGGCTCAAGGGATGCCAGGTCTCGCTCTCCGGTCCCCGTCGAGCAGCGAACGCCTTACTATCGCAATTGGTGCGTGAGGTCGTCGCCCGAGCAGAGACGCCCCCGCTTTGGCAGACTGCATCACTGAGGGGGAAGAAACGATGAAACGAGCCAGTCACGGCGACGGGGTGCAGGTAAGCAGGTCGGCTGAACGTGACGAGGCCGACCCCGCAGGAGCCTCAACGACGCGCCGAGCCGTTATCGCCGGGGCTGCAGCCGGACTTGCTGCTCTCGTGGCTGACTCGGTGATCTCGTCCCAACCGGCGGGGGCCACCAACGGCTCGTCCGTACTGCTGGGGGATTACAACTCCGCGAACTCCACCACCATGATCAACACGACGAACGGCACCGGGGTCTTCGGGATCGCCGAGGGCGCCGGTGTCGGTGTGCAAGGTGCGAGCGCCACCGGGGTGGGAGTGGCGGCGACGAGCGCTGCGGGTACGGCGCTGCGAGTCGATGGGATCGCTCGCTTCTCCCGAAGCGGAGCTGCCGTCGTAGAGGGCGCTGTAGGAGCCGACAAGGTGTCCGTGACCGTCACAGGAGTCGATCTCAGCGACTCCAGCCTGATCCTTGCCTCGCTGCAGGACTATCTCGCTGGCGTCGCCATCGCAGCCGTCGTGCCGGACCCGTCAGACAACGCCTTCACGGTCTACCTGACGAAGCCGGTCGAGACCCAGCTCACGATTGCCTGGTTCGTCGTCGGATAGGCGCCATGGGTTTGCTATCCCCGCACCGGTCGCGCGTTGCTGCTCTCTGCGCGCTTGCCGCCCCTTGGGCTCGAGGCGATGCGCGGCTGTTCTCGTGACGACCTGGCTCGTAGCGACGCAAGGCCCAGGATTACGCAGAGGCGCTGCCTCAGCCTCGGTCGCCCGAGCCGACGGTCTCGATTACGCGCTACGAGCGCGGAACGGGTATCGGGGATGGAGCGGGCCCATGCCAGCGCTTCGAGCGGACGGGGCTCCGCTCCATAAAGACAAGGAGGTTGTTCCCAAGGCCCTGGGGGACCTAACCAACACTGATTCTGATCTACGGCGTGCGTTGAAACTGGCGTCCACTCACGACCGTCGAGGGAATACGGACTATCTGGTCCGCGGCTCCGTCGACTGCCCATGGCTCCACGGTCGCCTGCAGAGCTCGATGGAGCTCGGTCGGGTCGGTGACAAGTCTCGACACTCCCTGGACAAGCACGCTCCACCCGCTCCGCCCATTGCTCGCGTAGCCGTCAGCTTCGAAGGCGAGGACTCTGCCGACTGTGGCCGCGTGCAACTTGGCGCCGTCCACGGTGCGAAACACCACGTCGCCGTCCAAGAGTGCGAAGTTGACTGGCAACAGTGCTGGAAGCGCCGCGATCGTGAGACCAATCCGTCCGACCGGCACGCTGGCTAGCAGGCGCAAACATTCTTTGCGCGACAACTCAGTGAGCTCCAAACCACTCATGGTTTCACGATGGCTTCAGGGCTCGGGGACTACTAGGGCCGAACGGCTCTTTGCCGCAGCAACTCGATTCGCGCGCGACTAGGGACGAGCAAACGTCACGACGCCGCGCCATGGCACGGCTCCGAGGTGCAGCTCGGCTTCTTTGCCACCGGTTCTCTGAGTAGTCTTCGGCGCGGACCGCCGTGACGCAGTTCTGATTCTGACTCTCTCGTTTCGAGGCTAAATTTGGTCCGAGGTCGGTAAACGACCAGGGGGGCGGACACTGAATGTCTTCGCGCGTCGTTGTGCCAGCATCGCTGCTCGTCGCCGTGGTCGTAGTGGGAGCGAGTGCCGTGAGCGCCGAAGCGAGGCACACGGCCACCTTGACGATCAGCGCCACGCCCAATCCGATCATCGCCGGGGAGGGCGTGCTGATCTACGGCCAGCTGAACGGACCCGATCCCGGAGGCAAGAAGGTAGTTCTCCATCGTCAGCTAGCTCCGGGAGACAGCTTCGCCGTCGAGGGTGCAACCTCTACGAACGCAGAAGGCTTGTACGAGTTCACTCGGGCTGAGGGCATCGTGATGACCACGCGGAACTGGTACGTCACCTCGCCCGGAGGCTTGCGCAGCCGCACGGTGCACGAGGATGTCGCGGCTGAGCTGTCCTTGGTGGTGAGCGCGACCGGGAGTGAGACCAACCGTCCGCTGACCTTCTCCGGGACCATCACGCCGGACGTCCATGCCGGTGAGACGGTTTTCCTGCAAGAACAAACTGGGCTCACCGGGGACGGCTGGAGCACGATCGGACAGGGAGTGATCGAGACGAACTCCTCCTACCTGATCACACGTTCATTTCTTCAGCCGGGGTTGTTCGAGCTGCGAACCCTGTTTGTCGGGGACAAGCGCAACACCGAAGCGTCGTCGGACCCCACCACGGTCGTGATCCAACAGACCGAGAACCCGGCGTTCACGATCGACTCGAGCAATCCGACGATCGACGTCGGCCAACCCGTGACCATCTCCGGCGTGCTGTACGAACCGGACTCCTCAGTACCGCTTCCGGCCGTGAATGTTTCGCTTTGGGCCCACACCGCCGGCGGGACCTACAAGCCGATCAGCTCGACTGTCACAGGGTCCGACGGCAGCTACAGCTTCATCGAGATGCCGTCACACAATGAGACCTACCAGGTGAGAACCACGTTCATCCCGCCACCACGACGCAAGACTGCTCAACTGCTCGAGGGCGTAGGTGACGTAGTCAGCCTCTCCAGCAGTTCGACTACCGCAACGGTCGGCGGGAAGGTGAAGTTCTCAGGCACCGTGACGCCTGACAAGGCGGGTCACGTTGTCTCTCTGGAACGGCTCGGCACTGACTCCAATTTCCACATCGTCATGATCGGCTTGGTCGGCACCGGCTCGACCTACTCGTTCAAATGGACCTTCGGGGCCGCGGGCACGAAGGTCTTCCGGGCTCTTGTCTTGGGCGGCGACGTCAACGTGAGCGGAGCTTCTCCCACGGTGACAGTGGCGGTATCGGGCGTGGCACCGGTGTCGTCGCTTCCACCTGCGTCATGAAACGGGCAGCGACCGCGTAGCGCCGCCGTCGAGAAGCAGGGAGGCACTGACAGGTCGCCGTCGGGCCCGGAATGCGCGAGGGGTACCGAAGAGGTGCCCTGACACGCTGGAGGAGCTCCCCGCCTCCGGAGACAGAGAGGCCGTCTCGGCGATCGGACGGCGAGCGAGTCGCCAGCGCACCGGGGTCTTAGGCGCCGACTCGGTAGAGGTATCTCGTCGCGGCGGTTTTCTTGGTGCACCCACCGACGGTGAGAACGGTGACGTAGACAGTGCCCGGCCTCGGGGGTGCGATGGCGATGATCTCGGAGGACGAGAGCACGTGGACGGACCTGGCCTTTCGTGCTCCGAAGTACACCGAGACCGTCCCGACGAAGTTGCTACCCCGGATCGTCACCTTCGTCCCGCCCGTCTTCGGTCCTCTGTCGGGCGTCACCTTTGTGATTGTCGGCCGTGCAACGAATGTGAACCTGCTCGCAAGGGTCTTCTTGCTCGCGCCGCCGACGGTGAACACCGTGACGTAGACGCTGCCTGGCCTCGAAGGCGCGACGGCGGTGACCGCACGAGACGAGAGCACGCGGAAACCCCTCGCCTTTTTTGCTCCGAAGTACACCGAGACCGTCTCAGCAAGATTGGTCCCACGTATCGTCACGATGGTGCCACCTCTCTTGGGTCCTTTGCCGGGTGTGATCTCGTTGATCGTCGGTGGGGGAACGAACGTGAAAGTGCCTGCGGCAGTCTTCTCGCTTGACCCGAAGGCAGAAGAAACGGTGACGTAGACGGTGCCAGATCCGAAAGGCGCGACAGCGGTGATCTCAGAAGGCGAGAACACGTGCGTGTTCGTTGCCGGTCTCCCGCCAAAAAAGACCGAGATTGCACCGTCGAAGTAGTCTCCCCTGATCGTCACCTTGGTGCCGCCCTTGGTTGGTCCGTACTCGGGTGTCAACCTGGTGATCGTTGGCGCAGGAACGTACGTGAAGTGATCAGCCGGCGAGGCCGTCGAAGTGCCGTGGGGAGTGGTGACGACGACCTCAACAGTGCCGGCCGCCTCACCCGGCAAGGTGGTGGTGCAGCGCATCGTCGAGGCGCAGATCACCGCCGAGGCCGAGGTGGTGCCGAACTCGATCCGGCTGCCCCCGGCGGTTGTGGAGAACCCGGTGCCGGAGATCGTGATCGAGGTGCCACCCGCGACCGGGCCGGAGGTCGGAGAGATCCCGGTGACCGTCGGAGCGGGAGGCGCTGCAGAGATGCTCGCCTTCCACTGGGCATAAAGCGCGGCGCTCGCCGTGAAGGCGTAGGTGGCGCCGTCGGCGTAGGCGGTACCCGAGCCGTTGGTAGAAGTGTTCCAGTCGGAGAAGCTGTAGCCGGTTCGGACGAAGGAGTTGGTGGTCAGCGGCGTCGGCTCGCTGGCGGTCTCGGGAGCCATCGACCCCGTGCCGCCGTTGGCTTCGAAGCTGACGGTGTAGGCGGTGTCGGCCGTCCATTGGGCATAAAGCGTGACGCTCGCCGTGAAGGGATAGCTGGCGCCGTCGGAATAGGCCGTGCCCGCGCCGTTGGCGGCCGTGTTCCAGCCGGAGAATAGGTAGCCGGCCCGGATGAACGAGTTGGCCGTAAGTGGCGTCGGTTCATCCTCTGTCTCGACAGCCATCGACCCTGTTCCGCCGTTGGCTTCGAAGGTTACGGCGTAGGCGGGCCCGGGGGCATTGCCGGACGCCTCGTTGGAGAATGGGCCGACCCCGAGGTCGTTCGCCGCCTGGACCTTGTAGTAGAAGGTAGTGTCAAGGGGGACCGAGGTATCGCTATAGGTGGTTGTTGGCGCCGTTACTGTCGCGATCTCGGTCGTCTCCTCGCCCGAGGCAGTTCCGCGCCAGATGGTGTAGCCACTCACGGGCGCGCCGCTAGGCGCGCTCCAGTTCAGCGTGACGCCGCCGGAGACGTCTTTCGCGTTGAGCCCCATGGGCGTGCCCGGGGTGTTGGACCAGGCGCCGAGCCCTGTGGCGAGGTCGTAACCGGGCAAGGTCGGGTACCCGTTGCTGCCCGTGATGACGTCCCGAAAGGAAATGTTCGGCGGGTTCGAGTACACGTACTGCGCGTTCACATGGGCTCCGGTGGCCGCCGCCCGGGCCGCCACCATGGGCGTCGAGGCGCTCGTGCCGCCGACCGTCCACCAACCGGTCTGACCGTCGTACGAGACGCTGTCGTACACCGAGACGCCGGAGTCCGGGTCGGCGTCCAAAGAGAGGTCGGGCGTTGCCCGCATGCCGGCGCAGCTCACGCTCCCCGTCGTCTGGTACGTGCTGGCGGTCTCGTAGCTGCTGCAGCCGCCTCCGCCGTCGTTCCAAGCGGATTCTTGGGCGAGGGTCCCGCCCGAGCTGAAGCTGAGGCTGGTCCCTCCGACCGAGATCACATCGGGCGAGGCAGAGGGCCACAGCACCGTTCCTCCCGAGTCGCCGGCAGCAGCGAAATAGCTGACGCCCGGCTGGCTGAAGTAGGAGTCATAGAGAGTCTCGCCGTCGAACTCCGATGACCCCCAGCTGTTCGAGACGTAGTTCGCGTGAGCGGCCGCGTACTGCTCAGCGGCTAGCAGGTCGGAGAGGCTGTTGCTCGTAGCTTCGACGAGCAGGATGTTCGCCCCAGGAGCGAGGGCATGGGCCCACTCGATGTCCAGGCTGATCTCAAGGTCCCAGCCCGCGTCGCCGGCGGGAAGGTTGTTCCCACCGGTCTCGTTGACCTGGGTGAACTCGAAGCAAGACGGCGGAGAGGATCCCCCGGTGCACTCCGACGGCAACCCGTATTCGGCGCTGAACTCGTTGAGGTCGCTCGCGGCGTCCGGATCGTTGTATGCGTCCACGAGCGCGATCGTCTGACCGGAACCCGCGGTGGAGGAGGACGTGTAGCCATAGACGCTCTCGATCCTGCTCGGCGACAGGCCGGTCGGAGTACTCGACTCGGGTGCCGTTCCGGTGGGGTACAGGATGTCGCTGAGGCACTGAGCGACGCCGACTCCGGGGTGTCCGCAGACGGCTTGGGCAGAACCGCCGAAGGGCAGACGAGCCCCCCTCGGCGCGTCCAGGCGAGACGAGTAGGGACCGACGACCCTCGAGCCTCTCGCGAGCTGAGCCGCGACCGGGGAAACAGACATTGCAACGGCCACGAAGGTGGCGACCGCGCACGTGGCGACCACCCTCGCGCGCCGCGCCGCTCTATACATCTTTCCGCGCGGCACTGACCCTTCTCATGATGTCTAGATCGACGTCTTTCTTCCTCAGCTTGAATTGCTTGTTGCGAGGATCGAGGTCGAAGCCAGGGCATTTCGCGCGGGCGCTAGGTCCACGGAGCGGTCTCCGTGGCATGCCGGAGACTCCACGCGGGCGCTTTCGAGCAGGCGGCAGCTCAGGCGAGGTGGCTGCAGAGCTACCGGGGCAAACCGGCTCGCTCGGTGCCCGGGCCGCAGTGTTCCTCGTTGCGCGCCAGGTCATACTGGAGCTGCAACTGATCTGTCGATCCGAGGGGGCGCCAATGCGTGCTCTGGACGTGGAACGGCGGCCCATGAGGAGCGGGCGCCTGGCGCTCCTCGGCCTGCTCGCTGCTCTCGCAATCGGCCTCGGGTGGACCGTCGTTCCCATAGCGTCAGGTGCAGCTGAGTCGCCGAACGAGCTCAGCCTCAGCCCTGTGAGCGAGAGCACCCTCAACGGTGTGTCTTGCGCCTCGGCCAGCGCCTGCACAGCGGTTGGCTACTCCGGCAACAGGGTTTTGATCGAGTCCAAGAGCAGAACCACCTGGTCGGTCGTGCCGAGCCCCGGGCGCGGGACGAGCAGCACCCTGGATGGTGTGTCCTGCAACTCCGCCAGCTCGTGTGACGCAGTGGGTAGCTACAGCAACTCCAGCCTCAGTAGCACCCTGGTCGAATCTTGGAACGGAACCACCTGGTCGGTCGTGCCGAGCCCTGGGCGCGGGACGAGCAGCATCCTCGCCGGCGTGTTTTGCACCTCCGCGAGCTCGTGCGAGGCCGTGGGCAGTTACAGCACTGCCAGCTTCAGTCGCACCCTGGTCGAGTCCTGGAACGGCGCTGCCTGGTCGGTCGTGCCGAGCCCGAGCATTTTCTCGCTCAGGAGCACCCTTAGTGGGGTGTTCTGTGTATCGGGCAAGTGGTGTGTCGCCGTAGGCAACAACGGCAGCCATACCCTGGTTGAGTCCTGGAACGGAACCAGCTGGTCATCGGTCCCGAGCCCGACTCCAGGGAACTACGGCGGCCTTTCCGCTGTTTCGTGTTCTTCGGCCAAATCGTGCCTCGCCGTGGGCAACTACAGCACCGGCACCGGCAGCGCCAGCAGCATCCTCACTCGCGCCCTGGTCGAGTCGTGGAACGGCACCGCTTGGTCGGTCGTGCCCGGCCCGAGCCCGCGGGTGGCTTCTCTCTACGGTGTGTCCTGCGTATCGGCTAAGTCCTGCAAAGCCGTTGGCGACTATGCCAGTACTGACAACACCCGGAAGGCCCTGGTCGAGTCGTGGAACGGCTCCGCCTGGTCGATCGCGCGGGTACCGAGCCCGCCGGTGGCCTATCTCTACGGCGTGTCCTGTGTCTCGCCAAGGTGGTGCAGGGCAGCCGGCGAGTTCGCCGGTAACAACGGGCTCGTCAGGACCCTGGTCGAGTCCTGGAACGGCGCTACCTGGTCGCTCTGAGCCTTTTTGACATGCGGGGCCTGTGATGGTCAGGTGACGCGCGGGCGGTCTCGCACGTCGTCTACGCCGGCTTCTAGAACCTCCGCCATCCTCTCGACGGCATCGAACACGTCCACGAACCGTGTGTAGAGCGGAGCCGGTCCGAGCCGGATCACATCGGGTGGGCGGAAGTCCCCGATGACCAACCGACGGTCGATCAGAGCCTTGCACCACGGCCAGGCCTGGCGATGGGCCACTGACACGTGGGCGCCTCTCCGATCCGGATCAGCCGGACTCGCCAAGCTGGCACCGAGCGGCTCAAGCTTGTCGTGTACGAGGTCCACCAGCATGGCGGTGAACTGCTGTGACTTCGCCCAGAGTGCGACGATGCCGGCCGACTCCACCATCTCGACCGCGGCATCGACGGCGAGCAGACCGAGCACAGGCGGGGTGCCGGCGAGGAACCGTCCCATCCCCGTTGTCGGGTCGTAGCTCGGACCCATGGCGAACTGGTCCTGTTGGCCGAACCAGCCCCATATGGGTTGGCGCAACCGCTCCTGCAATTCACGCCTCACGTACGCGAAGGCAGGCGAGCCCGGGCCACCGTTCAGGTACTTGTAGGTGCAGCCCACAGCGAGGTCGGCTCCAGCTTCGTCCAGGCCGACCGGGATGGCACCGGCGCTGTGGCACAGGTCCCAGAGGACGAGTGCGCCGCGGCGGTGAGCCGCTTGTGTGACGGCCACGAGGTCCAGTCGCGCGCCCGAGCGGAAGTTGACATGTGAGAGGCATACGAGCGCCGTGTCCGTGTCGACTGCGGAGCCGACGGATTCCGAGGCGAGGCCGTCGACCGCGCTGCCGTGGAGAAGGCGCAACTCGGCTCCGGTTGACTTGGCGAGTCCCTGCAGCACGTAGCGGTCCGTTGGGAAATCGTCCGCGTCGGCCAGGATGACCCGCCTCTCCGGCTGGGCAGCGAGGGCGGCCGCGGCGAGCTTGTAGAGGTTGACGCTGGTGCTGTCACAAACCACGACCTGTCCCGGTCCGGCGCCGATCAACCGGCCCACCCGGTCGCCCACCGTGGCAGGGAGGTCTATCCACCTCGACCATCCGCCGACCAGATTCTCGGTCCAGTCGCGCACCGCTGCCGCCAGCCGCTCGGCGACAGAAGTGGATGGACAGCCGAGAGAGTTGCCGTCGAGGTAGATCGGCCCCTTCAGGGTGAACCGGTCCCGGTAGGGCGCGAGAGGGTCGCCAAGATCCATCGTCGCGGCAGCTAAGCGGTCCATCGTCAGATTCTGACACCGCCGTTGATGAAGCGGTCCGAGGTGGAGCTGAGTCAAGCAGACGTGCGTCCAAGATCGTGTAGGGTGCGGGTCCTTGCCCACGGTTCTAGGGCAAGTCCGACAATCGAGGGGGGAAATCCAATGGCGTACGGCGTTGTGCATCAGTTCCCTGGCGGAACGAAAGAGCAGTACGAGGCTTCCGTCGCCGCAGTGCATCCCGCGGACGGGAGCCTGCCCCCCGGCCAGGTCTTTCATATGGCAGGTCCATCGGCCGATGGTTGGACCATCGTTGCGATCCACGAGTCCCAGCAGAGCTGGGAGGACTTCCGTGACAGCGTCCTCATGCCCAAGATGGCGTCGGGCATAGAAGGTGGCTTCACGTCACCGCCGCAGGAGACCACCTTCGAGATCCATAGCCAGGTGTCCTCATAACCTGACCTCACCAGACCGCCGCGACGGGTCGTTCTGTCCGGCATCAAGAGCTCGGTCGCGAGCGATCTCGCGATACTCGGTCGCTCCGATGGCGCGCAGTCTGCCACGGCAGCGATGACGCGGCAACGCCCTCCAGGAAGTGGGACCTGCTGGAGGGGCGTTGTAAGTCAAGTTGTAGCACCGGCGGCGGCGAATTAGATGTCGGGTTAGATGTCGGGCACTTGCGCCAGGTCGCCGGGCGTAATCCGTCCGAGGCGATGCGACGCTTGGGGCTGGCAAGAGCCAGCTAGCTGAGCCCGGTCTGGCGGATCCCGCACCTGGGACATCTGCCATCGTTCGGACCACCCACGCCTACGAGCCGGGACCCGCACGCTCGGCAGCGTTGTCTTCCGCGCGTGCGCGGGCGACCTTTCTTGATCGACTCGACCGACCTCCACAAAATGACGAGTGCGGTCAGCACCACGAACAAGATGGCTGCCGCGGTTTCCACCTCAGCCTCTCGAAGAATCCTTCTGCTCGGCTCGGCTCAGACGCCGAGCTGGCCTTCAAGGGTGATGATCTCGACCTCGCTTTGCCGGATCGCGGCTCGCTGCTCCACCCCGCCTGCCACGGTCGTGTAGAAGACGAAGTCATCACCCTCATCTTCGAACCGATCGGCCAGGACCGTTTCGGGCGGCCTGGTCCGATCCTGCCAGTGGACGAGGTACTGGAACATGACCCCCACCGTATCCCTGGCGACTACCGCGTGCTCCCAAGCGGGAGCGCACGCGGTTTCGAGTATCGGAGGGCAAACGAGTGCCGCGCCGCAGGCGGAGGCTGATCTAGGCTCGGTCGCGCGGGGCAGCAGAGGGAGAAGCAATGCGTAAATCCCTGATTGCCAGCCTGAGCGTGCTCGTCGCGGTGGGGACGATCTCCTTGCCGCTTATCGCGAGCGCGACAACGGCGCTGGCCGCAGGCTCTCGCCAGCCGTTGCCGATCGGCAAGCAGCTCGCCGAGCTGAAGGGCTCCGACACCGTCGCCGGCGATGGTTTCGGCGCCCCGGTGGCTATCTCGGGCACGACCGCAATCGTCGGTGCATGGCCGCACGCGAGGGGCGGCCGGGCGTACGTGTTCGCCGAGACGAAGGGCAGGTGGAAGCAGACCGCGGAGTTGAAGGGCTCCGACACCGTTGCCCGTGATGACTTTGGCTCCTCGGTTGCGCTTTCGGGCAAGACGGCCATCATTGGCGCGCCCGGTCACGCCAGGGGTGGCGGACGGGCGTACGTGTTCTCCGAAGCGAAGGGCACCTGGAACCAGGTCGCGGAGTTGAAAGGTTCCGACACCTATGACGGTGTTACCTGCCAAGGTGACCTCTGTCCCGGCGGGAGCTTTTTCGCCACTGCGGTGGCGATCTCGGGAAAGACCGCCCTTGTCGGTGCGACGAACCAGGCCAAGGAGGCGGGCCGGGTCTATGTGTTCACCGAGACCAAGGGCACTTGGAACCAGACCGCCGAGTTGAAGGGCTCGGGAACTCCGCTCGGCGCCCAGTTCGGGACCTCTGTTGCCATCTCGGGCACGACCGCCGTAGTCGGGGCGAACGGCGATCCTACTGGTGGGGGCAGAGCGTACGTGTTCACCGAAACGCCGCGTGGCTGGGCACAAGTCGCCGTGCTGAAGGGATCCGACACGGTCATGAACGACTACTTCGGTTCGTCTGTGGCCGTCTCGGGCACGACCGCCGTAGTCGGCGCTTACGCCCACGCCAAACTCACCGGACGCGCCTACATCTTCACGATCATCAAAGGCATCTGGACCCAAGCCGTCGAACTGGGCTCCGACACTGCGGCCTACGGTGGACTGTTCGGAGGTTCGGTGGCGATCTCGGGTACGACAGTTGTTGTCGGCGCGAACTTCCAAGCCGACAATGCCGGTCGGGCTTACGTGTTCACAGAGGCCAGGGGCGCCTGGAAACGCGATGCCGAGCTCGTGGGCTCCGACACGGTCGCGGGTGACAGCTTCGGCTGTTCGGTCGCCATCTCGGGTACAACAGTCGCTGTTGGTGCCTTCCGCCACGCGAAAGGTGCCGGGAGCGCTTACGTCTTCGAGGCGTGATGCGCTGAGCGGGCTCGGTGGGAAGGCCCTGGTGGCAAAACTCGGGTCGTCGGAGCAATCTCCAGGCATTCAACTGCCCGTGCGACAACGCAAGGTGAGGACCGACAGCTATGGACACAGATACGATCCGAGCTTGAGACGGAGGGGAACATGAGAACTGAGCAGGCACGTTGGCGCGGTGCCGCAGTCGTAGTGACGGTCGTCGCCCTTGCCAGCGCGGTACCGGCGGCAGCATCCACTAGTGCCACCAGGACTAAGGTCGTGACGGTCTATCCCTGGACCTCGGGCGGGAAGCTGAAGGCCGGGCTGTTAGTCGCCGGCACGGTCAAGGGCACCTGCTGGACGAGCTCGATCGCCGTCTCGGCCAGTGATGCCTACAGGTGCATGGCCAAGTCGTTCATCTACGACCCGTGCTTTGCCCCACAGTCCAAGACGTTCACACAGCTTGCCTGCATGGTCGCACCCTGGGGCCAGGTCACGCGGTTCGATCTCACGGCGCCAATCGCGAAGGCGGCCGAGCATCCCAACGGGAAACCTTGGATCTGGGCCGACCAACTAGGCAACGGCATTCGATGCATCACCGCGACGGGTACGGGGGTGGAGATCGACAAGGTCGCGCTGAACTACTACTGCGATCCTGGAACCGGCTGGGCAAGCATTCCAGGCCAGAAGACCGAGCCGTGGACGACCCGGTACGCGAAGAGCTACAAGGCCAAGACCCTGCAGACCGAGAGCGTCACGACCGCCTGGTACTGATCGGGGCGACCCGTCCCGGGTCACGGGGGACGTTATGAGACGCCGGGGATCGGGACTCAGTTCTTGATCATGACCCGGTGCCAGGTTGCGCCAGCATCGTCGGATGCAAAAAGGCGCGACGTGGCGGTCGCCAAGTCGCCCGAGTCCAGCAACACGTAGGCGTGAACCGGGTCGCTAAAGCCCACCCACGCGACGAACGAGCCTGACTCGGACAGCACGACCGAGAAGCTCTGACCACCGTTGGTGGTTCGCACCAGAGCGTTCGGCGGTACCCCGTTTCTTTCTTGTGAGCTCGACGCGAGAGCGACCGACGAGGAGGCAGCAGCGAGCTGGACCGAGTTGGGGAACCCTCCCTGTCCGCCTGCCCAGCGCCTACCGCCGACGTCGGACTGCCACGTCTCCGCCTCGGTCCCGGTGGGGCAGGCAGCCCAGATCGACGAGCTCCCATCCACCGCCGCCGTCACGCTGCCGCCGAGGACGGCGGTGCAGGGATCGACACGCTTGCTGAAGCTTGCCCCCCTGTCGCCTGAGTAGACGAGGAACACGCGGACATGGTGACCGTTGGTCTCGCCTCCAAGCACGTACACGCTCCTGCCGCTCGCGGCAAGGCTCGGATCGTCGCTGAGGGGGACGGGCGTCGTCGCCCGCTGCCAGTGAAGAGAGCCGACGGGCGAACGCAGGAGCTCCACGCCCGGGCAGTTCGCGGCTGTGCAGCCGAGCGCGTACGCCTCGCCGTCGGCTGCCGCGAGCTCGGTCACCGACCCCCGGGTGGGGATCCTCGTCCATCTCGTGCCGCCGTCGGTCGTCACCCACAGCTCGGGGTCGAACGCGTACCCGTCGAGAGCACTGGTGAAACGCAGCTGCGTCACCTCGCTCGCGCTCACCGGGGGACTGGGCACACCGGTGAACTTGGAGCCACCGTCGTCCGTGCGGACGATTGCGTCACAGGTGCCGGACCCGTTCGAGCATCGGGCGGTCCCGAGCAGCCACCACTCGTCGGGGCTCACTGCCGTGAACGACCTCGGCTGGAAGTCGGTCGGGATCCCGTTTGCGGTCGCACGGCTGCCCGATTGCAGCGACGTGGTCGAAATAGTCGCGGCGGCAGTGTGCCTGGTGCCAGTGCCGAACAGGTGCAATTGCGGCAGTGGCACCAAGAAGATGATGATCGCCGCGAGGACGACGACGCCCGAGAGAGCGAGCCTTCGACGCCGGGCGTACACGCGCCGTCTGGTGCCTCGTTGGATGGCCTTGGTGGGCTCAAGAGCCTCGGCGAGCGCAGCAGCGTGCCGCGCGGTCTGCTTAAAAAGCTGATCGATGTTGTTCGAGTTCTCGTCCATTGTTCTCACTTCCGAGCCATGAGACGGGTGTCGGAGTCGATTTGGGCTGCAAGCGCCGTCCGGGCGCGGTGGATCCACGAGCGCACTGTGCCGGCGGGTGCCTTCATCTCGTGGGCGACGTCGTCGACGCTGAGGTCGAACACGACATGGAGGACGAAGGCCCGCCGCTGATTCGCGGGCAGCCGTGCCACGAGGCGGGCGAGATCGATGTCGAGCGCATCGGGGCCTTGGTGCACCTCGGCCCTAGGCGGGGCGAGCGCCTTCTCGCGAGCGAGGCGTCGCCAGCGGCTGACGGCCAGGTTGTGGAGCACGAGGCGGTTCCATGCGTCTCGGTTGGCGTGCCTGGAGACGACGTCCCAGTGCTGCCAGGCGCGCGCGTATGTCTCCTGGGTCAGCTCGAGAGCCTCGTCCATGTTGCCGACGTACAGGAACGCCGCGCCGGTCAGCGCCTTTCGCGACGCCAGGTACCACCGCTCGAACTCCCATTGGTCAGAGCCCTCGACCGCCATGAGACCTCCCGACCCATTACACCGCTTGGCGGAGGTCTGCGCTGTGCACAAGCCATTTCGATCGGTCAACGGTGCCGTCACTACTGGCGCGTATCGGCTGGCTACAACCTCAGGACGCCGCGCCGAGGCGACAGTCGCCAACGCGGGCCGAGCCTCAAGAGAAGGTGTAATTGGGGATGCCTGTCCCGCCATGAACCGGGCGGATGCTCATCGAAGACCGGTCAGGACACACGCGAACGGGGAAATTCTCGATCTCGTCCGCTTCACCTGCCGGCCTGCCGACGAACTCGCCGGGCGGCAAGACGCGCAGTCCTGCCGCTGCCACTCCGTTGCTGCAAAGCGCGCCCCAGTCTTCGACCCCGAGGATCGCGTGTGACGTCGCGCCGGGTTGCAGCGTGACGGTGCTAGCGGCGCCCCTTGGCGACGCGGGCTTGCCTATTTGCTGACCCGAGAGACCCACCGCCCACACGCTGGGGTAGCCGTGCAGCGAGCAGGCGCTCGCCCCGATGTTGCTGAATTCCAGCTCGTAGTAGGTCGTGCCGGCGGTGCCATCGCCTTCAACGGCGGCCCAGACCTCCGTATTGGCGACACGGCACGCGGCCACCGCGCTCGATGCAGCCGATGCAGCCGATGCAGCCGATGCAGCCGATGCAGCCGATGCAGCAAAGCCAGCTGTGGGCACGAGAATCGCCCCGCAGGCCACAGCGGCACCTGCGGCGAGCCATCCACCGCCACGCAGTGTCAGTTTCATAACTGTCCTCCTTGGGGCTCTTTATTAAGCACCTTCGATGGCCGTGAGGCGTCCTACCTGTAACAACGCTCGAGGTGACGGTCGCGCTGCACCCAACTTCTCCGGTTCCCCAGAGCGAGCAGACTGACGGCTCGCTTTGGGGAGGTCCTTTGCGCACCTTCGGTGCCGGCGCGATGCTTGCCTCTAGTCGCGGGTCAAGATGATCGGAAGGCCTCAAATGGGTAAGTCGCGGATCGTCGCTCTTTTGGGGCTTGCCTCGGCGTCTGCGATTGTCCTTCCCATGCTGGCCTTCAGCGCGGCCGCCACGGCCGCGAGCCAGCAGACGGCGCCTCCAGTCGGCAGGCAACTGGCAGAGATCAAGGGTTCCGACACGGTTTCCGGTGATGCCGTCGGCGTCTCGGTGGCGATCTCGGGCACGACGGCTGTCGTGGGCGCTCCTGGCTATGCCAACGATATCGGCCTCGTCTACGTGTTCTCGAGGACGGCGAAGGGCTGGAGACAGGCCGCCGAGCTGAAAGGCTCCGGGACCGTGGCCGGCGACTTCTTCGGCTATTCGGTGGCGATCTCGGGCACGACCGTGGTTGTCGGCGCCCCGGGCTACGCGAAGAACGCCGGCCGGATATACGTCTTCGCGAGAGCTACGACCCGGTGGCGCCAGGTCGCCGAATTGAAGGCCTCTGGCATCGGTGCCGGTGACTATCTCGGCGACGCCGTGGCAGTTTCTGGCCCGACAGCTGTTGTGGGTGCCGATGGTCTCGACAAGAACGCGGGACGGGCGTACGTGTTCACCGACGTCGCGAAGGGCTGGAGACAGGCCGCCGAGCTGAAAGGCTCCGACACCGTTTCTAAAGATGGCTTCGGCTACACGGTTGCCACGTCTGGCGCGACCGCGATCGTGGGCGCGCCGGACCACGCCAAGAGCTCGGGCCGGGCGTACGTGTTCGTGGGTTCAGGGGCGAGTTGGAACCAGGTCGCCGAGCTGAAGGGCTCGGACACCGGCTCGGACACCGGCTTCGGCGTCTCGGCAGCGATGTCGGGCACGACCGCAGTCATAGGCGCACCCGGCTACAAGAAGGCCACCGGCCGTGCCTACGTATTCGCGAGCTCGGGGGTGGGCTGGGAGCAGGTTGCCGAATTGAAGGGGTCCGGCACCGTCGGCGCCGACGACTTCGGCTATGCGGTGGCGATTTCGGGAACGACGCTCGTGGCCGGCGCACCCGGATACTCCAAGAACGCCGGCCGCACTTATCTGTTCGCAGGATCAGGGCAGCTCTGGAAACAGATTGGGTCATTGAAGGGCTCCGACACAGCCGCTGGTGACTACCTGGGATACTCGGTCGGCATCTCTGGCGACGTTGCCGTCGCGGGTGCGGATGGTCACTCCAAGAGCGCTGGTCGCGCGTACCTATTCGAGGCCTGAAGCTCGAACGGCTGACGTCTCCGGCATGTTGTCACTGGCCGCTTGTGTTCTCAATGTTCCCGATGAGCAAAGCGACCGAGCCTAAAGCGCACGCCCACCAGCAGCTCGAACAGCGAGAGCAAGCCTCCGGGAGACCTTGACCGATAATCGACCGTCTTGTCGTCACTAATGGCCCTTGACGCGCGATCTGGAGCGGGAGGATCATGGCCCCCGGCCGGGCTCGGGATCGACGCCCCAGTTGCCAAGGCGCCCGAGTGGCCATTGACAGATCCGCGTCGCCCAGTGAAAAGGGTGGGCGGAGAACGGGTTTCATGAGATCGGGGGATTAGCCTTGAAACACCTTCCATTGCGGGCCGCGGTTGTCGGCGCTGCCATGATCGCAGCAACAGGAGTGCTTGCAGCGCCGGCTTTAGCGGTGGCGTCACACTCAGCTCAACATGCCACCATCCGCTCTTTTTCTGTACTTTCCGGGAGCCTCACGAGGACGACCGACCTCAACATCGGGGCGTTCCACAGCAACTCGATGTCGGTCGAGCTCGCGCTCGCCCCCAGCCACGAGGTACAACTGCAGAGACTTTTGGCGGACATGTACAATTCCAAGAGTACGAGCTACCAACACTGGCTGAAAGAGGGCCAGTTCGATGCCAGTTTTGCTCCCAGCGCGGCGGAGGTCTCGGCCGTTAGCGCTTACCTGAAAGCAAGTGGACTGGTCCTCGAGAAGTCCTCGTCACCGTTCCTGGTGCGTGCGAAGGCGTCGAGCGCCAGGATTGCGGCGGCTTTCAGGACGAGCCTGCGCAGGTATCGTGACCCGCAGGGCATCACTTACTTCTCCAATGCCTCGACCGTGAAACTGCCCACGAGTCTCGTACGTGGCGTGCTCGGGGTGGTCGGGCTTTCCAACACCGTCCGTGAGCACTCGATGGTAGTGCGCACGGACAACGTGATCCGTCCGGTCTACGGAAGGTCGCACGGCTCGTCTCCCAGCTGCGAGGCACCGTACCCGACTGCTGCGCAGCTCTTCAACGCCGTCAACAACCACGTCTCGTTCCCATTCGGCTACGGAGGTGGCCCGGGCTGCAACGGTCTGACGCCGTCACAGACGAACTCGATCTACGAGGCGCCGAACGGAGGGCCGCGCGTGCAAGGAGCCGGTGTCAACCTCGCCGTGTTCGAGCTCTCGGCCTACCAGCGCTCCGACATCGATACCTGGGCGCAGACCTTCTACGGACGGCACTACACACCGCCGCTCGTCGACATCACAGTCGACGGCGGCCCGCTGAGCCCGGTCTGCCCCGCAGGTGACACCTGTCCGGCGAATTTCAACGGGTACGCGGGGGACATCGAAGTCGACGCCGACATCGAGATGCAGCTGTCGATCTCGCCAGATGCCAGGCACATCCTCGTCTACAACGCTCCGAACGATTACACCGGCCAAACCGAGCTGGACGAATACACCAAGATCGCCAAGGACGACCTGGCGGACGTCGTCAGCTCGAGCTGGTCGGTCTGTGAGAACGACGCCGGTGCTGCCTACGCCCAGGCCGAGAACGTGATCTTCGAGCAGATGGCCGCGCAGGGGCAGTCGATGTTCGGTGCCGAGGGTGACACTGGTGCCTTCTCATGTATCAGGAGCGACGGCACAACGATCGTCAATGTCCTCGACCCACCGGCTCAGCCCTGGGTGACCAGTGTCGGCGGCACCTCGCTCGAGTCTTACAACCCGGGCGGGAACCCGAACCCGTCTTACCCCTACGGCGTCGAGACGGTCTGGAACGTCGATGACCTCTGCAACACCAGCGCCAGCGAAGGGGGCATACCTGGTCTGGAGTGGTGCGCGCTGACAGGCGCGGGCGGAGGTGGGAGCAGCCAGTTCTGGGGCCGGCCTTCTTACCAGTTCGGTGCGGGCGTCAACAACCCGAACACGACGTATGGCAACGGCACGACGCAGTGCTCACTGGCCGGCCTCGGGACGCCGTGTCGCGAGGTCCCGGACATCTCCGCGAACGCGGACGAGTACACCCCGTATGCCGAGTACTGCACCGGGAGCGCAGCCACTCCGTACAGCGTTTGCGCGGGGATCAGCGGGAACCCGGCCGGATGGTTCGGCATTGGCGGCACGAGCCTGTCCTCGCCGCTGTGGTCAGGCATCATCGCGGACCGTGACGGTTTCGTGGGGCATCGCAGCGGCAACGTGAACCCGCTCTTGTACCGGCTGTTCAACCTCGCCCCGCAGCTTTACTTCCACGACATCACCGGCTTCCACCAGACCACCAACAACAACGGCCTGTTCCCGACGACCCCGGGATACGACGAGGCCACAGGTATCGGGACTCCGAGGATGGATGGCCTGATCACTGACTCGGGTTTCTAGGGGTAGCTGATCCTTCTGGGCGCCGGTAACTAGGCGCCGGTCGGGTCCGGCGCGCCTGGCGAGAGACAGGGGAGGCTGACTCGCCAGGCGCGCCTTCGCGCGCTCGCGTTGGTTCGTTCAAACAACTCGGTCTCACACCGCTCGATCCTGCCGCGAGCTTGGCCTGTTGGCGCCGAAGAGGACCGCTAACTGCGCCGGCCCCCCGAAGGGCGCATTGCAGACCGCCGTTCGGGTGGGCGCCTTTTGGTCACGGTGAGGCAGTCCGGGGGAAGGTGATGCTGTTGACCGTCCCATCGCCCAGGTAGGCCACGCTGATCGCAGCCGGTGACGGGTGCCCGTCCCACCACGTCGAGCCGGGCGTTACCCGGCTGAGGAGCTCGCCGGAGGCGACGACGGCGATCCCGAACCCACCGCGGACCGCAGCCATCACGACGAGCTCGTAAGTGGCGCTGTGGCCGTCGGCGTTCGGCACCTGAGTCTCGAACGCCTCGCCGTACCCGGGCCAGTATCCGACATAGGCCTCCGGCATCTGGAACTGGACCTGTGCATTTGGTGCGATCTGGCTCACTTCGTCATTGACGATCTGCTGCGGTGTCGCGCCCGCGTCCGGTTCTCCGACGACAGCCAGGTCCGAGGTACCGCCGTAGCTCGACTTGAAGGGAAAGCTCAGCGTGATCCCGTCGGCGGCCGTCGAGACGCCCGGGTAGATCGTGGTACCCGGGAACGGGTAGAGGTGGACGGTGAAGCCCTGGGAGTTGGTGTAGAGCCGCCCTTGGGCCACCTCCGAGGCCGCCCGGGAACCCGTCTCCGACTGGGTGCCGACCGCTCCGATCGGAGGAGCCTGACATCCCAGTGGCGGGCAGGGCGCCGGCGGCGGAGCGGGCGCTATGACCGCGACGACGACCAGGATCACCGTCAGCACGGCGAGCCCTGCGGCAAAGAGTGCCAGTGTCGCGGCGTGGCTGACACGATGGCCATGCTGGGCCTTTTCATGCACCTCCGGGAACCCGGTTTGGGTTCCCGGCGCGCCGGGCGGGGCGGTGGGCCAAGGTGCCTCGGGTGGTGCCGCTGGCGCCCCGGACGTCCCTGGCTCCGGGGCGCTGGCCGCGTCATTGGAAGGTGAGGGCGGCGCCGATTGCGTGACCGGCATCCCGCGCCTGGGTCGGGCTATGGCGCGCTCGGCCACCCCGCACTGGGGGCAGAACGACATTGTCGGCACGAGATGGCTGCAGTGGGCACAGACCCGCGGCGCCCCGATGCGCGACTCCAGGGCCTCATGTATGAGGACGTGATGAATGCCCAACCTCATGAGCACGGTCAGAAGTCCGATCGCGGCGAGCTGTATGACAAGGACGTCGGCGTCGGGAAGGGCGGCGAGGTTCCCGAACGCCCATCCGATTTGCAGGGCCGCAGCGATCAGTAAGGCGAGCACCGGAGAAGTGAGCCACCGGCCGCGCGCCGGCTTTGAATCTCGCCTCGTGACCCAGACCGCCGCCCCGATGAGCCCGGTGCTCATGGCGCTTATGAGCGGCAGGCTCAGGCCGCGCTCTACAGCTTGGGACAAGTTGGCGAGGAAGGACTGATGCAACAACTGCCCGTTGCCGAGCAGTGGCGACCACAGCACGACAGTGGCAGCGAGGCTGAACCCGAGGGCGCTGGTCGCCCCTGCTACGAAGCCGTCGAGAGACTCGAGCCGGCCACGTTGCATCATCCGGACAGCGACGAGCGGGACGCACATGAGGACCAGTGCCACCGCCGGAACCACGACGGCCGCTAGGAGGGCGTGGCCGCTCGTGAGGCTCGCAGACGGTATCGGCTGTAGAGCCTGGTCGACATACGGGCTGGCGATGAGCGCCCACCCAACTCCAAGACCCGCACCAAGCAGGAGAGCGACCGCGCTCGAGAGCACGAAGGTCCCCTCATACGGGTCCACCTCGACGATGTAGAGGAGGAACAGCAACGGCACGCCGAGCGCGCACACAGCGATCAATGGCGCGGCTGTGCCGGCAAGGGAAAAGACGACCAGAAGCGAGACGATGATGCCGAGAGCAGCACGGAACGGAACCCTCCCCCGGTAGGAGAGGTGAGGGAACAAGGAGGAGGCGATCGACAGGCGTAGAACCGGTTCGTCGGGGAAGGCGGCGTAAGAGTGCAGGCGCCGCGACCCGCGGCTCTCGCCGTGGGCGAGGTGTGCTCCGCAGGCGCCGCAGTAACGCGAGTCGGGCACGACTTCTTCGCAGAACGGGCAGCGCCTCGTGGTCAGCATCGGCAAGGGCATCGGCATCTGTTCGCTCTCGCTCATGTCACTGCCCGGCAAGGGCCAGGTCGCGGGCGAGATTCCATACGTCGGGGGACCCAAGTCCGGTCACCATGTCGTATCCGGTGGTGGCCAGGTAGAAGTCGTTCCCGCCAGCGGTGATGTCGTGCAGTGGTGGGAACGGCGGCGAGCTCGCCGCGAGACGGTAGAGCTCAGGGTTGAGGAAACCCAACGCGTGGTCGCCGCGTGCGCGCAGGTACTCGTCGATCAGCGCAGTAAAGCTCGCCCAGATCGGCGTCGCGAGAGAGGTTCCGCCCCCAGTCGTCACATGTCCGGCCTCGATGATGTCGTTGCCGGTGGCCGGGTTCGCGTCCGCGGCGACATCGGGCACTTGGCGCATGTCCGATGAGTCGAACAAGCCCCCGGTGCCTGGGCCAACCTGCCACGAGGGCCGTGCGAAGACCTTCGACAGACCTCCGCCTGATCCCTGCATCAGCAGTGGCTCGGTCCAGGTCGTCTCGCCCAGGTACCGGCCCGTTGGGGTCGCCGAGAGCGTCGTCCCTCCGACCGAAGTGACTGCGGGGAGGCTCGCCGGCACCGACACCCCCTGCCAGGAGTCGAGGGGCGGTTGCCCCGCATCGTTCGCCGGCATGCAGTCGAGCCCGCCGCTGTCACCGCTCGAGGCGAACACGGTCGTCCCACCACTTTCTGCTGAGGCGACAGCACCGTTCAAGGACATCAGATCGGCGGAGTCGAAGATACTCGTGTCGCTCTCACAGCTGCCCAGGCTGATGCTCCAGATCGCTCGTGGCCAGCGGCGCGCGGCGAAGGCAAAGGCGGCCTCGTAGGTAGCCGCTGTCGACATGTTCCGGAACCTCGAAGCTAGGAGGTTGACATCGACGAGCTTCGCGGACGGCACGATCTCGTGCGCCGTCTCGATGTCCATCGTGCTCTCTCCCTCCGCCTTTCCGAGATTGCCGAGCGGCACTTTGAGATCCAACCGGTTGTGGACGGCGCCAGCGAAGTCGTTCACATCGGAGGAGCTGAAGGCGTCAGCCTCGAAGAAGACGATGGTCTGGCCCTGGCCGGTGAGCCCTCGTGCTATCAACGGTGCGGCGTCGTAGGCGTCGATCAGCTGCGACGGGCTCAGGCCGGGGGAGGACGGCGGCAACCTCACGCCTCCGAGCTCGGCAGGGCGGACGAACGAATGCAGGGCACCGATCCCCGAGATTTCACCGCAGGCGCCTCCGGGCACCTTTGCCGGGCGGCGCGCGGCCCATGTAAGCGAGCCGTCGGCACCGCGGTGAGTCTCGATCGAGACGTGAAAGCTCCGCTCGACTGCCACCGGTGTGCCGCTTATCGTCACCCAGCTGTCGCCGGAGCCCCACTGCACGGCGAGACCGACAGTGCGCGCCCAGGACTCGAGGCATACCGGCTCGCCACCGGCGCGCAGCAGGGCTAGGAAGGCCACCGACGCCGGTGTTGAACCCAGCGCTGCGCCGAGGTGACCAGGGCGGCGCGTATCTGGTGGAACCGCTGTCGCCCGGTGACTGGACGCGATGCCCACGGGCACGTTGAACCCCGCGAGGGGTGCCAAGAGCACGACGACCGTGGCCAGGAGGCAGAGCACCCAAGCACTGGGTCGCAGTCGTGGCCACAAGGTGCCCCGCCGCTTGGCAGTGAAGGCACGCAACAGGTGGGCCGCCCTCCGGTCACGGCCGCACGCGTGCGGTTGGCCCGGTGCTTGGGCGACCAGATGGCGCTGCCCTTCAGGCATAGCCGGGACAGTACTCGCGACCGCGGACAGCGCCTGCGATCTTGCGCCGCCCAGTTAGCTTGTACGGCCTGGATGAAGGCAATCGAGCCCACGGGCTACGCTCCAGCTGACACGACGTCCATCCGAGAAGGCGGGGGCGTTGCACCTTTCGGTGGCGCCTCGTGAGAATTGAACTCGAAGAGCCCGTTTCTGACTGGGGTGGCAATTGGCTCTCTATGCGTCGATGACATGGGCGTGAGCCCTCGATTGGAGACATCACATGCGGAGGTCCCAGATTGCGAGCGTGTCTGTGCTCCTCGCGCTTGGCGTGGTCTTCACGTCGCTGGTCGGGGGTTGTACCTCGACCGCGGGCAAGGGCCAAACAGCCGCCACGATTGAAAGCCAGCAGGCGGTTCTCACGGGCTCCGATGTCGTGGAGAGCGACATGTTCGGCACCTCGGTGGCTGTCTCGGGAACGACAGCGGTAGTCGGCACATCGGGCACCAGCTATGCCGGACGCGCGTACGTGTTCAGCGAGAGCGCGTCCGGCTGGAAGCAGGCCGCGGAGCTCAAAGGCTCCGACACGACCGCCGAGGACGCGTTCGGCACCTCGGTGGCCGTGGCGGGCACGACGATCGTGGTCGGCGCATACGAGCACGACGGCTACGCGGGCAGGGCATATGTGTTCACCGACACGGCGGGAGTCTGGAAGCAGACTGCGGAGTTGAAGGGCTCCGATACAGTCGCCGACGATTCCTTTGGGTGGTCGGTGGCCATCTCGGGCGCGACCATCGTGGTCGGTGCCGTCGGCCACAGTGACTACGCCGGGAGGGCGTACGTGTTCACAAAGACGCCGACCGGTTGGACCCAAGCCGCTGAGCTGAAGGCCTCCGACTCCAAGGCGAAGCAAGGCTTCGGTACCTCGACTGCCATCTCGGGCACGACCATCGTCGTGGGTGCCGAAGGCGCCGGCAAGACGGGCGCCGCTTACGTTTTCTCAAAGTCGCTGCTCGGCTGGACCGAGGTCGCGACGCTGAAGGGTTCCGACGTCGTCGGCGGCGACAACTTCGGCAGCTCGGTGGGTCTTTCCGGGACGACCGCCGTCGTCGGTGCCTACGGCCGCGCCAATAGTGCCGGCCGGGCATATGTGTTCACTGACACGGCGGGCACCTGGAAGCAGCTCGCCGAGCTGAAGGGCTCCGACACGATCGCAGGCGACTATTTCGGAATCGCGGCTGCGATCTCGGGTACGACCGTGGTCGTGGGCGCCTACGAGACTGCCAAGCAGGCGGGTCGGGCGTACGTGTTCAAGAAGAAGGCTTCGGGGTGGAAGGAGACCGATGAGCTGAAGGGGTCGAACACCGTCAAAGGTGACTTCCTTGGCGTCTCCGCCGCGATCTCGGGCACGACGGTGGTAATAGGGGCCTACGGTCACGGCGCTCACGCGGGCCGGGCCTACGTGTTCGACGCCTAGGCGTCGCTCTCCTAAGGAGAGTCCGCTCACAACGAGAAGTCGACCGAGCGCCTTATTTCACCGCCGTTGCCGAGCCTGAGGTACCCGTCCACGGCGTCCGCCTGTCCGCCGTCCGGACCCGCAGCTGGCGGGTCGGCAAGGGACCGCTCTGCACGGCAATCGCTGCTTCGTCTTGACACGCGGCGAAGTGACCCTGCCCGCTCTGGCGCAGTTAGCTGAGGGCGCTAGCGGCGTCGCTTGTGCGTAATTCGCTCGATCAGTTTCCCGACGAAGGTGGCCATTCCCATGGCTGCCCCGTAAGGCGTGATGGTCGAGTACTCATCGGGCGCGCCCGCAAGCAGTGGCCCCGCCTCCCCTGAAGCACTCCGGAGTGGGGCGACTTTGTGGCGGGGCTTGCGGCGACGAATCCCCTTCGATCCCATGTGCACAGTATGGGCCGCTAGCCGGCTGGGAATCAGCATGCCGTTCGAACAACCCGTCCGACGCGCCCGATGCCGCGTGCGCCTTCGGATCTTCCGAGCTGATAAGCAAGGACGATGCCGTTCAGTTCCGAGGAGCTTGTCTGGGCAACCGAGGTGGTGGGAAGGGCCATGCCGCCTACACCTCAATACCTCTGGCCGTTGCTGGCGGACAAGGTCGGTGCCGAGGTGTGGGTGAAGCATGAGAACCACACGCCCACCGCGGCTTTTAAGGTTCGCGGAGGGCTCGTCTACGTCGAGCGTATGCGCACTGAGCGGCCCGCGGTAGAAGGGACCGTGTCCGCGACTCGCGGCAACCACGGCCAGAGCCTTGCCTTTGCCGGGAGAGCAGCCGGGGTTCCCGTCACCATCGTCGTGCCCGAGGGCAACAGCCCGGACAAGAACGCCGCGATGACCGGCTTCGGTGCCGAACTGGTCGTGCACGGCCACGACTTCCAAGCCGCGCGCGAGCACGCCGCCGTCCTCGGAGCCGAGCGCGGGCTCGAAGTCGTCCCCTCCTACCACCCTGATCTGGTGCTTGGCGTGGCCACCTACGCGCTCGAGCTGTTCAGCGCCGTCGCGGAGCTCGATGCCGTCTATGTGCCCGTCGGGATGGGCACCGGTATTTGCGGGCTCATCGGCGTCAGGGACCTTCTCGGCCTAAGCACCGAGGTGATAGGGGTCGTGGCAGACGAGGCTCCTGCGACGGCACTTTCCGTGGCGGCCGGGAGGGTGGTCACCACCGACGCTGCCAACACCTTCGTCGACGGTGTCGCGTGCCGTGTCCCTGACGAAGACGCCATCTCGATCATCTGCGGCGGTGCTGCCCGTATCCTTAGGGTGAGTGAGGACGCCGCGGCCGAGGCGATGCGGGTCCTGTTCGCCTGCACGCACAATGTCGCCGAGCCAGCAGGTGCCCTCGCCGTGGCCGGGCTGCTCCAGGAACGATCCTGGGTGTCGGGTAAGAAAGTGGTAGTAATCCACACCGGTGGGAACGCAGACGCCGACATGCTTGCGATGGTGTTAGCGGGGAGCACTCCGAGGATCTGAGCCGCACGGTGCCGGCATGGGTCCAGGCACTCGTCGTTACATTCAGCACATGGCCTTCTTCGCCCTGACGACTGTCCACGGCCCGAGCTGGGATGGCGCGCTCGGGATCCGGGAGCAGCTCGGATGGGACGAGCACGCCGCCTTCATGGACGGCCTCGTCGACGAGGGCTTTGTCATCTTGGGGGGCCCGTTGGCAGACGGCGAACGTGCGCTGCTCGTCATCGAGGCAAGCGACGAGGGCGAGATCAGGGTCCGGCTGGGAGAAGATCCCTGGGCGTCGATGGGTCTGCTGCGGATCGGCGTGATCGAACCTTGGACCATCTGGCTCGATGGCACGCAGCGCCGGCCCAAGGCCGACTAGGAGTCGCCTGAGGTCAGTGCGCCGCCTTCGTCACCCGCCTCAAAGGCGGAAGCGTCGGCGGAGGCTGGCGCCGGGCCGGCAACTCGGAAAGGAGCTCCGCGGTGGCGGAGGTGATGATCTGTACGGCCTTTTCGAAGGCCGGCTCGGTCGCAAGTGACCTGGACTGTACGCCGGATACCTTGCGCACGAACTGACGAGCTGCCGCCTCGATCTCATCGGCAGTTGCAGGCGGCTCGAGGCCGCGGAGAGTGGTGATGTTCCGGCACATGAGACCAGGATAAGTTCATTGCGCCAGATCGCCGGCAAGGGCCCGGGGCGGCGGTCCTACGATGAGAAGGTGACGTCGACATGGTGGCTGCGCTGGGTGATGGTGATCCTCGGCGCGGCCATCGGTGCGGTCCTGCTCCTCGGCCACCATGTGCTCATCGGCATCGTGATCCTGGCCATGGCCCTCATCAGAGCCCTCGTCTTGGTCTCGGTTCGCAAACGCCGTGCGGCCCGGCGGGCCAGGCGTGCCGCCGGCAGGTTCGGGTTACAGCGCTTTTAGCCACCGGGCGTCGGGTCAGTCCTTGCGACCGGTCAGGGCCAGTCGGATGCCGACGGCGATGATGGCCAAGCCGCCGATGCCACCGATGAGCTCCAGGCGGTTGGGAGATCTTGCGAACCATGCCCGCACCGTTCCTGCGAACAAACCCCAGGCATTGTCGCAAACGAGGGCGATGGCGGAGAAGACGAGCCCGAGGACCAGGATCTGATCTGGGATACCTCCCTGGGCTCGGTTGACGAACAGGGGAAGGATGGCCACCAGGAAGACCACCGTTTTCGGGTTGGTCGACCCGACGATCAGACCCTGCAAGAGGAAGCGCCGTTGCGACGGCGTCGTTTCGGGTTGCAACATCTTGAGCAATGACCGGCGGTCCCGGATCGTTCTCACGCCCAGGTAGACGAGGTATGCGGCACCGAACAGCTTGAGGCAGGTCAGCACCGCGACCGAACGTTCGGCAAGTGCGCCGACTCCGAAGGCGACTGCAACGACCTGGAGGTATTCGCCGATGGCGTTGCCCACCACGGTCAGCACGGCGGCCTTTCGCCCATAGCTCAGGGCGCGGGCGACGATGAACATGACGCTCGGGCCCGGGATCACGATGATAACTAGGGCTGTAAGGGTGAAGGCCGTCAGATGAGCGGTCGTCGGCATGCCCCGACGCTACTTCGCCGACTTTGCCTTCTCCGCTGGCCCATCTCCGAGAGCCAGCACGGCAGGTGCTGAACATTGCGCCGTCGTCTGTAATCTCACGCGGGGATGGTCGACGTCGAGCTCTTGTACCGCGAGCACCTGAGCGAAACGGATCGGCAGCTGTTGTCGAAAGCCGTCGGTGCACAAGTCCCACTGAGCGCGGCGCTCGGCTCGCCCGCAGTCGAGGCGGTGGTCTTCGGCCCCGGTGAGACCGCCTTGGTGTCCGTCGCGGTCTCACCGTTCCTGGCATTCGCAACTGCCGTGCACCGGACAGCTGCCGCGCTGGAGACGGCGAGTTTCGTGGAGGAGCGATGGGCGCCGCGGGTGCGGATCCCGGTCTTCGACGTCGTGGCGCTGCGGGCGCTGGTTTCTGATCCTCTTCGCCGCTACTTCCTTATCGAGCTGCTCGCCTCCTACACACGCGTCGCGAGTGGGGTCACCTGGACCCGCACTGCCCGGGGTTGGCGCCGGCGTCGCTTCTCTGAGCTTGAACCGGCACGTCTGGCCGAGTTGCTCGAGGTCGTGGGAGTCGCCGAGCGTTCGGGCGTTTATCGTCGGCTCGGCGACTTGGCCTTGTTCCTTCTGGGCGTGTTCCCCGACTATCTCCCCGCGCTCGGCAGTGGCGTCGACCACGACCGGCTGCTGAGGCTGTCGGGCCTCGGCGCCGAGAGCGCGGCCGACCTCGGAACCCAAGACATCTTGGAGCTGCTCGGTGCCCGCTGGTACGCGGCCGCGGTCTCGGCTGCCACCGCCAACGGCAGTCCGGTCACAGCGACGCTGGCCGTTGCCGGCCACATCGCCGAACATTTCCGGGACGCGCGCCGGGTCCTCAACGCGGTCACCGACCGTTACCTTTTCCCCTTGCGGGAGCGGTGGTTCGGTACTGGCTGAATAGCCGTACCGCCATGTGCGGGCGATTCGAGGTCGAGCGCCGTGGCGGTGGAACTTGTTGCCTACTCTAGGGCACCTAGTGGGCAGTGACCACGTCGGATGAGGACGAGGAAGACCTCTCGCCTCGGTCTCGGAGCCGGCGCGAGCTCGCACTGAGCCTTTCGGATCGGCTGGCCGGTCCTAGCGGAGAACTCTTCGATGACCGGCTTGTGGATCGGAGCGGTCGACCAAATGGCGTAGAAGCTCTCCGTCGACACCGGGCGCAGGTGGGTCGCTTGGGCACGCTGAACCGGATTAGACGAGGGATGTACGCGGCAGCGAGACCCAGGCAACGACGCTCGTGATCACAAGCACAAAGACACGACGGGGAAGTAAAGGCCCCATGTCCGCAAGAAGCTTCAACTGACGGTTCTCGCCTATCTCATCGCAGGGTCCCGCTCGAACGCGACCGGCGAGAAGCCGCTCCTCGCAGTTGAGACGAGGCCCTAGACTCCAATAAACAAGTAATCCACGCTCATTGACCGAAAGGTCACTGGAGCCGACAGGCGCCGAATGGACACCGGTGCCGCCCGAACGGAGAGATAACAATGGCAGTCCAATTGCCCAGATCTACGCGCGCGGCCAGCAAGGAGGTCGACCGGCGGCTCGAAGCGGTCATCGCAGAGCAGGAGAAGGTCTTCGTCGACCGCCAGCCCCGGTCCTTGGAGATGAGCAGGCGCGCTGTCCAGGCGCTTGCGGGTGGGGTCACCTCGAGCTGGCAGATAACACGTCCCCAGTCGGTCTGGATAGACCACGGATTGGGTTCGAAGATCTACGACGTCGACGGTGAGGAATACGTCGACATGCACGGTGGCTACGGCGCAGGGCTGGCCGGGCACGCGCATCCCGCCATCGTCGAGACGGTGAGCGCCCGGGTAAGGCTCGGGACGCACTTCGCACAGCCGACCGAGGACGCCATCATCGTCGCCGAGGAGCTGGGTCAGCGCTGGGGGCTGCCCCTGTGGCGCTTCGTCAACACCGGCACGGAGGCGACCATGGACGCCATCCACCTCATGCGGGCGATCACGGGCAGGGACCTGATCATCAAGGTTGAGGGCTGCTACCACGGCCACCACGACTCGGTGCAGCTGTCTGTCACACCCGAGGCCGACGACATCGGGCCCGCGGACCGGCCCATCGGCGCGCCGGCGAGCACAGGCATCCCGGAGGCGATCCTCGCGCTTACCAAGATCGCTTCTTTCAACAGCCTCGACAGCGTGCGTCGCCTCCTCGAGGAGCATCCCGGCCAGGTCGCCGGCATGATCATCGAGCCGATCATGATGAACGCCGGCATCATCAAGCCCGAGGACGGGTACCTCGCCGGGCTGAAGGAGCTGCTCCACGAGCATGGCGCACTGCTCACCTTCGACGAGGTCAAGACCGGCCTCACCGTCGGTCACGGTGGTGCCACGAAGCTCTACCGGGTCACGCCTGACATCGTCTGCCTGGCGAAGTCGATAGGCGGCGGCCTGGTCCTCGGTGCCGTGGGAGGCACCGAGGAGGTCATGAAGTACGTGGCCAACGGTGTCTACGCCATGGTCGGGACCTTCAACGGCAATCCGATGTCCGTCGCCGTCTGCCGGACGGTGCTGGAGAAGGTCGCCACCGAGGACGCCTACGAAAAGATCGGCCTTCTCCACGAGCGGATCGACCGGACCTTGGAGAAGATGATCGCCGATGCCGGCCTGCCAGCCCATGTCGTCTCGGTCGGAGGCAAGGGCTGCGTCACCTTCTCGAGCACACCTGTGCGTGACTACCGCGAGTTCCTCGAGATCGACGACCGCTACAACCACGCCCACTGGCTGTTCCAGCACAACGGCGGGGTCTTCCTCCCCCCGTGGGGAAAGACAGAGCAGTGGTTGATCGGAGTCCAGCACGACGACTCTGACGTCGACCGGTTCCTCGGCAACTTCGAGCGCTTCGCCGAGGCAGTGGTCAGCTAGAACTCGGTCCCTATCAGGGCTTCGTCGCGTCCGGTGCGTTCCCGGCGTCAGGCTTGGGCGTTCGCGGGCCTGCGAGCACATCGGGGAGCTGACCCACGCCGGCGGCGAGGATGGAGGAGTTCGGCAGCTTGAACACTCCGTCGTCGGTGCGCACCGTGACGTAGACGAGGCCTATTTCGAGGATCCAGGCGTCGAACACCCCGCCGAGGGCGCCTGATCGGATCCGGACGTGGTCGCCGACCTTGAAAGGCCTGGCGAGGAGCAGCACGAGGGCCGCGAAGACGTTCCCGAGGCTCTGCTGGGCGGCGATGCCGAGCACGACTCCGGCGAGGCCTGCCCCGACGAGTACGTGGTCGATCGCGACCCCGAGCCCGAGCACTTCGAAGACCGCGACGAGGACCACGATGTAGGCGATGGCGATGGCGACCAGGCGGACCGCCGTCCCCGCTGTCGCGATCGACCGCACCGTGACTAGGTGGCCGAGACCGTCGGCGATTCGCCGGGCGGCGATGAAGCCGAAGACCAAGAGCGCGCCCGCGCTGATCCAGGCTACGAGCTTCGAGTTGAGCGCCGGCCCGTGGATATTGCCGAAGTCCCTGCCGACGACGAGGGCCGCGACGGCGATGATGCCCGCGACAATGCCGATCACGAGGTCGCGTTCGCGAGCCCGCTTCATGGGGCGAACAAGTCCATCATCACTGTTTGTCCAGGGTAGTCGGGTGTTCACGCGATCCTCCGACCAAACGCGGGAAGAAACCGGCCCGAGCGGGCGATACACATGGAGTGGAAAGCGAAAAGGACCTGAGCTCGCGGCAGAGCGCGCCCCGGCAGATTCCCGACTGGATCGTTCTCACTCTGGCCTGCGTGGCCCAGTTCATGGTCCTACTCGACGTCTCGATCGTGAACGTGGCGCTGCCGGCGATCAAGCACAGCCTCGGTTTCTCGCAGGCCGAGCTGCAATGGGTGCTCAACGCCTACACGCTCACCTTCGCCGGCTTCCTCCTCCTCGGCGGCCGCACCGCGGACCTGTTCGGCCGGCGTCGCATCTTCCTCCTCGGCCTGAGCGTGTTCACCCTTGCCAGCCTGCTCGGCGGCTTCGCCCAGAACCAGGCGATGCTGATCAGCGCGAGGGCCGCCCAGGGCCTCGGAGGAGCGATCCTGTCACCGGCCACCTTGACGATCCTCACGACTACCTTCCGCGAGCCGCAGGCGCGTGCCCGGGCGATGGGGATATGGAGCGCGGTCGCCGGCGCCGGCGGTGCCGCCGGCGCCCTGCTCGGGGGGATCCTCACCGAGGAGCTGTCCTGGCGTTGGATCCTGTTCATCAACATCCCGATCGGGATCGTGACCTTCATCGCCGCGCGGGCCTTCTTGCAGGAGAGCCGTGCCCAGGGAGAGCGCCAGCCACTCGATGTGGCCGGCGCCGTTCTCGTCACCGGCGGCCTGACTGCGCTCGTCTTCGGCGTCGTGCGCACCACGAGCGTCGGCTGGGGCTCTTGGCAGACACTGGTGTCGCTCGCTCTCGCCGCAGGTTTGTTGACCTGGTTCGTGCTCCACGAGGGGTTAGTGGCCACGTCCCCCCTCATGCGGCTCTCGCTTTTCAAGCTGCGGTCCATCTGGACCGCCAACCTCGTGATGTTCCTGACATCGGCCGCGCTGTTCGCGATGTGGTTCTTCGTCTCGTTGTATCTGCAGCTCGTGCACGGTTACTCGCCCCTGAAGACCGGCTTTGCCTTCGTGCCCCAGACACTCGCGATAATCGTCGGAGCCCAGATCTCCTCGCGTCTCGTCCTCCGCCTCGGGCCGAGGCCCCTCCTCGTCGCCGGTGGCATTCTCTCGGCGGTGGGGCTGTACTTCTTCTCCCGCCTCGGAGTGGACACGGCTTACTGGTCGGGGTTCTTCGGTCCGAGCGTTCTCGTAACACTCGGCTTGGGCCTGTCCTTTACCCCGTTGGCCTATGCCGCGACCGCGGGCGTCCCGCGCACCGAGGCGGGTCTCGCCTCCGGGCTGGTGAACACCTCCCGCCAGATCGGCGGAGCCGTCGGCCTGGCGGCGCTCGCGACGATCGCCACGACGAAGACCCACGACGTCGCCAGGGCCGCGAACCAGCTGGTGGCGCTCACCGACGGCTACACGCTCGCCTTCCGGATCGGCTCTGTGATAGCCCTCGCGGCAGCCGCGGGGGCGCTCTTGGTTCCGGCGAAGGGCTCGACAAAGGCGAGCACGCCCGAGCGGGTCTCCGCGGCAGAGCCGGCAACAGTCCGCGCGACCGAATAGATCCTCGCCGTTGGTGCTTCGTGGTCGTGAGCGACCAGCTCAGGACGCTCGAGGCGTGCGCCAACGGCGCCCTCCGGCTCCGACCGACCGGGTCGGCGTATCGTGTCGGGAACCGAGAACGGAGCTCGAGACATGTCGGAAGAGGTGCCAATGGACCGGGCTCGGAATCTCGGCGCGGCGGGCAGATCGTCGTCGGCGGCGGGGCGTCGCATCCGGGTCGTCACCGACAGCGCGGCCGACCTCGACCGCCAGGTCGCGCTGGACCACGACGTGAGCATCGTCCATCTCGACGTTCGGCTCGGTGATTTCGGGCCCGACGTCACCTCGACCTGGTCGCCCGAAGAGTTTTGGCAGATGTGTGCCAAGATCCCTCAGCTGGCCGAGACCTCTGCGCCGTCTCCAGGGGCATTTTTCGAAGTCTTCTCACACCTGGCCGACGACGGCGCCGAGGGGATCGTCTGCGTCACCTTGTCGTCAAAGCTCTCCGCGACCTACCAGGCGGCTGTGCTCGGGGCGGAAACGATCTCCGATCGGATCGCGGTCCGGGTCGTCGACTCCCTGCTCGCGACGATGGCCGAGGGGATCGTCGCCCTCGATGCTGCTGCCGCCGCCGAGGCAGGCGGGGACCTCGAGACGGTCGCGGCCGCGGCGATGTCGAGCCGGCAGCGCATCGGGCTTTTCGGGGCGCTCGCATCTCTCGACAACCTGCGCAAGGGCGGGCGCCTCGGATCGGCTCAGGCGCTCTTGGGTGGGCTGCTCGACATAAAGCCGGTCCTCGAGATCCGAGACGGAGTCCTCGAGCTCGAGTCGCGCCCCCGCACGCGATCGCGCTCGTTAGAGCACGTCGCCGCGAAGGCCCGTGCCCTCGGCGAGATCGAGCGCATCGCGGTCGTCCACGCGGCCGCGACGGACATCGACTGGTTCGTCGAGCTCCTCGCGGGCTCGTTCCCGAGAGAGCGCATAAGTGTGGGCTGGCTCGGTCCCGTCATCGGTGCGCATGTCGGCCAGGGCACGATCGCGGTGGCCGAGCAGTGGCCGGCCCCTGTGTTCGCCTGAGCTATTTGTAGATCGCCTGCCAGTTCGCCACCGACGGTTCGTGTCGGCCAGCCGGGCCCTTGCCGAACAGGGCGAGAAGGTTGCCGGTGATCTTGCCGACCATCGCGGCCGGGCAGCTCGAGGCCGCCGCCGCGCAAGGGGCGAGGGAGGGGATCCAATTCGTGGTCCCGCTGTCGAAGATGCCCGCATGGCTGGTCCGGTCGGTCCAGTAAGTCATGTCCGAGTCGAGGTAGCCCTGGAGCCGACCGTCCTCGCTGACAGCGTCGTTCAGGTTCACGGGCGAGTGCCCGAGGATCTGCAAACCGGGCGGGTACTCGCTGGGGTCGAACTCGTCGAGGTCGGTGGCGATGACCCCGGGCACCTTCGAGCCGTCGGCAAGGCCTGTCCCCCTGAAGATCCACGCGCCCGCGTCGGCGACGACGAAGGCGAAGGTGGCAACGCCGGGCTCCACGAAGCCGATGTAGTTCTCACCCACGAAGTCGACCTCGGACCAGTCCGCAGGCGGGCTGCTCCAGGTGTTGCCGGTCACCTGGAGGGGGTTCCCCTTCCCGTTGAGAGGATCGGCCGAGCCGTCGCGGTAGTCGACCTCCTCCCGGTCAGCCCCGAAGGGGGACGCCTGCAGACGGACGTGACGCAAGATGGCGCTGGCGCCGAAAAAGACCATGTTGACCCCGGCGTGCTCGGCTGCGACAGCAGCTAGGCGCTCGCCGAGCGACCAGCACTCGTCGTGGCCGAGCGAGAGTAGGGCCTTGTGGTGCAGCAGCACTCCGGGATGCTGGTCGACGGTGACGTCGGTGACATAGGTGACGTCGAGGCCGTGCTCCTCGACGAAACGGACGAGGGGGTACTCGCTGCCGAGGAAGTCACCGGCACCCTCTCCGTATCCGTAGGGGCGGTCGAAAGAGACGATCCTCGCCCGCGAGCAGAGCGGGTAGACGTCGCTCGGGCAGGCTCCGATGCCCTGGTAGAAGTCGTAGCCGCCGTACGGGTTCCATGCCTGCCAGGTGTAGACGTCGTTCTTCACCAGGTAGCGGGCCGAAGAGGTCGGGTCCCAGATGGTGAGCGGGACGTAGCTCTGCTGGCCGCCACTTCCGACGAGCTTGAACAGGTAGTCACCCTGCACGAACGCAGAGGTGATCTTTACCTTCAGCGTCGGCGCCCAGCGGTTGCAGCTGACCATGTTGACCCCGGGGGTCACCACACACGGCGCCTTCAGATGTCCCGGGATCGCTTGCGACTCCCAGACGAGGCGGGCGCCTTTTCCCTGGTAGTAGCCCATGCGGAACGCTTCGACGCGAAAGCTCGGCGCCGGGGTGCTCACGTACAAGGTGACCTTGGTCCCCACCGAGGTGTAGGTCTTGTTCGCGAATCCTGCGATGTCTGAGGACGCGCCCTTGGTTATCCGCCACGCCGTGGTCCCCGGCCGCTTGTTCTCGGCCACGACCCAGCTCGCCTCGATACCGTACGGCCCGGCGAAGGTGACGTTTGTTGCAGGAGCCGGCTTGTGCCTTTTCGCCTTGTGATGTGCAGCGGTGTGAGTGTGCGCGGCCGGGGTGCTGCTACAGGCGGCCGCCATTAGCGCGAGCGCAACCAGCATGGCTCGGGCGCGCGCGCGCCTTCTCATCGGCGCCCGGCTCCCGGATCCCAGCTCACGTCTCCACCGTAGCGACTCATGGCCAGCACCGAAGAGCGCGTCGGGGTCCTCACAGCCCGAAGGCGGTCACCATCGAGTGGGCCTTCGCCGAGTTCAACAACGCAGGGAGCCCGAGCAGCTGCTCGGCTGTGCGAAGGAGCGAGTAGTGGTCGAAGCCGACGGCCGAGCGGGTCGCGCTCGGTACCGACGGCGCGGCGACGATGGCCGGCACCTGGTTTGTGAGGTTCCCCTCGTCCCAGACGACGAAGACGGCGGTGTGTCCGAGGCGGTACGTCGGGCTGGCGAAGACCATCGACAAGAAGGCCGACAACCACTCGTCCCCGTGGCTCACGGGACAGCTGTGGGCGTCGTCGCAGATGTTCGGCGTGACGAACACGAAGTTCGCGAGCATGCCGGCGTACAGAGCGCGATGCAGGGCACCGCCCGAGATCGAGCCCATAGCAACGTCGTCTTGATCACACGCCGCCCGGAGAGCGATGTAGTACACGGCCGGGTTGTGACGCGCCGCGTAGAGCCCGCTCGTCACCGTGTCACACGGGGTGGGCATCGACTCGGCGTACGCGCGCCAGGTGAGCCCGTGCGCGCTGACCTGCGAGAAGATCGAGGCGCCGGCGATCGGATGCACAGAAGGCTCTCCGTCGTCGCTCACTCCGGCGGTCGTGCCGCCCCTGGCGGCGAGGTAGTTCGGCAGCGACGGGTGGGTGATTGCGTAGTAGTCGGTCGCGAGCCCGCATCGGCGGGCAAGCAAGGTCGCGTAGGGCGCGTCCGGCGCCCCGATGATCGACGCGAGACTCTCGTTCTCCATCCAGATCCACATCACGTGGTCGTAGAAAGGCCTCGCGACGCGGTAACCACAGGGCCGTCCGGCGGCGACCTCGAGCCGTGGCGTGGCCCCGGCCGCTGCCGTCGATCCTGCAGACGCCTTGGCGGTCGGGTGCGGCGAACTCGGGGCCGTTGCCATTCCCGGCGGGTGGACGGTCGCGGCCGCCTGGCAGGCCGAGAGGAGAACACCAGCAGCGAGAAGGCTCGCCGACACGAGCCCTAGTGTTTTCATGGTGGTTGTTTGAAGCGCTGGCTCCGGCGCGCCCGCCTAAGTGGCCGGCGGCGGTGGCATCGGGCCGGAACCTGGAGGCGGCGTGCCCTCGACCGGATAGCCAAGGTTCGCCGAGCGTTGCGCGTACTCCTCCCAGCCGATCTCACCGCGTGCGTACCGGACGCGAAGCTCTGCCAGAGCCGGGTCGATCATCGGCCCAGGCCCGGGCCACGACCCGCCCACCTGTGGGCGCACGCGCGGCCCTCGCCACATCCTGATGAGGGCGATCGCCCCGGCCACGAGCAAGGCGATGAGGATGACGAGAAGAAGCCAGTGGAAGACACCATGGTGGTGAAAGCTGTGGCCGAGGCGGAACATCATGTGTCTCCCTAGTGAAGTGACCGAACCAAGTAAAGCCGCTAGAGCTCGCCTTGGGTACCCGCCCGCATGTGGCGCACGGCGGGGATGAGGAGGATGGCGAAGGTTGTCACGAGGAGATAGGCGCTCCCGGTGAAAAACACGGCGCGCGTTCCCACCGAAGCTGCCACGGGCCCGACGATCGCGTAGCCGAGCGGGAGGAACACGAGCGAGCCGAACCAGTCGTAGGCACTCACGCGCGAGAGCACCTCGCTCGGGATCTCGCGCTGCATGGTCGTCTGCCACTGCGTGTCGAAGATCGCGAAACCCGCCCCGCCGAGGAAGGCCCCGATCGCTATGACCGGCACCGGGGCCAAGTACGCGAGCGAGAGGAGGGGGAAGGGCCACACGAGCAGCGAGACCGTGGCGACAACGAGCGGTCGCTTGAAGCGCACTCGGAGCATCGCGATGCCGCCGACGACGGCACCGGCTCCCTGCGCGGCGAGGATCGTCCCCCAGGCGGCCGCCCCGCCGAGTGACTCCTTGGCGATCACCGCCCCGAGAACCAGGTAAGGGGCCATCGTGACCATGTTGAACAACGACGCCGCCACGACGATCGCCCAGAGCCAGCTCCTGGACCAGAACTCGCCCCATCCGCGTCGAAGGTGGGCGTAGAAAGACTCCGAGGTCACATCTGCGCTAGCCCCGAGCCGAAGAGCCGCCAACGAGGCGACGCTCAGGACATATGAGAGGGCGTCGGCGAGGATCGCCCAGCCCGGGTTGGCCGTCGCGACGATGACACCCGCGACGGCTGGCCCGATGATCCCGCCGATCGAGAACGTGAGCCCGTTCAAGGCGTTGGCCTGGGTGAGCCGCTCAGCCGAGACGATCTGGGGGATCAGCCCTGTCAAGGCTGGCATAAAGAAGGCCGTGCCCGAGCCGACGAGGGCCGAGAGCACGAGGAAGCCCCAAAGCGGCGGGTGCCCGAGGAGAATCCAGGCGGCGAGGGCCGCCTCGGCCGATGCCCTCAGTACGTCCGCGCCGAGCATCACCCGTCGTCTCCCGAGCCGGTCGGCGGCGACGCCGCTGGCGAGGAGGAACAGCACGAGGGGGATCGTCTGGGCCGCGAGCACGGCTCCCACGTCGGAGGCTGACCCATGGCGGAGCGTGAGGACGGCGAAGGAGAGGGCCACTGGAGTCATGCCGCTGCCGATCGAAGAGGTCAGCTGGCCAAGGAAGTAGAGGCGGAAGTTGCGCTCGTGGAGGGCGCCCATCCACTTCTCTAGGCGCATGGCCTCCGATGCTAGAGCGGGCCCCGAGGTGCACCGATGCCTGGAGGAGCCTCGCAGGCCCGACCGGCGAGCTTCACGGGAGCGGTCGAGCTGTGCGATCGTTTCTCGATGCCCGTGCGAAAGAGGACCGACGCAGACCTCGACGCTTGCGTGCAGCTGGCGCGCCTGGTCCACGAGAGCGACGGCTACCCGATGTACCTGCCCGACGACCTGCGCACGTTCATCACGGCACCCGACGCGCTCTGCACCTTGGTGGCCGAGGAGGACGGCGAGGTCGTCGGCCACGTAGCGCTGAACCCGCGTAGCTCGCCCGCCGTGATGGAGATGGCGACCGGGGCCTTGGGGCTGCCCGCCGATCGTCTCGCCGTGGTCGCCCGGTTGCTGGTCTCGCCCCGGCATCGCCGGCGCGGGCTCGGCCGCTCCCTCCTCGAGGCCGCGGCCCAACAAGCCCGCGGGCGCGGGCTCTGGCCGATTCTGGACGCAGTCACTCTCCATCAGGCGGCCATCTGCCTGTACGACCGGTGCGGCTGGATCCGCGCCGGCACGGTCAGTGTCCGCTGGGGGGAGCACCCACAGGTCGAAGAGCTCGTCTACCTGGGTCCCCGGCCATCGGAGGATAAGGGGGACCCTCGGCTGTGACAGCCAGGTGCGCTCCCGCACGATGAGATGCCGGGCCGGCTTATCCTGACTACCGGTATCACCTCGGGGATCGCGGGACGGTTAGCGAGGGGACCTTGGTGAGTGATGTTGCGGGAGGGCAAGTGAGCTTCACGCGTGGATTCGAGGGCCGTCGCCACAAAGAGCGCGATCCCAGGCTGCCGCCTGGCCAGTACGACGTTGGCTCGGATTGGCCGGTGCTTACCGCGGAGCCGACCCCTGATCTGTCGACCGCCTCGTGGAGCTTCGCCATCGAAGGCCTCGTCCGACAGCCGGTGAGATGGAGCTGGGATGAGATCCACGCCTTGCCGGAGGCGAGCTACGAAGGCGCCATCCACTGCGTCACAACCTGGTCGAAGTTCGGTATGCGCTTCGGGGGAGTGTCGGTCGACACCTTGCTCGGCCTCGCCGAGCCGCTGCCGTCGGCCACGCACGTGGTCGCCTACTCGCATACCGGCTACACCACGAACCTCCCCCTCGCGGACGTGACCGGGGCCAAGGCCTTCGTGGTGTGGGACTACGAAGGGCGCCCGCTCGATAGGGCCCACGGTGGCCCGGCACGGCTGCTCGTGCCGCATCTTTACTTCTGGAAGAGCGCGAAATGGGTGGCCGGCCTGCGCCTGTTGGACCATGACGAGCCTGGCTTCTGGGAGGTCAACGGCTATCACGACCGTGGCGATCCCTGGCTCGAGCAGCGCTACCAGGGCGACTGATTTGGACGCGCCGGCGCCCGGCCGCTGGCAGAGCGCGACTGTCGAGGAGATCATCGAGGAGACCGAGCGGGCGAAGTCATTCCGCCTCGCTCTTTCCGAGCCCACGGCGTACCTCGCCGGGCAGCACTACCTGGTGCGCCTCACGGCGCCTGACGGCTACACGGCCACGCGGTCCTACTCGGTCGCGTCGGCGCCGGATGCCTCGGGAGAGCGCATCGAGATCACCGTCGAGCGTCTTGAGGACGGCGAGGTTTCCTCGTACCTGCACGAGGTGGTCGTCATCGGGGACCGGCTCGATGTGCGCGGCCCGATCGGGGGCTGGTTCGTGTGGCGCGGCGACACCCCGGCCCTTCTCGTGGGCGGGGGTTCGGGAGTCGTGCCCCTGATGGCGATGCTGCGCCTGGCACGCCTCTCGGGGCGCGCTGACCTGGTCCGCCTCGTCGTCTCGGTTCGCTCGCCGTCCTGGCTCTACTACGCGAGCGAGCTCCCAGGCCCGGAGGTGACGGTGGTCTACAGCCGGGAGGCTCCGCCGTCCTCGCCTCGGGCGCCGGGTCATCTGGTCGAGGCCGACCTTCGCGACAGCGTCCTGCCAAAAGCGACGGCTTATGTCTGTGGGTCCTCGGGCTTTGCTGACCACGTCACCGGATTACTCACGGCGCTCGATGTTCCGGCTCATCAGATTCGAGTCGAGCGCTTCGGCCCGACCAATTGACAAGGACCGTCCCGTTGCGCGCGCTGCGCGTCTCTCGCCGTTTGACATCGGCCGACTTGCGTGCGAATCTTTCGCTTGCGAGGGAAGCACTGATACCCAGCCTCAATATGGTCGCTTGGGCTGGGCGGAGCGAATAGCGAACCCGTCCTTGCTCGATGTACATGGTGATTTCGGCCCCTCCGAGCAGAGTGAACGGAAATGGCGAGCTTGCTCCAGTCACAATCAAGCCAGAAGCCTTGGAGTGCTTGCATGTTGCCCGCATCGACGTGCCTCAGCTCAACTTCGGCCGTTAGTCACAACGCCGCTCGGTCGTTCGCAAACTCGGTGAGGTGAGGATGCACACTGATGGCTCGATTGCAAAGATGTTGGATTCGTTGAAGCGCTTCCTCGCCGAACGCGACGAGGCTGTGACGTTCCTTCCATTTATTGGGGCGAGAGCAACTGGGTACGGCCCTCACGGGTCGAGAACACAAGACAAGCAGACCGCGGCCTCGGCACAATGGGCGACTGTGCCCATCCGGGGCGATCAGGCCGGGCGGTCCGTATGGGGAACCTGGCAGTAGGAGTGACGTGACCATCACTGAGATATCGGAGTCCGCAGCGACCCGGACCCGTCACGACGACCTGTTCGTCAGGTCTCTGAGGGTTCAGGGGGGCGAGGCGCACATAGGAGGCGAGAAGACTCCTTTCGCCCGGATCATCATGACCGGCGTCGACCTCGAGCACGCCGGTTCGGATGTTCCTGCGCCGAGGCGCCAGCAGACCGCCATGCTCAGGCTCGAAGACGCGGCGGCATTCGCGGCCGAGCTTCGTCAGATCGTTAACGAGATGGTGCGCTTGACCCCGACTCCGGCAGTTCCGGCAACGGGTTCCTGGTCATGGAGCTCGGTGCCGCCGGACCCTGAGGAGTTGCTTGTCGCCCGGGCGGACGCGAACGGGACCGCCCTCGCGGCACCGTCAGGTGCACGGCCCACGGTTCGGGTCGATTTCACAGGCACCTTGGTGGAGGGCCTCTCGTCCCCTAATCCGCCCATGCATGTGACCGCAGCCATCTTCTCCGGCCCGCGACAGGTCCAGGCGCTTATCAGCAGCTTGAAGAAGGTCGTTCGCTCAGCGCTCGCGCAACAGCGCCTCGAGATCTACGTGTCTCCCTCCGCGCCTTTGTCGTCTTACGGCTTTTGAGCCGGCTACGGCGAGGCTTCAGCCACCGATCATCGACATCGACCGGGTGGGGCGCAAGAAGGCAGGGTCGTTTATACCGTGCCCGGCCCGCTTTGCCCACACGGCCTGACGGATCAACAGCTCGAGGTCGGCGTCGCTGCCGCCTGACCGCAGCAGGTCGCGAACCGGGTGCTCGCCGTTGGCGAACAGGCAGTTGCGGATCGCCCCATCCGCGGTGAGTCTGAGGCGGTTACAGGTACCGCAGAACGCACGCGACACGCTCGTTATGACCCCGATCTCGCCGCGACCGTCGAGGAAGCGATAACGGTCCGCGGGCGCTGGGTCGAGGGCGCGCTGGCTCGCGGGCTCGATCGGCCAGATGGCGTTGATACGCGCCAGGATCTCCTCGCCGGGCACGACCTTTACGCGTTCCCACGTCTCGTCCGCGTCAAGCGGCATGAACTCGATGAACCGGACGACCCGGCCCGTATCGCGGCCGAAGGCGGCCAGATCGACTATCTCGTCGTCGTTGACCCCGGCGATCACGACGACATTGACCTTCACCGGAGGCAGCCCGGCCTCTTCGGCGGCGTCCATCGCCTCCAGCACCGTCGCGAGCGCACCACGTCGGCGGATGTCGGCGAATCGCTCCGCCTTGAGCGAGTCACAGCTGACGTTGACCCGTTTCAACCCGGCCGCGACGAGTTCCGGCGCCATGCGAGCAAGCCCAGTCCCGTTCGATGTCATCGAGAGGTCCGAGAAACCGATCTTTCCGAGCCGGGCGACGAGGTCCGTGATCCCGGCCCGCACGAGCGGCTCGCCCCCGGTGAGGCGCACCGAGTCGACCCCGAGCCCGTGTGCCACGGTCGCGATCCGCTCGATCTCCTCGAAGGTGAGGATCTCCGAACGCGGGAGCCAGGCGACCCCCTCTTCGGGCATGCAGTACACGCAGCGGAAGTTGCAGCGGTCCGTGACCGATAGCCGCAGATCTGTGTGGACACGGCCGAAGCAGTCCACGAGCGGGCCAGATGTCGGCATGGAGGGCGCCGTCGCGCCCTGGGCGGAGAACGCGATCGGGACGGTCTTCATCGCGCCGAGCCCCCTGGCCACCTGATCTTGGATCGTTCCTCCTAGTGGTGCAGTGCGCAGCTACCGCTCGGGTACCTGCCGCTGTGCCCCGAGCCTACCGGCGCCGGCCCGAAGGAGCACCAGGCTGGGCTCCGAGGTGGTTCGCAGACCTGGTCAGGAGGCCTTTCGCCGCCGCGTGCCTGAGGCGTCCGCGACGGCCTGCTCGAGCTCGTCGCGGCTCATCTTCGAGCGCCCCTGGATGCCGAGCTCGCCCGCCCGGCGGAGCAGCTCGGCCCGGGTGGCAGCCGACGCCCTCTCGGCGCTCTCCTGCCGGGCGACCACCGCGCGGCTTCGGACGCCCGCCTTCTCAGCCGCGGCCTTGTTCGCCCTGGTGGCGCGTGCCCCGACGGGCTCGAGTTGCTTGGACGCGTCGGCGACGGGAACCCCGGCGCGTCCCCGCGCTGCGCTGACGCTCGCTTGGAGGGCGGCAAGTAGGTCGACAACGGGCGCCGGCTCGGCCCGCGGGCCCTCGCTCACGACGACGGTGCCCTGGCGCTTCTGGTCGATCAGCTCTTCCACACGCTCCCTGTAGGTGTCGTGGTAGCGCTCCGGTTCCCAGGCAGTGGTCATCGAGTCGATCAGGAGCTTGGCCATGTCGAGCTCGCGGTCCTCGAAGCTCGCCTGGACGGGGAGGACGTCTATCTCCTTTTGCGGGTCGCGGACCTCGTCGGCGAAAAGCAGCGTCTCGAGGACGAGGGCGGAGGTCTCCGGGCGCACGGCGACGAGGTACTGCTTGTCGCGCATCACGAATGTCGCGATCGCCACCTTGTTCGTCTCGGCCATCACCCGGCGCAGCAGCTCGTAGGCGCGGTCGCCGTGCTTGCCGTGCGGGGCGAGGAAGTAGGGCTTGTCGAAATAGATCGGGTCGATGTCGGCGAGATCGACGAAGTCGGTGACCTCGATCGTGCGCGACGGGCCCGGGGCGACCGATGCGAGCTCCTCGGGCGTGAGGATCACGTACTCGCCGCCACCGAGGTCGTAGCCCTTGACGATGTCCGCGTAGGCGACCTCCTCACCGCTCTGTTCGCCGACGCGCTTGTTCCGGATCCGCTCCGGGGTACCGGCTCGGAACTGGTTGAAGTGGATCGACCGGTCCTCGGTCGCCGAGTACAGGCCGACCGGCACGTTGACGAGACCGAAGCTGAGCGAGCCGGTCCAGACCGCCTTGGCCATCGTGGTTCCCCCTCTTGCGGAAAGAAGCAGGATACCCGGGATCAAACGGGCTGAAAATACAGCGGGGCGATTTCGACCTCTGCGCAAGCTCACTTGGACACGGCGGCACTCTCAGGTGAGGGATTAGGACCGGGCGCAGGCCGGCACCCTCGCCCCGGCTTCAAGGGCCCGAAGTCCTCAAGAGTTGGCTGGGAAGTGTCGATTGTTTAGCCTTGGTGAGGGGATTGCGGGGGCGTCGGCGGGAGGATCGCGGGGCCGCTCACTCGCGCTCGTTCATCGTGCTCTGGGCCGCTTACGCAGTCCTCGGCCTGCTCCTTGCCGGCTACCTGGCGTCCCTGCTTTTGCGCAGGGGGGGCGAGTACTGGACGTGGCTGGACGGCTGGCTCGTCTGCGGCATCGAGCTTCTCGCCAGCAGCTTGTGTATCACAAGGGGCCTTGCCCGGGGCCGGCGCAGCGGCGCGGCCTCGATCCTCGGGTTCTCGCTGCTGTCGTGGACGATCGGCGACGTCGTCCTCACGATCCAGTCCATCGGCGGGGCGACTCCTCCGTCGCCCTCGCTGTCAGACGTCTTCTACCTCGGTTTTTACCCGCTCGCGTATGTCGCCGTGGTCATGACGATGCGCAGTCAGGTGCGCAGGCTCACCGCCCCGAGCTGGCTGGACGGGGCCATAGCCGGGCTGGGGGCAGCGGCTGCGTGCGCGGCGTTCGCGTTCAGGCACATCTTGCATTCCTCGGGCACCGGCGTGGCCGGCACGGCGACCAACTTGGCCTATTCCATCGGCGACCTGCTGCTGTTAGGCCTCGTCGTCGGAGGCAGCGCCATGCTCTCGGGCAAGCACAAGGCACCGTGGGTACTGCTCGCCTCCGGCCTCGCCTTGAACGTCGTCGGCGACACATCGAACCTGTTGCAGAACTCGCTCGGGGCGTCGCGCGTCGGCACCGTCTTTAACGGGATCGCCTGGCCGACGGCAACTGTCGTCATCTCGATGGCCGTCTGGCTGGGCAAGCGTCCCTCGAGCCCTGTCGGTCGCGAACGGCCGCCTGGCTTCCTCCTCCCGAATCTGTTCGCAGCCTCGGCGCTAGTCATTCTGCTCGTCGCGGCTCTGCACTCGGTGAGCCGGGTCGCGATCGGGCTCGCGACGGCGACGCTCGCGCTCGTGGGGGTCCGCCTCGCCCTGTCGGTTCGGAGCATGCAGACCGTGAGTCAGGAGCGTCACCGCCAGGCCGTCACCGACGACCTCACCGGTCTCGCCAACCGCCGGCACCTGTTCCGCGTCCTCGACACCTTTTTCGCTGAGGCCGACATTTCGTCAGCCGAGCGGCGAATGGCCTTTTTGTTCGTGGACCTCAACCATTTCAAGGAAATCAACGACTCGTTCGGGCACCCGGCCGGCGACCAGCTCTTAAGGCAGCTCGGGGACCGGCTCTCGACTTGCCTGCGCCACAACGACCTGCTCGTGCGCCTCGGAGGTGACGAGTTCGCAGTCGTGCTCATCGACGGTGACTGCGAGTACGCCAAGACCGTCGCGCAGCGGCTGACAACCAGCTTGCAGGAGCCTTTCCAGCTCGACGCGGTCAAGGCGCGCATCAGTGCCAGCATCGGCATCGCCATGGCGCCCGCCGACGCCGCGGACGCCGCCGGGCTCGTGTGGTGCGCGGACGTCGCCATGTACCGCGCCAAGCTCGGGAACTCGCCGTTCGCGATCTTCGAGCACAACCTCGACGACGACGGTGACCAGCTGCGCCTTCTCGAGGAACTGAGAGAGGCGATCGAGGGCGCCCAGCTGGTCCTTCACTACCAGCCGCAACTCGACCTGCGCAGCGGCCAGATCCTCGCCGTGGAGGCGCTGATCCGGTGGTCCCACCCGCGCCTCGGGCTGTTGCCCCCGAACAGATTCCTCCCCCTCGCCGAGGAGGCAGGCCTCATGTGGCCGATCACGAAGTGGGTGCTCGAGGAGGCGGTCTCCCAGTGCGCCGCCTGGCGGATCACCGGTCACGGGCTCTCGGTCTCGGTGAACGTGTCACCGACAAACCTTCTCGAGCCCGGTTTCGCCGACATGGTCCGCGAGCAGCTCGAGCACTACGGCCTTTCCCCGAGCGGCCTCGTGCTGGAGATCACAGAGACCTGCCTCATCACCGAGTTCGAGAGGTCTCGGCTCGTGATCGAGGATCTGCGCGACCTCGGCGTCGTCGTCTCGATCGACGACTTCGGAGCTGGGGTCACCTCGCTCGCCTACCTGAGCAGCCTGGCGGTGGGCGAGCTCAAGCTCGATCGCTCGTTCATCTTGGGGCTCTCGGCCGGTGACACCGAGCGTGACATGGACCTGGTTCGCTCGACCATCGAACTCGGTCACGCCATGGGCCTGCGCATCGTCGCGGAAGGCATCGAGGACGACGCCACGCTCGCAGTGCTCGCCCAGCTCGGCTGTGACATCGCCCAGGGGTACTGCATCTCGAGGCCCATGCCGCCGGGCGAGCTCGCCTTTAGGGGCAGCCTCCCGGCCGTCTCGGCCGCTCCGCAAACCTGAGGCCCGCCCGCAGGCATCGGTCGC
>JBEKMZ010000017.1:0-49175 GCA_049523315.1 Acidimicrobiales bacterium | reverse complement strand
TGACGCCGAACCTTCGGACCCCACGAAGATCCCCCTTCAGGCAGTGCCGGGAAGCTTCGTCTGGCGTTATGACAACGTGCCGGCCCCCCTTAGAGCGCTCTGGACGCCCGGACAGCCGAACGTGATGATGCGGGGCGCCATCATGGCGTTCGAGAGCGCGCACGGCTTGGCCACCGACGGCATGGCCGGCCCCAAGGCATGGGCGGCCCTGCTCTTGGCGGTCGCGCAGCGTGAGGTGACCAACCAGCCTTATGACTACGTCGTCGTGAACGAGGCGTCGCCGGAGACCGCCTCTGTGTGGCGTGACGGCAAGATCATCTTCACGACGCCCGTGAACACCGGCATCCCGGCTGCCCCGACAGCGACGGGCACGTATCCCGTTTATGCCCGCTACGTCGTCACCACGATGTCCGGCAAGAACCCCAATGGGACTCCTTACAGCGACCCCGGAATCCCCTGGGTGAGCTACTTCAACGGCGGCGACGCCCTCCACGGCTTCATTCGTGCGAGCTACGGCTTCCCGCAGAGTCTCGGCTGTGTGGAGATGACCTACGCGAACGCGAAGACGATGTGGCCGCTGACCCCGCTCGGCACCCTCGTCTCGGTGCTCTAAGAGCCGTACTGCTCGAGCGGGACGGCCAAGTGGCGCACGGCTCGGGGACCCCAACTGTCAGTCGGAAACGACCGCTATCCCCCAGCTCGCCTGCCAGCGTTCGCCCGGTCGGAGTTCGATGAGGTCTGTGCCCGTGCGAAGCGCGTTCGGTGGGCAAGTCATGGGCTCGACAGCTATCGCCTTACGACGGTCAGAAACCTCGCTGAGCGAGTCTCCCGTGTAGCACATGGCGTAGCGAAAGGCTGCGTCCGCCCATAGCTCCGACCGTCTCCCTGGTGCCTCAAGACAGGCGTGCCAGCGGCCGTCCGGCCCGAGCGCCAGGCCCGTGTAGCAGTCGTCAAGCGCGAGACCGCTCAAGGCGCGCCCGTCCAACTCGTAAGCCGTGCCGGAGACTGGTTCGTCCCCCACTGGTAGACCTCGCTCGTCGAGAACAAGGCGCCGTCGTGCCTCGAGCTTCATCCCGGCACGGTCAACCCCGCCGGGCCCTGCGAGAAGGTAGGGATGGAAACCGACGCCGAAGGGCGCTGGCTCACTCCCGGCGTTCGTCGCCGCGCACGTGACCGCGAGTCCGTCGGCTCCGAGCTCGTAGTCGAGCTCGATACGAACACGGAACGGATAGGCCGGCTGCGGATGCAGTAGGTAGGAAAGCGCGACCCGCTCGGCTGTGCGCCCCTCGAACGTCCAGGGCCCCCACCGCACGAGCCCGTGGATGGCATTGCCACGCTCCGGCTCGTCGAGCGGTGCCTTGCCGGCGATGCCCCCGAAGCGAAAGGAACCACCCTCGAGCCTGTTGGGCCACGGTGCGAGGACCTGTCCGCGGCCACCGGAGTCGATCTCATCAGGGGAGAACTCCCACACGACGGGCTCGGAGCCGACCCTGAAGCAACGGAGGGTCGCGCCGACCTCGGTTATGACTGCACTCATCGCGCCGTGGACCAAGGCGAACTGCTCGCCTGAGGGCGGGAGCACGGCGGTATGGTACCTGTCGAGCCCGCTCCCTCACGTCACGGTGGCCGGCGAATGGGCTCCATGTTGTTGGCCAACGGGCAATTCTCAAGAGGAGCGAGCGGCCAATGAGAGTTCTCGTGACCAACGACGACGGCTTCGATGCGCCTGGGCTCGCGATTCTCGCGCGCGCCTTCGCCGAGGCCGGCCACGACATGATCGTTGTCGCACCTCTCACAGAAGCAAGCGGCGCTGGTGCCGGTATCGGACCCGTGCACCTGAGACAAGGCGGGATCCACGCCGAACCCGTCACACCGGCCGGACTCGAGGGGATCGAGGCGATCGCCGCGGAGGCGCTCCCGGCGCTCATCGTGATCACGGCCTGCCTCGGTGGATTCGGTCCGGTCCCCGACCTCGTGGCATCAGGCATAAACCCTGGGCGCAACGTCGGACGGGCAGTACTGCACTCGGGCACGGTGGGAGCAGCTCTCACCTCGGTTCATTTCGGCCTCAAGGGGCTCGCGACGAGCATTCAGGCCGGGGTGCCGTCCACCTATGAGTCCGCAGACGGGTCACACATCCATTTCGAGAGCGCCGCTGCTCTCGCCGTTGAGTTCGCCGCGCGCTTGGAGACGGCCCCGCCGCGCACCGTGCTCAACTTGAATGTGCCGAACCTCCCCCTCAGCAAGATCCGCGGGGTGCGCCGAGCGCACCTCGCGAACACCGGGCTCAACTTCCTGGCGCGTGTCGAAAATCACGAACCGGACGTTGCGCGTGAGACCACCGCGCTTCGAACAGATGACGAGCGAGCCTCCGAGGAGCATTCCGATGACGCCCTGAGCGAGCTCGGATGGGCTGTCGTGACACCACTCGCAACCGTTAGCGAAGACGAGCGCCCTGAGGTTGGCGACTTTGTGGCCGCCGCCATAGCGTCAGCCTGCCGCCTTATTGGCAGCTGACTCGTCATTAGCAGCAGGCCACCGTTTTTAAAGGGCTTTGTGTATCGTCAGCTTACTGACAGAGCGCTCGGCGCGCCGTCTGGACGCTCTTTGGCCCCCCGATCTGTCACCTCGTAGCCCTGCGCTAGGACCCCTCCCGACATCTCAATTGACGATAGAAGGTATCTCGATGGCACTTTCCACTTGCGCGACCGCGGATTATCTCGGTATGGTTTCGGACACACCAACTGTCAACGACGAGAGGTGCCGACGCGCCCGGTTCTTGTGATTCCGGGTCGGGGCATGGCCTGCGCTGCCCCGCTGGCACAACTCGGTATCTCGGCGCCTGTGAGCCGAGCCGTGCATTTTGCGGCGCCACTCGTCCCTACCTGCGCTCCTTGATGGGGCGAAAAGGAGTCCCGACAACAGAGAAGACAGGGCGAGACCCGTCTGCACCTCGTATGGATGTACCAACGTCCAGACCCGGCAAGCCCTTCCGGCACCGTGTCGCGAGCCGCATGCATGAGACGGCCTGCCCGCATCAACGCATCCCACCTGGAACCCACCGGGGTTTCCGACACTCCAAGGAGGAGCAAGATGCGCAAGCACCCCCTGATCGCGCTCATCGCGTTCACTTTTCTTGCGGTATCCGTTTTCATCGGCGCTGCTGGCGCCAGCAGTATCAACTCAATACCTGCTCGAGCTACTTCCCACCTGGACGAAGCGGGAAGTAGCGCTGCTGCGCCTGCTAGGGACATGAGGTGGCTGGCCACAGTGGCTCGCGAGCGGTCTGCCGCGACCGCGAAGCTCGATGCACAGATCGAGAGCGCAAGGACTTCACCGGCCTCGCTGGGCCGTGCCGCGGACCTGGTGGCAATGCACGACGTCGCCCGGGCGCCAAAAGATCTCCTCCCGTCGGCATGGCGTGCGTCCACCGAGCGGGCGGGGGCGGCTCGGGCAGCGGCAATCGCTGCACAAAAACAACAAGCGGCACAGGCAGCACAAGCGGCACAGGCAGCACAAGCAGCACAAGCGGCCCAGGCAGCACAAGCGGCCCAGGCGGCCCAGGCAGCACAGGCAGCACAGGCGGCCCAGGCAGCACAAGCGGCCCAGGCGGCCCAGGCAGCACAAGCGGCCCAGGCAGCACAAGCGGCCCAGGCAGCCAAAGAAGCACGGGCTTCACAGGCAACGACAACACCCACTGCGGCAAGTTCTGGCAGTGGAGTCCTGGGCGGCGTTTGGCTTTCCTTGCGGATATGCGAGTCCGGTGACAACTACGCCGAAGACACCGGCAACGGGTACTACGGCGCTTACCAGTTCGCGCTGGCAACCTGGTGGGGACTCGGTTATTCGGGTCTCCCGAGTGACGCTGTGCCCTCGGTCCAAGACCGTGCGGCAGAGCAGCTCCAAGCCCGTTCAGGATGGGACCAGTGGCCAGCCTGCAGCGCAGACCTAGGGCTGTAGCGAACCACACAATCTCGCCAGCGGTACACTCGTCGAGCTTTCACCAGAGAGCCGAGTCGTAAGCACCTCACGTATTGACGTCTTCGCTGAAGCCATCTCGGTGTGAACACGACAAGCAGCGTCTGCCCTGTAGGGATTCCGTAGACCTCAGCGCTTTCGCGCCTCAGACGCGACATCGGTCCTATGCTCGGCAGAGGAGGTCTCACGAATGAGGTTCAGCATCTGGCTGGCGACCGAGCAGAGCTGGGACGATCTCCTGGGCTCGGCCGAGCACGCAGAGCGCACCGGTTGGGACGGGATCTGGGTCGCCGATCACTTCATGCCAAACGGCGAGCGCAGCAACAACCCGCGGCTTGAAGCGTGGACGACAATCGCCGGAGTGGCTGCTTGCGTCGATCGTGTTCGTGTCGGCGTGCTTGTCACGGGCAACACCTACAGACATCCCGCTGTTCTCGCGAAGATGGCCGCCACGGTGGACCACATCTCCGAAGGCCGACTCGTGCTCGGGCTCGGTGCAGGTTGGCAGGAGAATGAGCACGAGGCCTACGGAATCGACCTTCCCGAGGTCCGCGAGCGCCTGGCGCGCCTCGAGGAAGCCTGCCAGGTCATCCGTCTGCTCCACACTCAAGAGCGCAGCAATTTCGAGGGGCGCTTCTACCAGCTCGTGGACGCGCCATGTGAGCCCAAGCCGGTACAACGACCGCTCCCCCTCCTCGTCGGCGGGCGCGGCGAGAAGGTCACAATGAGGATCGCCGCCCGTTACGCGGATGAGTGGAACTGCTGGGGGCTCCCCGAGGAAATAGCTCGTAAGACCGAGGTCCTCGCACGTCATTGTCGCGAGATTGGGCGCGACCCGTCCTCCATCAAGCGGTCAGCACAGGCACTTGTCCTGATCAGCAAGGACAGCGATCAACTCGCTCGATGGAACTCGGAGAGCTCTGCTGTCCCCCGGATCGTCGGCACCCCCTCCCAAGTCGTGGAGGTCATGGCTCGCTATGTCGAGATCGGCTTGGACGAGTTCGTCGTCTCCGACTTCAGATTGGGCGAGGACACGAACGAGAAACGGGACAACATGGACAGGTTCTTGGATGAAGTCGCCATCCAGTTGCAGGGCCTTTCAGGCTCCTGATCGCTCAGAACCCGCCGGAATGGGTTATCTCGTCGCAGCGCCTGACAAATTCAGGGGCACGGCTGAAGCGGCACAGGCTGCCGCCGCGGCTGCACGCGGAGCGCGCCGGGCCGGCTGGACGGCCTATGAGATCCCTCTCGCCGATGGCGGCGACGGGCTGCTGTCTGCATTTACCGGCGAGCTGATGCGCGACGAGGTGACCGGTCCGCTCGGCACGCCCGTGCTGGCCGAGTGGAAGCTCATTGAACCTCGCTCGGGTCACGACGGCCTCACTGCCATTATCGAGATGGCGAACGCCTCGGGGCTTCTAATCGCGGGCGGGGAGAGCGGAAACGACCCAGTCGGCGCCACCACAGAAGGAACGGGCCAGCTCGTGATGCGGGCGGTGTCACTCGGGGCGAGGCGCGTGATCGTCGGCTGCGGCGGCTCGGCGACGACCGACGGCGGCGCGGGTGCCCTCAAGGCCATCGGCTCACCGAAAGCACTTCGAGGTACAGAACTCGTCGCTGCAAGCGACGTGACAACGAGGTTCCTCGACGCCGCACGGGTCTTCGGCCCGCAGAAAGGCGCCACGCCGGAACAAGTCGAGCAGCTGACCGCCCGGCTAGAAAGGCTGGCGGAGAACTACCGAAGGGATTTCGGCGTCGAGGTCGCCTCACTCCCTGGCGCCGGGGCCGCGGGCGGTCTCGCCGGAGGCCTCGCTGCGCTCGGGGCAAAGATCGTCTCGGGCTTCGAGTTCGTCGCGGAGTTCGTCGGCCTGGACGAGCACCTTGATGGCGCCGACGTCGTCATGACCGGGGAGGGCTTCCTCGATAGCCAGTCCTTCTCCGGAAAGGTCGTGGGCGGTGTCATCTCGCACGTGGCCGGACGTATGCCAATTCTCTGCGTCGCGGGTGATGTGGCTCCGGATCTCGACCCTGCTGGCATGGAGATCGTCAGCCTCGTAGCGCGGGCCGGCCCGGAGAAAGCCCGATCCGAGGTGCTCGCGCTGATCGAGGAAGTCGTGGCAGAGCACATCTCGCTGCGGGCTTGAGCGTCTGGCGCAGGACCCTCAGCGGATCCGCACTCCAAGACGTGTGACGTCAGCGAAAAAGCACGGATAGGTCTTGGCGACGCAGCCCGGGTCGGAGATCTCTATCCCGGGCACGGCGGCGCCGAGAGCGGTGAAGGCCATGGCGATGCGATGGTCGTGGTAGGTGTCGACCCGTCCGCCGTGCAATTCCGCCCCTCCATGTACTACAAGCCCGTCGGCCGACTCTTGCACCCGTGCCCCTAGACGCCCTAGCTCCCTCGCAACAGCCGCGATCCGGTCGCTCTCGTGGCCTCGGACGATCGCGGCGCCACGGATCACCGTGTCCCCCTTCGCCAGCGCCCCGAGAACCGCGATCGTCGGGAGCTGGTCTGGCATTGACCCGAGGTCGACCTCGACGCCGCTTAGCTCGCCGTTTCGCTGGACTGTCGTGCCTGTATCGCCGCGATTGAAGCTGGCGCCCATTCCGGCGAGGACCTCCACGAGGCGCCCGTCAGGCTGTACGGTCTCGAAGGCGTTGGCGACCGTGACCGAGCCTCCGGTCGCTACGGCAAGCGCGTAAAGGTGCGCGGCCGCGCTCGCGTCGTGTTCGACGGACTCCGCTCGCGCCCTGTAACGGGCTCCGACGTCGACCCTGAAGCGAGCCGGTCCATCCTCGATGACACTCGCCCCCCAGCGAGCCATCGCGTCGAGCGTGAGGCGCACATAGCCGAGCTCCTGGAGACGGTTGACCTCCAAGACGAGGTCGTCTTCCGCATAGGGCGCCACCAGCAGCAGCGCCGTGGCGAACTGTGAGCTCGCCGAGGCATCGACACCCAGCAGACCGCCGGCAAAGCCTTGGCCCGTTATCTGAAGCGGTGGCCGGCCCTCGTCGGACACGACCAGTGCTCCGGCGTCACGCAGGGCATCCAGCAGGGGACCAATAGGGCGCCGACGAAGGGGCTCGTCTCCGTCGAGGACCACGGTCCCCTTCGCGAGCAAGGCCATGGCGGCGAGAAACCGTAGCGTCGTGCCGGACAGCCCTGCGTTGAGCGGTGTGCCGGGGGCCACGACCCGGCCCGAGGTCCCGATGATTGTGGTAAGCGCGCCGGAGAGCTCGATGCGAGCGCCGAGCGCGCGCAGGGCGGCCACCATCACCGCGGTATCGTCGCTCTCGAGCACCCGGCCGAGCGCACTTTCGCCTTCTGCCAGAGCGGCTATCACGAGCAGCCGGTTCGTCAAGCTCTTGCTGGAGGGCACCTCGATGCTGCCTTGCACGGGTCCGGTCGGGAGGATCTCGAGCACCGGCCTCGCGAGCCAATCGAACAGAGAGGATCCGGCCACCGCCCAAGCGTAGGCCGGCGCCTTGCCGATCCCCACGGACGCGCTCAGGACCAGCCCATTACCGCTGGAGCCACCCGGGATGCGACGATTGCCCGGTGAGGTCCTGGATCTGTTTCTTGTGCACGGGCAACATCTGCCGCTCGCCCATGGCCGAGGTCGTCATGCGACAAAGGGCCTCGACCCGAGCTCTCGCCGAACAACTGGTCGTCGAGAGTGCTGGCGTAGCGGCGGACGTCGGCTTCGATATTGATCGCCGTGCCCGCAAGGCACTCGAGCTGCGTGGCTACGGTCCCGTCAGTCATCGGGCACAACAGTTCGAGCCCCGCTGGCTCGATGAGCTCGACCTCGTGGTCGCGATGGACAACGGTCACCTGCGATGGCTCGAGCGCCACGCTCCAAAGGGTGGCTACCGGGCGAAGATCAGGCTACTGCTGAACCATCCCCTCGACGAGAATAGGGTCGGGAGCTCCCTTGAGATCGCCGACCCGTATTTCGGCGACGACCAGGTGTTCGAGTCGTGCCTCGACCTCATCGAGTCCGGGTGCGCCCGGCTGCTAGACGAGCTCGCGTCCGAGCTGGCGCCCTGAGCCTCAGGTGGCCGGGCTCACCGAGCTCATGTTGAAATCGGCCACCCGCAGTGGCGGCATCGCCGTCCGGTTCAGCCACTCGTTCCACTCGCGCGAAAGTGCCCGTTCCGTACGTCCCGCTTCGATGGTCTTCGAAAGCAGGTCCACTGGGCTCTCGTTGAAGCGGAAGTTGTTGACAGAGCCGACGATCTCGCCGTGCTCCACCAGATAGACGCCGTCTCGGGTCAAACCGGTCAACAGCAAGGTCGCCGGGTCCACTTCCCGGATGTACCACAGGCAGGTGAGCAGCAGCCCACGCTCGGTCCGTCTGACGAGGTCCTCGAGGCTGCTCGTGGCACCCGGCAACTCCAGGACGAGGTTGTCGGCGAGACCCGCCGCTGGGACTCCCGACCGAGCCGCCGCGGCACGGTGGTACTGCAGGCGCGCGAGGCGCCCTTGTGAGACCCACTCAGTCCGCTCGATGGGTACGCCGTTGTCGAAGACCGAGACGTCCTGGCCCGAAGCCGAAGTTGCCAAGAACGGGATGCACTCGAGGCCCGGCTCTTCCGGGTCGCTGCGCAGGGAGAACGGGTGCGACGAGAGCGACTCGCCCAACCGCGTCGCACCACCGGGCGCCGAGAAGACGCTGCGCCCCTCCTCGGCCTCCCGGCCCGAGGTCGACAGACCCAGCATGACCACGAGGTCGGCGACGGCGTCGGGAGGCAAGACGACCTCGTAGCGGCCCGGATCGAGCTCGATCTTCCGCTCGCCCCAGGCGAGACGTCGGACCAGCCGCTCCTCGAGCTCCTCGACGTGGACCGTGGCCAGGTCCGCCGCGCCCGTCGAGACCCAAGCCGAGCGCTCTCCCCCATCGGTGCGGGCGACGACTTCGAGCTTGCCCGTCGGCTGAACATGACGCAGCCGCAGACCGGTCGAAGAGCCGAGATAAGCCGTTGACACGGAGTGCTCGGCAAAGCCGTACAGATTCGTCCCGGTGGACCGGGCCCGCCCGAAGGCGTCACCTAGGCGGGCCAGCACGTCACCGAGGCCAGCCAGGCTCGTCATAACGGGCGGATCGGCGAAATCGCCCAACGGCGCGAGTTTCCCTGGCTCGACGAGCGCAGCCGCGTCATCGGCAACGGGAGCCGTGGCAGCATTGGCCTCGGCCCGCCGGACGAGGTCGACGGAATCTGCGGCGCCGCTGCTGCTCGCCGTTCCGACTGCGGTCCCATCGTCGGTCTCGCGAAACGCGATCACGCTCACGTTGCGGTCCCGGCGCGTCCCGTTCGTTGTAACGGTGTTGTTGGCAAAGCGGAGTTCGGCCTCGCTGGCCTCTTCCACGATCACGATGCAGCCATCCGAACGGGAGGCTTCGAGAGCCTGCTCCACGACGATGTGCGCCTCGGTCAGGTTTCCGGCGACAGGATTCATCGGCCCGACTCCGTTCGCGTGTTCAGCACGTTGACACCCCTAAACAATGCCGACGGGCAGCCGTGGCTGACCGGGGCGACCTGGCCCGGCTGGCCCTTCCCGCAGTTGAAGGCGCCGCCGAGCCGGTATGTCGACTGGCCCCCGACGGCCTCCATTGCCCCCCAAAAATCTGTAGTGCGGGACTGGTAGGCGAGGTCTTTCACCTGCCCGGCGAGCCTGCCCTTGTCGATCTTGAAAAAGCGCTGGCCAGTGAACTGGAAATTGTAGCGCTGCATGTCGATCGACCAGCTCTTGTCACCTATGACGTAGAAGCCGTCGTCGACCGAAGAGATGAGCTCCTCGGTGCTCGGGCCGGGCCCGGCTGACGGGCGCAGCGACACGTTGGCCATCCGCTGGATGGGTATGTGGCTCGGCGAGTCAGCAAAGGCACAGCCGTTGGAGCGGCCGAGGCCCTTCAGACGTGCGATAGGGCGGTCGAGCTGGTAGCCGACAAGGACGCCGCCGCGGACGAGGTCGAAGCTCTGTCCCTCTACGCCTTCATCATCAAAGGCAACCGTGGCAAGGCCGTGTTCGACGGTGCGATCGCCAGTCACGTTCATCACCTCTGATCCATAGCGAAGGGTCCCGAGCTTGTCGAAGGTGGCGAAGGACGTCCCCGCGTAGGCCGCCTCGTAGCCCATCGCGCGGTCGAGCTCGGTCGCGTGGCCGATCGACTCGTGAATCGTGAGCCACAGGTTCGAGGGATCGATGACGAGGTCGTAGGCGCCTGCGAGCACGGTGGGCGCCTGGACCTTCTCGGCGAGGTACTCGGGGATGCGCTCGATCTCCTCGTCCCAGTCCCAGCCCTCCCCGAGGAGGTACTCCCAGCCGCGCCCGGCCGGAGGGGCCACGGACCGCATCGTCTCGAAGCCCGTGTCCTCGGCGTCGACGGCGGTCGCCTCGACCACGGGGTGCACGCGGACCCTGCGCTGGGTGGTTACCGTGCCGGCGAGATTGGCGTAGTTCTTGTCCTCGACGACGGCCAGCACGTACGCGGTGGCGTGGTCCACAACACTCGAACGCAGGAGGCGCCCGCTCCAGTCCTCCAACAGCCCGACCTTCTCCGCCATCGGGACCTCGGCCGGGTCGAGTCGGTACGAGGAGGCCCAGGTCACCTCGCCGTGCGGCGGCTCCTCGGCGAGCTCGACGCGCTCGCTTACCGCCGGCGCCGTTGCCCGCGCCGTCGCCACCGCCTGGTCTACAAGCGCGGCCGCGGCTTCAGGTGTGAGCTCGACCGTCGCCGCGAAGCCGAAGGACCCCTCGTGCACGACTCGCAGGCCTATACCGAGCTCAAGGTTGTCAGCAGAAGTCTCGAGCCGCCCGTCGCGCAGCCGCGCGACTTGGGACCTGATCCGCTCCACACGCACGTCGGCGTTCTCGCAGCCGAGCGCTCGCGCCCGGTCCAGTGCAGCGCCACGGACTGCTTCAAGCGGCAGCGCCAGAAAATCGGCGTCGAGCTCTACGGTCGCCATCAGTGATTACCTCCTCGAGTGCGGTGCCAAGTGTATGGGTCCGATGGCAGGACTTCCGGTTCCGTCGCTAATTGGGCCGGTGCTTCTGGTCGTCGAAGATCCTTCCACCCGGCGATCGGTGCGGTGGCCGGTTCGGGGCCATCAGCTCGAGAGGTAAATGGCGCCGGTCGCCGGACCATGGCGCGCGCGGCGCGACGACGACGTCCGCCAAGCGGTAGGCAAGCGCCTCGTAGTTCACCCGCCACCCGCGAAAGTGCGGCCAGGCATCCTCGCTCGTCCGCTCGATCTCAAAGCCCGTCTCACGCACGAGCTGCACGGCTCTGTCGAACTCCTCGTAGGTGAGGCGGATGTCGGACTCCGGCGCCGGGTCAGCGTCGTAGTCCCAGTGCAGCGTCCGGGCGATGCGGCGAAGGGCCGTAAAGCCCATACGCAGGCACATGCGCGCTTCGGACGGGGCTGTCTCGGGGCTCAACGACAGGTGCATGGCGGCGGCGTCGAGGACCGCAAGCAGAGACACCACCCAGGAGAATCCCGGCTCCGGAGAACGGAACCAGAGCAGCACGGGATATGAGATGTGGCTCTCGGCGAGGTCGGCGGACCACAGCTCCCAGTCCCCGTAGAGCCCGGGCAGCGCGTCGGTGATCCTCACGAGCTGATGGCGCATGAGTATCTCGGGTCCCCACGCGGGCACTCCGGCACGGCTCTCCATCAAGGTGACGAGAGACTCGCGACGGTTGAAAGCCTGGTAGATCGCGGGCAGGTAGCCGATCTGGAGGGCAATCGCAATCGCCCCGGTGGCACCGGCGAGCACCACGAGGATGTCGTTGCCCTTGGTGCTCGGGTGAAGCAGCCCCACGGAGAACAAGGTCGCGCCTGCCTCGCTCACGCCACCCGAGAAGCTCCCCGTCCAGTGCCACTGCATCAGGCCGTAGCCGACTACGTAGAGCCCGAGGAACACCGCCAGCTGCGCGATTAACGACACCGGCCCGACGGCGGCGAGGATGCCGTCCTTGCGGGCGAAGCTGCGCGCGGGCCTGGCAAGAACCAGAAAGCCGCGCCGGACCAGCCGGCCGACGAAGAGCGGCAGAGCCTGGACCTTGGAACCCCCGCGTGGGAGCACGAAGGTCGAGACGAGGCTCACCGTAGCGAAGACCACTATGAGGACCCCGAACGCGAAGCCGAGCCAGGACATGGACTCTGCCGCCTACGGCTTCCTTGAAACTGACACAGAAATGGCCAACGACCTGCGCTTCCTCACGTTAGACCCCTTCGACAGCTAAGTCAGCGAGCACGGCCTTGGCATCGCGTATTACGAAGCGTCATCCTCGACGCCAGTTTCGCTGCCCCCCTGCTGACATAGGGGGTGGCCCCATGTCAGCACGTCACCCTAGCGACTGCGGCCCGCTCGCGACTGCGGCACACTCCGGGTCGGCGATCGCTCTCGCCTCGTCGCCCTTTGGCGAGCCAGCAACGAGCAAGGCTCGCTCGCATCGATACCGGACGCACAGCGTCCAGATGGAAATCTCTCTCGAAATGGGTCTAGAACAAGCCAAGGCGGATGGTCACAGGCTTCGCATCCGTACTTGCCGGCGTGCTTGCGCGCTCACACCTGCTCTTTCGGGCCTGTGCGATGGTCGTGTCGCTCTTGATCTGCCTGCCGATGCCAACTCATTTCCGAAGCAGGGGGCGAACAGGCACCGATCAAGCCCGCGAGAACGGCCAAACCAATCCGCTCGGACACACTCACATCGGGCGGAGCTGTTGGTCACGGCGCCGAATCGTACGCCCGATGGCTCTGGCTCACGATTCCGTAGGACGGTTAGCGCTCGGGCCCTGGGCCCGCACTTCCTCGACGCGAGCGAACGCGTCGCGGAGCTCGTCGATCCATCCGGACTCGTTCCTGCCGACGAGCTCTACGCACCAGGCGAGAGCCTCGCTCCGGCTCCGGGCGATGCCGGCGTCGATGAGAGTGTCGAGGACCTGGCGCTGCGACATTCGCAGCCGTGTCATCACGGGCACGTTGGAGGTGGTGAAAAGCCGGGTCGTGCTACCGGCCGTGGCGCCCCAGGAGACGACACGCCCGAAACGGGCCTGCGCTTCCTCGGCGATACGCACCCGGTGCTCACGGGTGTCCTCCCGGAATCTCTCGATGCGCGCTTCTTCGGCAGTCGTGGCCGCGCCGGGCGTCGCACCCTGTTCCAGCTCGACGGCGCTCAAGTCTCCGACGACGAGGATCTCGTCGTTGTCAATGGTCACCTCAGGGCTGCTGGTATAGAAGTCCTCGGGAAGCCTGCCGATGAACCAGGCCTTTATCTCAGCGCGCTGCTCGGCAGAAGGCCGTTCCTCGGAACCGGCGGCCCAACGGCCGCGTCCCCACCCGCGTGGCCCGGGCCCGCGGCGCCCTCCTCGTTGACGAGGGTCGCGTTGACGGTCGTGCTCATGTTCATGTTCATGTTCTCTGTAAGTCATAAATGAAGATTACACAATTACAAGTCACGATGCAACACATCACCACGATGGAGATGCGCGTGCCGCCCAACGGCCGTCCTCCCTGCTCAGCTTGATCGTCAGGCCGAAGCAGCGTTCCATCGAGCGCTCGGTCATGACCTCGTCGATCGGTCCCATCGCTACGACCTCACCCGCCCGCAGGAACAGAGCGTGCGAGGTCGTCGCTGGCAGTTCCTCGAGCGTGTGGCTCACCTGGACCGTAGTCGGCGAGCCTGGAGAACGAGCAAGCGCTGTGAGAGCCAGGACGAGTGCTTCCCGCCCGGGAAGGTCGACTCCCGCGCAAGGCTCGTCGAGCAGCAGCAAGGGGTGCTCCACGAACAGAGACCGGGCGAGCAGGACTCGCTGGCGCTCGCCTTGGGAGCACAGGCCGAATGCGCGATCCGCGAGGCCGGCGCAACCGAGGGCGGAGAGGATCTGCAGTCCCCGCACCCGATCGGCCTCGTTGTTCGTGGCCCACCACGGGGCCAGCACCCCGCGCCCGCCGGTGAGCACGACCGCGAGCGCACTGGCACTGGGCGGGAGCCGGTCGGCAACTGCATGGCTGACGACCCCCACCCGCGAACGAAGCAGCCTGAGGTCGCTCGCCCCGAGTCGAGCACCGAGAACGGTGACTGACCCGGACGAAGGATGACGCTCTGCACTAAGCAAACGGAGCAGCGTCGTCTTGCCCGCTCCATTCGCCCCGAGCACGGCCCAGTGCTCGCCCTTGCGGATCGCGACCGAGACCGGTCCGAGCAGGCTGCGGCCCTCGGGCGTTCGGACGGTTGCCCGGTCGAGCAACGCCGCAAAGGCCTTGTCTGACTCTGAGTCGGGCTCCGGTGCGCGCTCGCTTGCCATCTTCGCCAAAGTCTCGCGCACCAAGGCGCTGATCAGGCCGGATCTTCGCTTAAGGGAACCACCCTGGCTGTTGAGGTGACCGGCTCAGCTGGTCCCGGCGCCGCGGGACGATAGTCCTGAGCTGCCTTGTTAGAGTGGGAACATCATGATGCTCAAAATGGTTGAGTGTTTAAGACTCAACTGAGAGGAAGATCCACTGGTGCCAAAGACTCAACAGCTTCCGGTCCTGCCACTGGCTGATGTGGTCGTGCTGCCTGGCATGGTCGTGCCAGTCCAACTCGACGATACGGAGAGGCAAGCAGCAATCGATGCGGCCAAGGCAGGAGCCGACGACCGCGTGCTGCTCGTGCCGCGACTCGATGGTAAGTACGCCACCGTGGGCGTCGTCGCGGCAATAGAGCAGCTCGGCAAGCTCCCGGGTGGCGAGCCCGCCGCCGTGCTGCGGGCGATGAGCCGCGCACGCGTCGGGTCTGGCGTCACCGGCCCGGGCTCGGCGCTGTGGGTCGAGGCCGAGATCCTGGAAGACGTCGTCGAGGATGAGCCCGTTGGCGAGCTCGCCCGCGAGTACAAGAGCGTCGTCGTCTCCATCCTCCAGCAGCGAGGTGCCTGGCAAGTTATCGACTCCGTACAGAGGATCTCCGAGCCCGGCGAGCTTTCCGATTTGGCCGGTTACGCCCCCTACCTGACGAACGAGCAGAAGCTCTGGCTCCTCGAGACGGTCGATGTGGAGCAGCGCCTCACCAAGCTGATCGAATGGGGACGAGAGCATCTCGCCGAGCTCGACGTCGCCGAGCGCATCCGCAGCGACGTGCACGAAGGCATGGAGAAGAGCCAACGCGAGTTCCTGCTGCGACAGCAGCTTGCCGCAATCCGCAAGGAGCTCGGTGAAGGCGAGCCCGATGGTGCTGACGACTACCGCACTCGCGTCGAGGGCGCGGAGCTGCCGGAAAAGGTCCTCGAGGCGGCATTGCGCGAGGTCGGCCGACTCGAGCGCGCGAGTGACCAGAGCCCTGAGGCGGGCTGGATCCGTACCTGGCTGGACACGGTGCTCGAGCTCCCCTGGAATGTCCGCACCGAGGACAGTCACGACATCAAGGCGGCGCGTGAGGTGCTCGACGCCGACCACGAGGGCCTCGACGACGTGAAGGACCGAATGGTCGAGTACCTCGCCGTCCGTAGCCGTCGCCAGGCGCGCGGGCTCGCCGTCGTCGGCGGTCGCGGGTCGGGAGCGGTCCTCGCCCTGGTCGGCCCGCCGGGCGTCGGCAAGACGTCCCTCGGCGAGTCGGTCGCCAGGGCCTTGGGCCGCAAGTTCGTCCGCGTGTCCCTAGGCGGCGTGCGCGACGAGGCCGAGATCCGCGGCCACCGCCGTACATATGTCGGCGCGTTGCCGGGCCGGATCGTGCGGGCGATGCGGGAGGCGGGGTCGATGAACCCCGTCGTGCTGCTCGATGAGATCGACAAGCTCGGCAGCGACTACAGGGGCGACCCGGCCTCGGCGCTGCTCGAGGTCCTCGACCCTGCGCAGAACCACACCTTCCGCGACCACTACCTCGAGATTGAGCTGGACCTGTCAGACGTCTTGTTCCTGGCGACGGCGAACGTGGCTGACACGATCCCCGCGGCACTCCTCGACCGCATGGAACTCGTCCGCCTCGACGGCTACACCGAGGATGAGAAGGTCGCCATCGCACGCAACCACCTCCTCCCGCGCCAGATCGACCTCGCCGGCCTCGACCGGGACGAGGTCGCGATCGACGACGAGGCCCTCCGAGTGGTTGCGACCGAGTACACCCACGAGGCAGGCGTCCGCCAGCTCGAGCGTGCAGTCGCGAAGATCCTCCGCAAGGTGACGACGAGACTCGCGGCCCAGGCCGAGCCGACGCGGGTAGATGTCGGGGTGAACGACTTGAAGGAGTTCCTCGGCCGGCCGCGCTTCACGCCCGAGTCGGCTGAACGTACGGCGGTTCCTGGTGTTGCGACCGGGCTGGCTGTCACCGGCGCCGGAGGTGACGTGCTGTTCATCGAGGCGACCGTGATGGAAGGTGAGCCTCGTCTCGTCCTCACAGGCCAGCTCGGCGACGTCATGAAGGAATCCGCGCAGATCGCCCTCTCGTACCTGCGCTCGCACGCGAGCACACTCGGGATCGACGTCGGACAGCTCGCCAACGGTGCAGTCCACATACACGTCCCTGCCGGTGCCGTCCCGAAGGACGGCCCCTCGGCTGGGGTCACGATGGTCGCGGCCCTGGCCTCGCTCGCGTCCGGCCGACCGGTGCGTTCGGAGGTGGGCATGACCGGCGAGGTCACCTTGAACGGCCGCGTTCTCCCGATCGGCGGGGTGAAGCAGAAGCTGCTGGCCGCTCACCGGGCAGGGCTCACCGAGGTATTCCTCCCCGCCCGAAACGCCCCAGATCTCGACGACGTCCCGGCGAACGTCCTCGAAGGCCTTAGTGTTCACCTTGTGACAGACGTTGCCGAGCTTGTCGCTGCGGCTCTCGAGCCGCTGGCAGAGGCGGTGACCTCCGGAGTGGATTCGGGCTCGGCCGCGGCGTGACTGGCGGGGGCCCGACGTGAGGGTTTGGGCGCTGGACCACCCGGCGCCGGCCGCGTCGCACTCCCTGTTGCTCGTCGACCGCCACGTACCCGAGCCGGGTCCTAATCAGATCCTCGTCAAGGTGCATGTCTGCGGCGTCTGCCGGACGGACCTTCACCTTGTAGAGGGCGACCTTCTTCCTCGTCGGCCGGGTGTCGTGCCCGGCCATGAGGTCGTTGGCCGGGTGACCGCACAAGGCCGCGAAGCACAACGTTTCGCAGAGGGCGAGCGCGTAGGGATCGCGTGGTTGCGCTCGACCTGCGGGGTGTGCCGGTTCTGCGCACGCGGCGACGAGAACCTCTGCGTAGAGCCCCTGTTCACTGGCTGGGACGCCGACGGCGGCTACGCCGAGTACGCCGTGGTGGACGAGCGCTACGCGTACCGAATCCCTGAGGTGTTCTCCGACCGAGAGGCTGCGCCCTTGCTCTGCGCGGGGATAATCGGCTACCGGGCCCTGCGGCGGGCCTGCCTCCCCGTCGGCGGGCGCCTCGGAATCTACGGTTTCGGCGGTTCCGCTCACTTGACCGCTCAGGTGGCGATCCACCAGGGAGCGACCGTGCACGTCATGACGAGGGCGGCCGAAGCGAGGGATCTCGCGCTCTCGCTCGGGTGCTCCTCGGCTCAAGGAGCCGAGGACCCACCGCCTGAGCCACTCGACGGGGCCATCTTGTTCGCTCCGGTCGGGACACTCGTGCTCCCGGCCATGGCCGCGCTCGACCGCGGCGGGCGGCTCGCGATCGCCGGCATCCACCTTTCCGACATCCCCTCGCTCGAGTACGACACCCACCTGTTCGAGGAGCGTGAACTTGTCAGTGTGACAGCTAATACTCGGCGCGACGGGGAGGAGTTCCTCGCCCTCGCCGCCGAGATACCGATCCGGCCCACGACGAGCGAATACCCCTTCGAGAAGGCCGATATCGCCCTTGAGGACCTGGCCCGCGACGCCATCAATGGCGCCGCCGTGATCCGCGTCGCCGCGGAGCGGTGAATCATTCGTCCTAACTTTTCGAGCCCTGTTACCAGGTACTTAATGGCTTAGCCGAGTCAAGTTGGACCCCGCGGAAAGGGGCTAGCTATCCTCGGCCTACCAGCCTTTGGAGGGCCAAATGTCCACCGCCGTCACTGCCGAAGCGACAACGGACGACAAGAAATGGAAGATGATCGACGCGCGAATACGTCGACGTGGGAACTCGCCGGATGCGCTCATCGAAGTCTTACATGCTGTGCAAGAGGCCTTCGGTTATTTGGAACCCGATGTGCTCGAGTATGTGGGCGACGCCTTAGGGGTTCCGCCCAGTCGTGTCTATGGTGTGGCGACATTTTACTCGCTCTTCATGCTCAAACCTCAGGGCGAACACACTGTCATCGTCTGCACCGGGACGGCCTGCTACATCAACCATGCGGCGGCTATTGGGTCGAATTCATGACCAGCTCTATATAAAGCCAGGCGAGACGAGCGCCGACGGCAAGGTTTCGTTGTTGAACGCGCGTTGCCTCGGTGCCTGCAGCATGGCGCCGGCGGTCATGGTCGACGGCAACGTTCAGGGACGGGTCACCATCATAAGCGCTTTGTCATCGACCATAACCGCTGCATACTGTGCACCCGTTGCGTACGAGTATGCGACGAGATAGAGGGTGCTCATACGTGGGACATCTTCCACCGAGGCGCCGGATGTCGCGTCATCACCGACATGGGCACTCCTTGGGGAGAGTCCACGACTTGCACAAGCTGCGGCAGGTGTGTCCAGGTGTGTCCCACCGGCGCCCTTTTCGAGAAGGGCCGCTCCGTCGCCGAAGCCAAGCCAAGCCAAGGAGGAGATTCATTCATTATCTCAGGGAATTGGAGCAGGATTCCAAATGACCAAAGCGAACCTCGCGACTGTGTGGTTGGACGGCTGCTCTGGTTGCCACATGTCGTTCTTGGACATGGACGGGCGCCTGCTCAACATCACCGGACGGGCGAACCTCGTTTACAGCCCATTGGTCGATGTCAAGGAGTTCCCTCCTAACGTAGACGTCACCCTCGTCGAGGGCGCCGTCAGCAGCGAAGATGACCCGGAGAAGATCAAGATCGTGCGGTCCTGCACACGCATTCTCGTCTCGCTAGGCGATTGCGCTGTCACATCAAAATGTCCCCGGCATGCGCAACCCTTATGGCGCCGCGCCCCTCCTGCAGCGTGCCTATATCGAGAATGCGACCGTCAACGCCCAGCTGCCATCATCTCCTTTGATCCCCAAGTTACTGAACCAATCGCGTCCAGTGCATAAGGTCGTCAAGGTCGATGTCTTCCTTCCAGGTTGTCCGCCCTCCGCTGACCAGATCTTCTGGGTACTGGACGAACTGCTCTCTGGTAGGATTCCTGATACCGCCACCATGTCGCGTTTTGGCACCTGAGCTCGGAGAGACAATGTCTGAGATCATTATCGACCCGGTAACGCGCATCGAAGGCCACGCCCGGATCAGCATCCAGCTAAACGAGCAAGGCGAAGTGGTCGACGCTCATTTTCACGTCACGCAGTTCCGCGGCTTCGAGCGGATCAGCCAGGGTCGACCGTTCCACGAGATGCCGTCGCTCATGGCGCGTATCTGCGGCATCTGCCCGGTCAGCCACCTGATCGCATCGGCAAAGGCATGCGAAGAGGTCATGGCGGTCTCGATACCGCCCGTAGCGGTGAGGCTGCGCCGAGTGATGAACCTTGCCCAGATCGTGCAGTCTCACGCTCTCAGCTTTTTCCATCTGTCCTCACCCGACCTGCTACTCGGCTTCGACGCGGATCCCACGGGTCGTAACTTCCTCGGCGTGGCCGAGGCGGCGCCTCAGCTGGCCCTCGACGGCGTGGCCATGCGCAAGTTCGGCCAGCAGATAATCGAGCGGCTGGGCGGAAAGCGCGTCCACCCGGGATGGATCGTGCCTGGTGGCGTCAGCCGGCCGCTGCAGCCCGCACAGCGCGACGAGATCCTGTCCGCGGTGCCCGACGCTCTCGACCGCATCCGTAGGACGCTCAGCTGGTACAAGGCAAACGTCGCCCGCTGGGCTGACGAGGCGGCCACTTTCGCCAACTTCCCGACGTTGTACATGGGCCTCGTCCACGACGACGGCAACATCGGCTACTCCGATGGAGACCTGCGGGTGATCGATGGCGCCGGGAACAAGCTCGCCGACCACCGCGACCCGAAGCCATACTGGGAGTACCTGGGCGAATCTGTCGAACCCTGGTCCTACCTGAAGTCCACCTACTGGAAGGACCTCGGCTATCCCGCCGGCATCTACCGTGTGGGGCCTCTGGCACGGTTGAACGTCATCGACCAGTTCGGCACCTCCGAGGCCGATGACGAACTCGGGCAGTACCGCGAACAGCTCGGGCGCTATCCCTCTAGCTCCTTCTACTACCATCACGCCCGGCTGATCGAGATTCTCGACGCGATCAACTCGATCGCTGCGAACCTGTCGCACCCGGAGATCCTCGACGACCGGGTCAGGGCTGTTGCAGAACCCAACCGCTCAGAAGGCGTCGGCGTGTCCGAGGCGCCGCGGGGGACCCTCTTGCACCACTACCGAGTCGACGCGAACGGATCGGTCGAGTGGGCCAACCTCGTCATCGCCACGGGGCACAACAACTTGGCGATGAACCGGGGCGTTCTCGACGTCGCCCGCAAGTACGTCCACGGGACTCAGATTCCCGAGCCCATGCTCAACCGGGTTGAGGCGGTTATTCGCTGCTTCGACCCGTGCCTGAGCTGCTCGACACACGCCATCGGCGAGATGCCGCTCAAGATCCAGCTGCTCGACGCCGATGGGCAGGTCCTCGACGAGCTGGCTAGGTGAGCGTCGCAGAGGAAGTTCTCGTCATCGGCTACGGGAACCCGCTTCGCGGCGACGATGGGGCCGGTTGGCGCGGAGCCGAGCTGCTGGCAGAAGACCACCGCGCCGCCGGAGCGCGGGTGCTCGCACTCCACCAGTTGACGCCAGAGCTCGCAGAGGACGTGAGCCAGGCCGGACTAGTCGTGCTCATCGACGCCTCCGAGGAGCCCGGGCCGGCCGGGGCGGTGTCGAGCCAGGCCCTCGCGCACGACCCGGTCTCGGGGTCGGTCCTCTCCCATCACGTCGATCCCGCCCGCTTGCTCCAGCTCGCCACCGCGCTGTTCGGGCAGGTGCCACCGGCCGTGCAGGTGACCATCACGGCTGCAGACGTCGAACCGGGAACGGAGCTTTCGGCGCCTGTCGGAGCGGCCATGCCCGAGCTCGTCGACAGGGTGATCGACGTGATCAACCAGCATCGGCAAGCAAGTGCATGAGCTGTCGCTTGTCGCGGAGCTAGTCGACGAGTGCTGCCGGCGCGCCGACGGCGAACCGGTGTCGCTCGTCCGGGTGCGCTGCTCCCTGCCCGAGGCAGACGGAGAGCTGCAACAGGCCTTCTTCATGATGACCGCGGCGACGCCTCTCGAGGGCGCCGTCCTCGAGGTCGTGCCGACGACGCTCGTGGTCTCCTGCGCTTGCGGCTACAACGGCCCGGTCGGAGACGGCATCGCAGGTCACATGTTCATCTGTCCCGAATGTGTCCAGATCGGCCCTATCCGGTCTGCGTCCCTGGAGCTGCTCGAGGTCCGCATGTCCCTGCCGATGTGAGAGCCGGCAGGTAGCTCCGATGGACCGCCGTCCCGGCCTTCCGGCCGAGCTGGGAGGGCTTCAGTCGCCTGTAGCCAACGCCTCGTAGTTCTCATAGAGCCTTGGCTCACCGAGTCTCTCCCGCTCGCGTAGTGCTGCCGGCCCGACCCGCGCCCAGGTGCCGGGCACCCACCAGAGGTCCAGGACGAGTTCCTTGTCGAGTATGTCGTGTTTGACCAGGGTGCCGAGGGTCTCGAAGAACGACAACATCTGGGCTACGGGCAGATCACCGGCGGATGCCTTCTTGGCGTCGAACTCGTCCGCGAAAATCGATTGCCCTGCGTCGTCGATGCCCATCTCGGTTCCCCAGCGGACGATCTGCATGATGAGGGCGGCGTCATCGTAGGTGGCTGGCATCTCATCGTCTCCTTGTCGCCCCAGCTATCGGGATCGCTTGACACCGATAGCGGTGAGCTCTTCGGTCAGTTTCGGAGCTTATGCCTGCTACCACGAGACGCCAGGCTCATTCGCCAAGAGCGCATCGCCCGTCGAATCCCCAGACGGCCAGGTGGGGATCGGTGGCGTTGTGTCGCCCGCGCCGAGCGTCGACACTGGTGGCGGTGGGCTATCTGATCAGCCGAATTAAAGGGCAGGATGGCGGAGTTCTCGCCGAGCTTCGTCTTGCTGCGTTGCTCGACACGCCTTGGGCTTTCGCCTCCACCTATGAGTCCGAGCTTGGACTGTCGCTTGCGCAATGGTCCGAACGTGCCCGCAGGGGTGCGACCGGCGGCGACGCCGCGACCTTCGTCGCAACGGAGGGCGACCACGGGGTCGGACTCGTGAGCGCGTTCCGAGCGCGAGACGACCCGTCCTCAGTGGAGCTTGTGTCGATGTGGACTGCTCCCTCCGCACGACGAAGGGGAATCGGCTCGGCGCTGGTAGCGGCCGTCCTCAATTGGGCAGCTGAGGCTGGCCCTGGACGCGTGAGCCTGTGGGTGGCGGAGGACAACGACGCGGCAATCAACCTGTATGCGGCTCAGGGGTTCACGAGAACCCGCGATACGCAGCCTCTTCCCTCGGACCCCGTCAGGATGGAGTTGCGGATGCAGTGCTTGCTCGGGACATGAGCGCCGACAGCGCCGGTCAGCCCTCGGCGGAGGTTAGACCGACCTGGCATGCGACACCGGTCCCGCCGAGGCCGCAGTAACCGTTCGGGTTCCGCTCGAGATACTGCTGGTGGTAGTCCTCGGCGTAGTAGAAGGGCCCAGCCGGTTTGATCTCGGTCGTGATCCGGCCGTAGCCCGCGGCGTCGAGAGCGGACTGGTACTCGTCGCGCGAGTGCTCGGCGGCGGCCTGCTGGGCCGGAGTCGTCGTGTAGATCGCGGAACGGTACTGGGTGCCGGCGTCGTTGCCTTGGCGCATGCCCTGTGTCGGGTCGTGGTTCTCCCAGAAGATCGCGAGCAACTTCTCATAAGAGGTCTTCGCGGCGTCGAACACGACGAGGACGACCTCGGCGTGGCCTGTCCTCCCCGAGCAGACCTCCTCGTAGGTCGGGTTCTGCGTGTATCCGCCGCTGTAGCCGACCGCGGTCGAGTAGACGCCGTCGGCGACCCAGAACTTGCGTTCTGCACCCCAGAAACACCCCATCCCGAAGATCGCCCGCTCGTAGCCGTCGAAGGACTGCGGCCCGATCGGTGTCCCGAGCACGAGGTGGCGTTCAGGGATGACCATCTCCGCCTCGCGGCCGCGCAGCGCCTGGTCGGGCTCGACCATCTGTGATTTGTGCCTGAAAAAGCTCACTTCTCCCCCTCCTCGATCGTGAGCGACAGCGAGTTGATGCAATAGCGCTGACCAGTCGGGCGTGGCCCATCGTCGAAGACGTGGCCGAGGTGTGACCCGCACGCTCGACAGAGCACTTCGGTCCGCACCATTCCGAACGACCTGTCGCGATGAAGCTCGACGGCGCTGACCACGGCGGGCTCGGTGAAGCTCGGCCAGCCCGAGCCCGAGTCGAACTTGGCGTCGGAGGAGAACAGCTCGGCGCCACAAGCTGCGCACCGATAGGTGCCGTCGACGTGGCAGTCGACATATTCGCCGCTGAAGGCGGGCTCGGTCCCCGCATTGCGCAGGACTCGGTAGCGCTCCGGGGTGAGGCGCTTGCGCCACTCGTCCTCGGAGAGCTCCACCTCGCGGGTCGCGTTCTGCTCGCTAGCCGCCGTCTTCCGTTCTTTGGATCGGAACATGCTGTCAAGCGCCTCATTACTCTGACCATCGACCTTGTCCTTGGCACGGTCAATGGCACGGCCTACCGGGTAGAAAGCCTGCTCAGGACGCTCGTGGCGAGCCGAACCGGACTGTCATCGTGCCTTCACGTTAACGGTGATGGAGATGTCGGCATGCCTAAGGTGCCGCGACACGGTGCAGAGCTGGCTCGGGCAGTTTCTTCCCTATCGAGTAGGCGCAACGCAACTACCCCGTTGCCAACATCAGGCTCACACCGCCTGTATCCCGAGCGTGTGGCACGAACGTGCGCTCATGGCTAGCTCGAATGGCTGGTGTGACTCGGTCGGAGGATAACTCGGGGATTTGCCGGGGATTCGCATCGCGCGCAGTGGAAATCCACGATCTGGTTTGCTGGCCCCAGTACCCTTAATCGTCAGACAGTTGGTGTCCGAACTGACCCGGAGGATTACCTCCGGGTCAGTTCGCGTTCGGCCCGCGGCCTGAGGATGCGTTGCGCCGGCGAAAGAGAGTCACGCTCGTTTTCGAGGTCGCCTGCGTGCCCGGTCATCTGGACGGTTCCGAGGCCATAGCCTCACGCAGCGCCCGCAGGCGCATCGTCCAGGCTCCCGGTGAACCGTCACCGATGGCCCTGCCAGCGACGGCGGTGACTGGGACTATGCCGGCGACCGAGCTGGCCAGGAAGGCCTCGTCAGCCACGAAGAGGTCCTCTGGTCCAAGCCACGACTGACGGACCGCGAGACCGAGGCGGAAGGCGCCTGAGGAGATCACCCATTCGCGCGTGGTGCTCACAAGGATGCCGCACTCTAGCGACGGCGTCGCCAGCCCCGAAGGCTCGACCAGGAAGATGCTTGCCGACGTCGTCTCGCCAAGATGGCCGTCGGTCGTGAGCAACAGGGCGTCGTCGGCGCCGCGACGGCGGGCCTCGAGACGTGCATAGACGAGCTCCGCACGGCTCGTCGTCTTCACTCGGGCGAGCGGACTGGCTGGGTCGCGCCGCACCTCGGAGATGACGAGGCTGAGGCCCCTGCTAAGCAGCTCCGGCGGTAGCGGATCGACCCGCCACGCCTGTATGACCAGGTTCGGCTCGATCCCCTCGGGTGGAAGCAGGGCGCGTCCACCGACGGACCCCCGGCTCGCAGTTATCCGGACCGCAACCTTAGAGTCCGGCCCGTCCAAGCCATTGGCGGTACAGACCTGCGCGATCGCCTCGGGCAGCACCGTATTGAGGTCATCTGGGAGAACGATGGCTAGGACAGCGGCGGAGGCCAAAAGGCGGCTCGCGTGGAGCGACAGCTCTAGCGGCTTTCCATCGACGACGCGGACGGTCTCGAAGACACCGTCGCCCAATTGGAAGCCACGGTCGGTGACGGTCAGCAGAGCCTCGTCGGCTCGCTCGAGTCGGCCGTTGATCCACACCGCGCCTGGCTCGGTCATTTCACCCTGAGCCGCACGACGGGCTGGTCACATCGGCCGAGCGTACTTCGCTAGTGACTCTCCCCGGCACTGAAGTGCTCGAGCCGAGGGTCACGCACTTCGGCCCTGACGGTGTCCGAGGCGGCGTCGGTGAGAAGCGCCTGCGCGGCCGCCTCGGCTTGAAGGCGGGCAGCGTAGTGGGCGATCTCGCGATCGACTGCGTGCTCGTCCCAGGCCAACACGGGCGCCATCAGCCGGGCGACGTCGACGGCTGCCGCCTGTCCACGATCAGACGCCTCAAACGCGATGTGTGTCCGGCGTGTGAGGACGTCGTCAATGTGCAACGCCCCCTCGCACTCGGCCGCATAACGGGCCTCCGCGGCCACGTAACCTTCCGCGCCCGCGATCGGCTCCGCCAGGCTTGGGTCTTTCGCAATCAGGTCGAGCACCTCGGCGGCAAGCGTGCCGTACCGGACGACGAGATGGTGGAGCTGATTGGGCCCTAGATCAGCGGCACCTGGGTGCCGGCCCAGGCGGAACTCGGCACCGGGCAGACCGACGGCACCGAGCAGCGGGACGTCGGCGCTGCGACTGGAATCGACCGCGAAAGGCAGATCATGAGCTGCGAGGTCGACGGCGTCCTTGGCCATGAGTCGGTAGGTCGTGTACTTACCGCCAGCGACACTGACAAGGCCAGGGGCGCTGCGTCGCACCGCGTGGTTGCGGGAAAGCTTCGCCGTCTCCTCGGCCGTGCCGCCAAGCAGCGGACGCAGGCCGACGAAGACCGCGATCACGTCCTCGAGGCGGAGCGGGTCACGAAGCACCTCGTTGGCGTGGTCGAGGAGGTACTCGATGTCCGCACGGGTGGCCGCCGGATGGTCGAGCCCGTACTCCCAATCGGTGTCGGTGGTCCCGATGATCCAGTGGTCGCCCCAGGGAAGCACGAACAGCACGCTCTTTTCCGTCCTCAGGATCAGCGCGTAGCGCGAGTCGATTCGGTCCTTGCTCACGACCAGGTGCACACCTTTCGATGGCCGTACGATCATCGGGTCCGCGACACCGGCCAGGCGCTCCATCTCCGTCGTCCACACACCTGTGGCGTTGATGACCGTGCGCGCCCGCACCTCGAACTCGCCTGCTGTCTCGAGGTCCTGCACCCGCGCGCCGACGACACGATCGCCCTCGTGCAGGAAGCCGACCACCCCGGCGCCAGAGACGCAGACGGCGCCGTGGGCTGCGGCAGTCCGCGCCAGCACAAGAGAAAAGCGGGCGTCGTCGACCTGGGCGTCGTAGTAACGGATTCCGCCGGTGAGCGAGTCGGCACGCAAGCCCGGCACCGCGCGCAGACAGGAACGGCGCGTCAGGTGCCTGTGGTGAGGCATCGCCGGGTGCAGACCCGCGAGCGCGTCGTAGATGAAGAGCCCGGAGCCCATGTAGAAACGGTCCCAGACGCGGTGTTTGAGGGGGAACAGGAAGGGGGTGGGATGCACGAGGTGCGGAGCTAGCTTCTCGACCAAGAGGCTCCGCTCGTGCAGCGCCTCCCGGACGAGCTCGATGTCGAAGTTCTCGAGGTAGCGCAGCCCGCCGTGGATCAGCTTGCTGGAGCGGCTCGAGGTCCCGGCGGCAAAGTCGCGTTTTTCGAGCAGGGCCACCGACAGCCCGCGCCCGGCCGCGTCGAGGGCGGCTCCACAACCGGTCACTCCCCCGCCGACGACGAGCACATCGAAGGTCTCGGACGCGCAGCGCTCCAGGGCCCGCGCACGCACGGCAGGTCCAAAGCGGCTCTCGGTATCCGGCTCCATCAGTTCATCAACCTCCACAGTTCATATTCGCCAAGGACAAGCTGCCACGACCCACTCAGGGGTCGGGCGCGTCGTTTCTTCGGCTCACGCACAGCTCGAACACGTCGGGCAGGTGCCACTCGGACGACAGCATCACGGGGCGTCCGAGCTCGTCGAAGTCCACCTGTTCGATCTGCTGCAATGGCGAGCCGACACGGACCTCCAGCAGGCGGGCGAGTCGCGCCCCAGCCACGATCGGACGCAAGGTCGCGAACGCACTTCGCACCGGCGCTCCAAGGTCCTCGAGGAGCTCGTAGAGGGACCCGTCGCCGACCGCTTCCACGGCATCGCCGAGAATGGCAGCGGGGATCCGGTCCGCCGAGTAGACAACCGGCTTGTCGTCTGCGGTGCGGATCCTCTCGACGTAGACGAGCGGATCCGCGGCGGCGATCCCGAGCGAGCCCGCCTCGTCGGCGGTCGCCGGGCGGATGAGTTTGCGCAGCAGCCGCCTGCCTGGCTTCAGGCCCGCTTGACGGATCATCGCCGTGTAGCTCAGGTTCGCATTGAGGGTGTGGCGCTGACGAGAAGTGGCCGTGACGAACGTGCCGGTGCCGTGACGCCGGACGAGGTAGCCGGCTTCCACAAGCCCGCGGATGGCCTCGCGGATGGTCGCCCTGGAGACATCGAAGCGCGCGGCCAACTCGTCCTCGTTGGGAAGCTGATCGCCCACCAAGTAGACGTCGGAGAACAGGTCGCGAAGCAGCGAGTCCCGAACGCGATCGGGCAGTGTCAGGCGGGACCTCTTCTTGGTGAACCGCTCGTCAGTCACCTATTACCTCAGCACCCTCCATCTTCAACACGGCGGTGATCTGGGAGGCAAGATCGGGAGCCCCCGGCAGCCTGCCTTCGAAGATCGCGCCGCCGATCGTGAATCCCCAGGCTCCTGTCGCAGCGACCTTGCGGATCTGCTCGGCGGTGACGATCGACCCGGCCACGATCACGGGACCCGACGACGCAGCAACGACGGCGCGGACCACCTCGATCGGATCTTCCTCCGGGTGCCGGTACGCAAGCAGATCGAGGCCGAACACGCCGTCCATCGCCGTGAGCTCCTTAGCGTCTTGGGCGATGTCGTCGACGGTTCCCAGGAGAATGCTGGGATGGCCTTCGATGCGACCCGGGAAGGGGCAGTACTTCACGTTGCTGCCGGCCAGGATGCGGACGCCCTCGGTGGCGTGCGTGCCGCCCATCACCCAGTCGACACCGATGCGACGCGCCCCATCGAGCGATGCCAGCTCTGACTCCTTCGAGGTCGAGACGACCTCTAAGAAGACCTCTAACCCGTCGGCATGGGCTTTGGCGGTGACTACGGCCAGCTCCTCCGCCGTGGCACCAATGTCCTTGAACCCGATATGACGCAGGCTCGTGCCGCGAAGCCGCTCATATACCTGAGCCGAATTCGGCACTGTCGTGTCGTTGTGGGTCAGCATGAAGATGAAATTCATACCGGTTCCTCCTCGTGTAGAGACGGGCCGGCGGGCTCGTCTAGCGAAAGACCTTCGGGCAGAAGTTCGCTGAGCGAAGCGATCAGGTGGTCTGGCTGCACGGGCGCGCCAAAGAGGTTGTCGACACGGGTCGCCCCCGTCAGCACCAGGACCCCGGTCATGCCGAGCGAGCGCGCCAGGGCCATGTCGGTCAGCAGACGGTCGCCGATCACGGCGACGTCCTCGGCTCGCATCTCGAGACGGCCTAGCAGCGCACGGGCCATGTGGACGCTCGGCTTTCCCACCACAGCTTCTGCGGTTGCACCCGTGCATGCCTCTACGGCCGCCAGCATGGCCGCACAGTCCGGGATCCCGCCCTCGGGTGTCGGACAGTAAGGGTCGGGGTTAGTCGCAACGATCGCGGCGCCACCGTATCGCACGGCCTGAAAGGCACTGTTCAGCTTCTCGTAGTCAAAGGTCCGGTCGAAGGAAACAACCACAACCTGGGCCCTTGACGGCACCTTCGTCAACTTGAAACCGGCGGCCTCCAGTTCGGCGATCGCCGAGGATTCGGCGACAGCGAGCAGGGTCGCTCCGGGATGCTCGCGCCTCAGGTAGTCAACGAGCGCGTCCACTGATGTCACGACATCCGCCCGCGTAGTCGGCACACCCAGGCGGGTCAGCTTGGCGGCATACTCGTCCGCCGTTTCGAGCGGCTTGTTGGTGACAAAGACGACGCGCGATCCCCTTCTACGGAGCTCCCCGATCGTCTCGGCCGCGCGTGGGAGCAGGGAGTCGCCCAGATAGACAGTGCCGTCGAGATCGAAGACGTAGCCCGGATAGACACGGTTCGGCCTGTCCAGCGATCCCTCCTTGGCCTCGCTCATGACACGGAACCCAGTACAGCCGCCTCATTAACGAGGCGATCGACGCGGGCCTCGTCCCATATGCCCAGCAGGCACGCGAGGTCGGCGACGGAGAACCGCTCCCGCATGAGATGGCAGCTGGCCACAGCCCAGTGGACGGCTTCGGTCTCTATCGGGGACGCAAGCTCGGAGAAGCTCACCGGCGCGCCGGCGCTGCGCAACGCCTCCACGATCGAATTCGCTCCGGCAAGAAGATGACCGATTGCCCGCTCGTGTGAGGACCACTGCCGCGCCGCCAGTTCGACCCGCTCGCCGGCACGGGCCCAACGCGAGAGCTTGCGCTCGTAGTCGCGCCAGCATTCCGCCGCCATGTCACCTCCGGGGTCGACGGCCAAAAACGCCGACCGCACGGCTTTCTCGGACGCGACCGCGTCGGGCTCCACCAGGTGCGCGAGGCCGTCGTCGGCGATCTCTTGGAGAACCTCGCGCCACAGCAGGGCGGCAACGATGCTGCTCACCCCGACCTGGAATCCGTGCAGCGAGGGCTCGTCCCCGGCCCGTATCGCGGCCATCTCGAGGAGATGGCTCACAGCGTGTTCCATGCCCGAGCACGGAGCGGTCGTGCCGGCGATCCCCATCGATATGCCACTCAGCGTGAGGGTCGCAGCGATCTGGCTCAACGCCGCGCGGTCGGCCTTGGGGACGAGGCAGGCCGCCTCGAAAAGCGCAGGGCCCTGTTCGCGAGCGAGCGCGACGACGGTCGGAGAGTACGTGTCGTCCATGCCCAACAGGTTGGCGAGGTACCAGTCAGCAGGCGCCGTGAACATGGCGATCAGGTCAGCCAGTCCCGCCGCGTTCATCTCGACGGGTGCGTCGACGAGCACGTCGGTGTCGACGATGAGAACGTTGGCCCAGGTACTCGGCAAGGTGCGCTTCACGCCGTTGACAAGCAGCACCGAACGATCATCCGCATACCCGTTGACGCTGTTCGCGCTCTGCACGATGACATAAGGCAAGCCGTGCGTCGCCGCCAGCACCTTGCCGATGTCGGCCACGGTTCCCGATCCCACCGCGACTATGCAGCTCGCGCCGGCACAATCCTTCGTCGCCGTAGAGAGCGTCTGTTCGTCTGCGTGGGCGTTGTGCCCGCCAGCACCGACGAACACGCCCCGCGCGCCGACGACTGAGGCCACCGATTTCGTGACGAACTCGAGCAGGTCTCCTGACCGGTAACGCTTCGGCGTCCGATCAGAGACGATCGCGACCGGGCCTGAGCGGTTCTCTGCGGCTGCGAGCCGGGCCACGACATCGGGCAGGGCCTCGAGCGCACCATCACCGACCAAGGCCTGCTCCAGGCCGATCGGATTCAAGCCCTGCTCGTCGGGCGCGGTCGCGATCCGACGCCGGAGAGAAGCGAGGTCGAACGAACCAGTCACGGGAGGGCCACCTCCACGGCATCGAAAAGAGCGAGATAACGCCGGTAGGCCTCTTCGCAGACGGCCACGGCGCCCGGGTCCGGAAGGATCGGCTCCGCCGCGGTGGCGCGTGTCGTGGAGGAACCGACATCTATGCCAATGATGTGGCCCAAGTTGGCTCCTCTGGTCAGCCTCATTGCAACGACCTCATTGCAACGTCGTCGAATTCACTCCTGGATTACCCGAGCCTTCCGTCAGATGATGATCTTAACGTCAGTCGTCTGATGTATGGCAAGCCCGGCTCGTCGCAGCACAGGAACGAGGTGCGCCGTTGCACCCCGCTCCTGCACGAAACTGAGCAGCGCCTTGCTCAACATGCGGCCGAGGACTTCGTACTTCTGCGGGCTGCGCCTCTTGATCGCCACCGAGAGGCCGAGGTCGATGAGGAACCATGCCGAGGCCACCCACGGCAGCGCTATCACGATGTTGATGTGCCCGCCGCCGAGGGTCGCGATGTTCGCCCACAGGAGGTACAACGCATAGGCCATCCCTAGGGACGCCAGTGCTGGGGCCAACAGCCACTTGCCCCAGTGCTCGAGCTCGCGGTGGCCTTCCTGACCGAAGTAGCGGATCGTCGCGATACCGCTCAGGGTCATCATCACCAGCACCCAGAACGTCCCGAGGATGGACAACCAGCCGTACAGCTCTGCATAGGGCGCAACCTGGAAGTTGGCGAAGGTCTCCGTCGACTTCGAGATGTACCACATGATGATGAACAAGGTCACGAACTGCCGCTACGCCGGACTGGAAGAAGCTTCCCGCGTACGGGCTCTGCCAGCGCTTGTGAGTCTGGCCCAGCCGCCTGTTCAAGATCCCTTCGCGGCCCATTGCTCGATCAGCCCGCGGGCCGCTCCGCCATCCGGCACGGGATGTCGACATCCTCGGAGACGTGGTAACTGGCACAGATACGGTGGTAGCCGTCCGCGATTATGAGCGGGACGGGCCGGGCCGCGTCTCCCCTCACGAGGAGCACCGGCGAGAGGATCACGCCTTTGCTGACCTTCTTCAGGTCCGCGCTGACGTGCGGGTTGTCCACCGGCAGCAGTGGGAGCAGGCTCGCTCTGAGCAGGTCCTTGGCCTTCCAGTGGGCGATCGGCGCGGCACGTAGCTCTGCGACGATGGCGGTGACGACGGGCTCGGTCCAGACGAGCGAGAGGTAGCTCGCGGCGGCTGGGTAGTCGTGATCGTCCGGCTCTTGCTTCCATTGCACCTTGTCGCTCACGGCGCCTTCCCTTCGTCTTCGGTCCGATCCTCGGCCCAGTTACAAACCGGCAGGCCCGGGAACAAAAGACGCCGTCGGACCGCCGTCTCGGTAAAGCGTGGCCGCTTGCCGGAATCGGCCATCGACGCCCAGGTTGCCAGAAACGCGGCACTGGCGCCTGATTCTGGCGTCAGGCGCCAGTGGGGTACTCTCCAGCAACAGCTCTGTGACAACCGAGCTCGATGGGCGCGCTAGATGTGCCTTGGCTCCGTGGAGCGCTATGTCGCGACGACGTCTGCCTCCTCGAGTGCCTGGTGCTCGAACTGGGTCCGGTACAGATCGGCGTAGACACCGCCGGCAGCGAGCAGCGCCTCGTGACGCCCCCGCTCCACGATGTGGCCGTCGACCACCACCAGGAGCTGGTCGGCGCCGCGCACCGTCGAGAGCCTGTGGGCGATGACGATCGAGGTCCTGCCCTCGAGCGCGGTTTGTAGGGCGCGTTGCACCGCGAGTTCGGACTCGGAGTCGAGATGTGCAGTCGCCTCGTCGAGCACGACTACGTCGGGCGCCTTGAGGAGAAGCCGGGCAAGGACTATACGCTGCTTCTCGCCGCCGGAAAGCCGGTAGCCGCGGTCGCCGACGACGGTGTCGAGGCCGTCGGGCAGCGAATCGACGAAGGTCAGGATCTGGGCCCCCGACATCGCTTCGCGGATCTCCTCCTCGGTGGCGTCGGGCTTCGCGTACAACAGGTTCGCCCGGATGCTCTCGTGGAACAGATGGGCGTCCTGGGTCACGACACCGATCGAGTCCCGCAGCGAGGCGAAGGACAAGTCGCGCACGTCGACACCGTTCAGTCGCACCGCGCCAGCGCGGACGTCGTAAAGGCGCGAAACGAGGTGGCTGATGGTCGTCTTGCCGGCGCCGGACGGGCCGACGAGAGCCACGAGCTGGGCCGGCTCGGCACGAAAGCTCACGTCAAACAGCACCTGAGTCGACGGCGTCTGGTCCAAGACCGCGACCGACTCGAGCGAGGCGAGGGAGACCTCTTCCGCCGTCGGGTAACTGAAATCGACGTGGTCGAATTCGACTGCGACCGGGCCGCGGGCGATGGCGACGGCGTCCGGCCTCTCGGCGATGAGCGGAGGAAGGTCGAGCACCTCGAAGACCCGGTCGAAAGAGACCAACGCCGTCATCACGTCGACGTTCACGTTCGACAGGGCCGTCAAAGGGCCGTACAGCCGGACGAGCAGCGCCGCGAGGGCGACGACGGTGCCGACCTTGAACCGCCCGTCGACTGCGAGCACGCCACCCCAGCCGTAAACGAGCGCGGTGGCGAGCGACGAGGTGAGTATGAGCGAAAGGAAGAAGATCCTTCCATACATCGCGGTCTGCACCCCGATGTCGCGCACGCGCGCCGCGCGCCCGGCGAACTGTTGGTGCTCTATGTCCGGCCGGCCGAAAAGCTTGACCAACAGCGCCCCCGAGACGTTGAAACGCTCCGTCATGGTGTTGTTCATCTGGGCGTTGAGGTTGTAGGCCTCCCGCGTCAACTCCTGGAGCTTGCGGCCTATGCGCCGCGCCGGGAAGACGAACACCGGAAGCAGCAAGAGGGCGACCACGGTGATCTGCCAGGAGAGCAAGGCCATCACCGCCACTGTCAACACGACCGTGATCAGGTTGCTGACGATCGACGAGAGCGTGTCAGTAAAGGCCTGTTGCGCCCCGAGGACGTCGTTGTTCAGCCGGGAGATGAGGGCGCCGGTCTGAGTGCGTGAGAAGAACGCCAACGGCATCTGTTGGATGTGGGCGAAGACCTTCTCGCGCATGTCGTAGATGAGGCCCTCGCCCACGCGCGACGAGATGTATCGCTGGGCCAGCGACAACAGCGCGTCAAAGAGAGCCAGGCCTGCGAGCAGCATGGCAAGCAGGACGATGAGATGGGAGTCGTGTTTGGCGATGCCGCCATCGATGATCTGGCGGTAGATCAGCGGGTTCCAGACACCGATCAGGGCGTCGACGACGATCACGCCGAGGAAGACCCCGAGGATCCTTCGATACGGGGCGGCGAAGCGCATGATCCTGCGCAAGGTGCCAGGAGGGAGCTTCTTCTTGGTAACCGAGGAATCCCTCATCAGCGATCGCGCCATCGAGTGTCCAGCTGTCATCTCAGCTCCCCCCTTTCGTAGTCGCCCGCCGCCGGTACGCGCCGGATGCGCCACGCTTCACCTTCGGCTCGCAACACGGCCCGCAGACAAGGTCCAACAGCCTCCGCAGCTCAGCTCGCTCGGAGGCCGAGAGCGGGTTGAAAGTCGCCTCGGCCGTGCGCCGGCGCGCCCGCGCCACACGATCCAGCAAGAGCGAGCCTTGTCTCGTCAAAGAGACGAGGATCGAGCGGCGGTCGCGCGGATCGATCTCCCTTTTGACGAGCCTCGCCCCCTCGAGGTCGTCCACGATCGATGTCGCCGAGCGGGGCACGACCTCGAGGGCGGCCGCGATGTCGGCCATGCGCACCGGGTGAGAGGCGCCCGAGAGGTACCGGATGACGCGCGCCTGGGCCCCTGTCAGCCCGATCGGGCCGAACTCCGCCATCGAGCTGCGCTGCAGGCGCCGCGAGGTGCGCACAACCAGCTCGGCGAGCTGGCCCGGGTCGTCCGCGCCCGGAGGGGTGTCTGCGGGCGGAAGAGGAGATGGGCGATTAGTGAGCATGACTCAATATAACGGCGGCTCAGCGTTTTCATTCCCACCATCGTCCGTGCACCTCGCGAGGACAGCCGCCGCGGCGCGAAACGCGGCGTTTCTGTACAGTGCCCTTCACCCGTCTGAGGCCGGTCGCGAAAGGAAACTCGTCATGCGCTGGAACCTTCCACCCGGACAGATGCCCGAGGCCTGGTTCAATGTCGTTCCGCAGCTGCCGGAGCCGCTGCAACCGGACCTCCACCCGGGCACGCGCGAGCCGGTCGGACCCGACGATCTCGCCCCTTTGTTCCCGATGGCGCTCATCGGCCAGGAGGTGACGTCTGAGCCCTGGGTGGACATCCCTGGCGAGGTCATCGACGTGCTCCGGCTGTGGCGCCCGACGCCGCTCGTGCGGGCGGAACGGCTCGAGAAAGCGCTCGGCACTCCGGCCCGGATCTACTACAAGGACGAGTCGGTGTCACCTGCCGGTTCGCATAAGCCGAACACCGCGGTTCCCCAGGCCTTCTACAACAAGCAAGCCGGGATCGCCCGGCTGTCCACCGAGACGGGCGCGGGCCAGTGGGGAAGCGCCCTCGCGTTCTCGTGCGCCCTGTTCGGGCTCGAGTGCAAGGTCTACATGGTCCGCGCCTCGTACAACCAGAAGCCTTACCGCCGCATCATGATGGAGACCTGGGGAAGTTCGGTCGTCGCCTCCCCTGTCGACGATCCCGACAGCCCGGGCTCGTTGGGCTCGGCCATCTCGGACGCCGTGCGCGACGCCGTCTCGCGCGATGACACGCACTACTCGCTCGGCTCGGTCCTCAACCATGTCCTGTTGCACCAGACCGTCATCGGGCTCGAGGCCAAAGAGCAACTGGCCCTCGCCGGCGAGCGGCTCCCGGACATCGTGATCGGCTCGTGCGGCGGCGGCTCGAACCTCGGGGGCATATCTCTCCCGTTCGTGCCCGAGGCCGCAGTCGAGCTTCTCGCAGTGGAGCCGTCCTCGTGCCCGACCCTCACGGAGGGGACCTTCGAGTACGACTTCGCCGACGTGGCCGAGACGACGCCGCTGTTGCCCATGTACACCCTCGGCCACAAGTTCATGCCTCCGTCGATCCATGCCGGCGGTCTGCGCTACCACGGCGACGCCCCGATCATCTCCAACCTGGTGAAGAACGGCCGGATGCGCGCTGTCGCCTACCCGCAGGGCAAGGTCTTCGATGCCGCCGTCCAGTTCGCCCGCACCCAGGGGTCGATCCCGGCCCCGGAGACCTCGCATGCCATCAGGGCTGTGATCGACGAGGCGCTCGCGGCAAAGGAGACCGGGCGGGAGAAAGTTATCCTGTTCTCCTACTCAGGCCACGGACTCTTGGACCTGGCCGCCTATGATGACTACCTCCACGGGCGCCTCGACGCGGGCTGATCCGGTGCCGCCGGCCTGAGCGCGCGAACCGTTCAGCGGCTGGCGCGCCTCTCGGGGTCGAGCTGGTGGAGGAAGAGGGCAGTGCGCTCCTCCTCGTCCACCTCTTCGATCGCCTGGGCGGCCCGGCGAAGGGCCTCGAGCGAGCGGAGGAACCCCCTGTTGGTCTCGTGGCGCCAGCGCACATAACCCGAACCCCGCCACCCGGCGGCGCGGAGCGCGTCAAGGCCGCGGTGGTAGCCGACGCGGGCATAGGCGTAGGACTCGACCACGTCCTCGGTGAGCTCGGCGAGCGACGCCCATGCTTCGAGGTGACGCGGGTGAGCCCGAGCGGCCGCCTTGACGGCCTCGAGCCGCTCCGGGCCCGACAAGGTGCTCGCGCCCTCTAAGGCGCGAGCCCACTCCTTTGGTGGGGCGGGCAGCATCGTCTCTGGCAGGCCCGGGCTCAACTTGACTGGCGAATCGTCTGTCATGGCCCCCATCTTCACCCACCAGCACCCGATCGCGCCGCGGCCGGATGCTGGTACGGGGCCGGTCGGCACCCGTTAGGTTTTGCGGCATGACCAAGCGCCCCGCGCAGAAGGCCGCGTCATCTGCCCGGATCGCCCGGGGCCTCGTCCTGTCCGTGGCCTTCTGCCTGCTGCTCGCAGCATGCGGAACGAAGGCCTCGGGGTCAGATCTGGCCGGCTCGCAGACCAGCTCGACCACGACCACGACGCTGGGCCTCAAACAGCCGACCGCCTCCAAGCCGGCCACCGTCGTCGTCGTCGGCGACTCCATCAGCAAGGACCTCGGGCTCGGCCTGTACTACACGCTCGGCACCGACCCGCTCGTCCATCTAGTGCAGGCCGGCTACGTCGGAAGCGGGCTGGCCCGACCCGACTTTTACGACTGGCCCGCTCACCTAGAGGCCCTGCTCAATGAGTACCACCCCCGACTTGTGATCATGCTGGTCGGGGCGAACGACTCGCAGAGCTTCGAGGTGGGCGCGCAGACGCTTGCCTTTGGCTCCGCACAATGGCGCACCGTTTACACCCGGCGCGTCGACACCATGATCGATGAGACACTCCAGGCCGGTGCCAAGATGCTCTGGGTCGGGACGCCGATCATGCAGGACCCCGTCCTCAGTGCCTCGATGCAGACCCTGAACGCGATCTACAGGGCTCAGGCTCTAAAGCACCCCGGCGTCGAGTTCATGTCGACGTGGTCACTATTCGCGGACGCCTCGGGCCAGTACAGCGAATACCTCACTAACAGCGCGGGCGAGACCGTGCTCGCCCGCGACGGGGACGGCATCCATCTCACCGTGCCGGACGGTTGTGACATCCTCGCCGTCGCCGTGATCAAGCAGATCTATGAACTGTGGCACATTCGCCTCGGGCCCTGATCTCAGGGGCCGGCGGCCGGCCAGGGACGGGCGCGCCTAGGACCCGGCCCGAGGCGCGTTCTGACCCAGGGGGGCGAGGGCCAGGCCGTCCGGCTCACCGCCACCGTCCCAGTCCTCGACAAAGGCCCCCGAAGAGTCCCGGCGGAAGACCGGGATCGCTCCAAGGGCGTGCACGAGATCCACGGTGTCGGCAAGCTCGCGCCGCCAGGTAGCTGCCTCGGTGACGAGAGTTCCGATCGCGACAGGCTGGGCGCCGACCCGGTTCAAGAGGTTGAGCGCCGCGCGCATGGAGGCTCCCGTGGAGATGACGTCGTCGACGAGGCCGACCCGGCGGCCCTTTACGACCTCCACCCGGGCCGCGTCGAACAACAGGTGCTGCTGGGCCCCTGTCGTGATGGACTTGACCGGCTCGGTGATGGCATCTCGCAGGTGCAGCTTCGGCGTCTTCTGCAAGATCAGGTAGTCGTCGAGCCCGAGCGCCCTCGTCACCTCGATGGCAAGCGGGATCCCCATGGTCGCGACCGAGACGACCAGGTCGAGCTCGAACGACTCGAGCTGCTCGGCGAGCTCAGTCGCCGCCCTCTCGACGAAGCGAACACCGTGGTCCACCGTTATGAGCAGTGCGATCGCAAGGTCGTCGGTGATCGGGATCAGCGGCAGGTCGATCTCCTGGGAACCGACCGTCGCGTGATACGTGCCTGCAGCTATGACCATGGCGCGATGCTCGCCCCTCCGGCGCCGGAGCGCAACTGCAGCTCGGGCGCAGGCCCGATCGGACCGAGCCGGGCAGGCGCCGACAGGCTCAGGCGGGAGGACCGAAGAGCCGGTCCCCGGCGTCCCCGAGGCCGGGGACGATGAATCCGTGCTCGTTCAGCTCCTCGTCCACCGCGACGCAGGCAACCCTCACCGAGGGGTGGAAGCCGCAGAAATGCTCCAGGCCAGCCCGCGACGCGATCAGGCAGAGAGCATGGATCTCGGTCGCGCCCCTCTGCTTGACGAGGTCGCACACCTTCACGAGCGAGCCCCCCGTGGCAAGCATCGGGTCGCAGATGATCACGCGTCGGCCGGAGAGATCTCGCGGCAGTCGTTCCAGGTAGACCGTGGGGACGAGAGTCTCCTCGTCGCGGCGCAACCCGACGTGGGCGACCTCGGTCAAAGGGAGCATCTCTTGGATAGCGGGGATCATGCCAAGCCCTGCGCGAAGTATGGGCACGAGCAGCACCATCTCGCTCACCCTCTGGCAAGGGACGTCTTTCTGCATGGGGGTGTCGACGCGCTGCTCGACCGTGCGCAGGTCGCGGAGCGCCTCGTAGGCGACGACGCCGGACAGCTCTCCCATGATCGTGCGAAACGTCGCGTTGTCGGTCTCCACGGACCTCAGAACCGACAAGCGGTGGGCGACGATCGGGTGATCGACGACGAGCACGCGTTGGCCTCCTGCCGAGGGATGCCGGGCCGGTTCGGTGACGAGCCGAAGTCCCCTTTCCGAACGTGACATCACTCGCAGGCTACCCGAGCGGCTCGGCCGGTGCCCATTGGGGCAGGCGGCGGAGCCGCCCTTGACCGCGACGGGCTCGGTCGCTCAAGACGAGAGGTCCTTCACCGCCACCTCGACGGCGCGATGGAAGGTCGGATAGGCGTAGATCATCGTGGAAAGGACCGGTGTCGGGACCGACGCGTGGACGGCAAGGGTCAGCATCGAAAGCACCTCCCCACCGCAGGGTCCGGCCGAGGTCGCCCCGACAAGCACACCTCGATCCGCGTCCTCGACGAGTTTGATGAAGCCCGCGTTGTCGACCTTTTGGATCCAGCCGCGCGCAGACGAGGGGAGGTCGGTGTAGCCGGTCCTCACGTCCAGCCCGGCCGAGCGCGCCTGAGTCTCGCTAAGCCCGACAGATCCGATCTCCGGGTCGGTGAATGTCACCCGCGGGAGGGCGCGGTAGTCGGCGGGCGCCCCCGGACGACCCAAGATGTCTGCGAGCACTATCTCGGCCTGGTACATCGATACGTGCGTGAAAGCGCCTTCGCCGGTGATGTCCCCGATCGCCCAGAGCCCGGGAGCCGCACGGCACCTGTCATCGACTGGGATCGAGCGACCCTTTTCGTCAAGGCCCACCGCCCCCACCCCGATTGCCTCGAGATCGACACGGCGGCCCGTCGCGACGAGGAGACGCTCGGCCCTGAGCGACTCGCCCGTGGCGAGCTCGAGGGCGATGCCAGCACCGCTGTCGTGCACGGAGCTGACCTCGGCCCCCGTCAAGATGCGCATCCCTTCGGACCCGAGCACCTCGGTGAGCAACCGCCCTGCCTCCGGCTCCTCGAGCGGGAGCAGGTGAGGACCTACCTCGACGATGCTGACGTCGCTCCCAAAACGTGCGAAGACCTGCCCGAGCTCGACCCCGATCGCCCCGCCGCCGAGGACGACGAGCGACGACGGCACCTCGGTCGCCTCGATGGCCTCCCGGTTGGTCCAATACGCTGTCTCGGCGAGCCCCGGAATCGGCGGGGCCCACGGATGGGTACCTGTGTTGATCACGATCCCGCGGGTGGCTTCGAGCTCGCGCTCGCCGACGGAGATCCGGCCGGGGCCTGTCAGGCGACCGTAGCCGCGCACGAAGCGGCCTCCTTTGGACTCGAAGCGCTCGACGGCTACTCGGTCGTCCCAGTCGTCCGTTGCCTCAGTGCGGATGCGCCTTGCGACCTGCGACCAGTCGGCGCTCACCGTGGTGCTCCCGGCGATCCCGGGGACGCGTCTTGCGTCCGCGAGCAGGCCCGCCGCCCGCAGCATCATCTTCGAAGGGACGCAGCCCCAATACGGGCACTCGCCACCGAGGAGGCGCCCCTCGATGCCGACGACGTCGAGGCCCTCCTCGGCGAGCCGTCCGGCGACATGCTCACCACCTGGGCCCATTCCGAGGACAATTACGTCCGCTCGTTCGACCATGGTCGATCGTAACCTGAACGGTTTCCGCTAAGCCCGGTCGCGTAAACTGCCGCTCCACGATGCGGATCACGGCCACCGGGCACGCAGGACTGTTCGTCGAGACGGCAAATGGGAGCGTGCTCTGCGACCCCTGGCGCTCGCCGGCGTACTTCGCCTCGTGGTTCGTGTTCCCGGACAACAGCGGCGTCGACTTCGCGGCGTTCGCACCGGACTTTCTCTACATCTCGCATTTGCACAGGGACCACTTCGATCCCGAGCTTCTCGCCCGGTGTGTGTCGCGCTCGGCGACGGTCCTGCTCCCACAGTTCCCGACCGACGAGCTGCGCTCGGCCTTGAGCGACCTCGGGTTCTCCTCCTTCGTCGAGACGCGAAACGGCGAGCCGGTGGAGCTGGACGGGCTGCGCGTGATGATCACCGCCATGGTCTCGCCGAGCGATGGGCCCATCGGCGACTCCGCCCTCTCGCTCGACGACGGCGAGTGCAGGGTGCTCAACCAGAACGACGCCCGGCCTCCGGACCCTGCGCAGCTGAACGCCTTCGGCGCCTATGACGGGCATTTCCTCCAGTTCTCCGGTGCCATCTGGTGGCCTGTCGTCTATGAGCTGCCAGAGGCCAACAAGACCGAATTCGCCAAGCGCAAGCGACTGAACGGTATGGAGCGGGCGCTGCGCTTTGTTGACGCGGTCGGCGCCCGTTACGTATTCCCGACAGCCGGTCCGCCCTGTTTTTTGGACGAGGGTCTCTTCGAGCACAACGACTTCACCAATAGCCCCGACAACATCTTCCCGGACCAGACCGTCTTCCTCTCCTACATGGCGGAGGCAGGCCGTGATAACGGGCGCCTTTTGATCCCGGGCAGCACCGCCTCGCTCGGTCCGGAGAGCTGTGAGGTCTCCCACCCCGTCTCCGAGGACGAGCTGAGTGCGGTCTTCAACGACAAGCGCCCGTATCTGGAGGCGTACGCCAAGCGACAGGAGCCAGTCCTCGAGCGAGAACGCGCCTCGTGGCCCCGCTACGAAGGAGACCTCCTGGGCGCGCTCAAGGCGTGGTGGGAACCGCTGTTGGAACTGGCGGACCACATCTGCGAGGGAGTCGGCGCGCCAGTGCTCTTGGACCTCGGTGAGGAGAAGATCCTCATCGACTTCACCTCCCGGCAAGTCCGGCCCTTCAGCGGCGAGGAGTGCCGCTACCGCTTCAGCATCGAGCGCCGTCTCGTCGAGGCCCTCGTGGCCGAACACCAGATCGACTGGGTGAACAGCCTGTTCCTCTCGATGAGGTTCCGGGCCAAACGGCGCGGCCAGTACAACGAGTACGTCTTCGCGTTCTTCAAGTGCCTCTCGCCCGAGCGGATGAGCTACGCGGAGGGCTGGTACGCCGAGAAGACAAGCGGCGACGACCTCGTGCCGGTCGACGGCTTCATGGTCCAACGCCGGTGCCCGCACCTAAAGGCCGACCTCTCGCGTTTCGGCACCGTCTGTGACGGAGTGCTCGAGTGCGCCATGCACGGGTGGCGATTCGAGCTTGCGACCGGGCGCTGCCTGACGGCCGAGGGCCACGACATCGTGGCCGTGCCGATCCAGCCCTCAGGCTGAGGCGAGCGTCTCTCGGGGATCCTCGCGGAACTTGCGCTTGCGCATTTCGGGCGCCCCGGCAGCCGGGTTCTGCTCCAACCAGACCACGAGCTCGTCGGGGGGCACGGGCCGGCTCAGGTAATAGCCCTGCGCGAAGTCGCAGCCCATCTGGGCGAGGCGCTCCATCACGGCTCGCTTCTCCACGCCCTCGGCGACGACGCCGAGGCCGAGATTGTGGGCGAGCTCGATCACCGCGCGGACGATCGCTTCGTCCTCTTCGCGCGCCACCATCGCAGACACGAAGGAGCGGTCGATCTTCAACTCGTCGATCGGAAGGCTCTTCAACGACGCGATCGACGAGCAGCCGGTCCCGAAGTCGTCGACCGAGAGGCACAGGCCCATGGCGCCGAGGCGCTCTAAGACATCCTCGGTCCGCGCCGGGTCCGAGATCGCGCGCTCGGTGACCTCGAGCTTGAGCATCTTCGCCGGCATCCGCCACTTCCCGAGCAGCGCCGCGACCTCGCCCGGGAAGGCCGGATCGAGCAGGTCCCGCTCCGAGAGATTGACGGCAACCGGCAAGCTGAGCCCCTCGTCCGACCAGGCGCGCCACTGCCTAGCGGCCTCCTCCAAAACGCGCTGGGTCAGCAAGCGGATGAGGCTCGTCCCGCTCGCGACGGGGATGAACTCGTCGGGCATTACGAGGCCCCGGCCGGAGTCCTGCCATCGCACGAGGGCCTCGACCCCGACGATGCGGCCAGACTGCACGGCGATCTTTGGTTGGTAGTGCAAGACGAGCTCGTGCTCGTCGATTGCCCGGCGGAGCTCGCCCACCAGTGCGAGCCGCATAGCCGCCCTTGTGTCCACGGAGACGTCGAAGAAGGCATAGCCGAGCTTGGCGTCCTTGGCGACGCGCATGGCCGTGTCAGCTGAGCGCAGGAGGGAGTCGACGTCCGAACCGTCTCGCGGGCAACAGGCGATGCCGATGCTCACCTCGACGTTCAGCCCCAGAGCTTCTATGGAGACCGGTGGCACGAGCGCCTCGCGCAAGCGGTGGACGACCTCGAGCGCCTCGGCTCGGCGCGCCCCGGGTACGAGCACGGCGAACTCGTCCCCGGCGAGCCTCGCTATCGAGTCGCCCCCGCGCAGGCAATGGTGGAGGCGGCTACCGACCTCTTGCAACAAACGGTCGCCGATCTCGCGCCCGAGCGTGTCGTTGACCGCCTTGAAACGGTCCAGGTTCATGACGAACACGACGAGCTCGCTCTCGCCGTCGCGAGCCTCGCTGATTGCACGGGCGAGACTGTCGCGGAAGAAGGCCTCGTTGGTGAGCCCCGTCAGGGAATCGTGCAGGGAGTGGTGCCGGACCTGGCGTTCGAGCAGCTCGCGCGACGCCTCGGCCGCCTTCTGGCGGGTGAGGTCCAAGATCACGCCTGCGGTCCACTGCGGCTTGCCGTCCGGGCCGAGAACGGGCCGCCCGCGCTCCGCGACCCATCGCGCCTCCCCGCTCAGGTGCACGATCCTGTACTCGAGCGAGTATGGCGAGCCTCGCTCGAGGGCGTCGTTCACCTCCGAGATCATGTAAGGCAGGTCTTCGGGATGGACGATCGAGTCGTAGCTGCGTACCTTGTTGCCGATGAAGTCACTCGCCGGGTAGCCGACGAGGTCCTCGATCTGGTCGCTCATGAACTCGATCGTCCCCGCTGCGTCACAGGCACAGCGATAGATCGCCCCCGGGATGCTTTCGACAGCCGAGTGCAGGTGCTCCTCCGCGCCGCCTGGGCGCTCCTCGGTCCTGCGCCTCGGGGTGACGTCGAGGCAGTGCCCGAGCAGCGTCGAGCGCCCGGTGGCGCCTAGGACCGGCACCGCCTCGTCATAGATCCAAAGGACGGTCCCGTCCTCGCCGACCATGCGGTACTCGCTGACGAACGCCTCGCCCTTGGCAGCCGCGTCCCAGTGCTCGGCGAGGACGCGGTCACGGTCGTCAGGGTGCAGAAGCCTCGCGAACCCGCCCGGGTCGTTGGCAACTGCCTCCGGCGAGGTCCCGAGGACCGCCGCGGCGCGGACGCCCAACTCGGTGACGAGAATCGGTGTCCCCTGGGTCGCTCGGTAGGAAAGAACGAAGAACTGCTCGAAGCTCGACCACGCCTCGATCGCGTCCTTCACAGCCGCCACCCTCCCGGGCGGCGGCTCGGGCTGAGAGCCGGACGCCATTGGACTACCCATTCTCCGCTCCCACGTCGTTAAGCATCGGCCCGACGGCGGCCTGACTTGAGAGCAATCCCAGGTCAGGAGCCATCGACGGTCGTCTCATAAGGGGCCGCGGGTGGGCTCAAAGATACGGCGTGCGGCCCACGCCGCTGTTGGCGTCCCGCTCGTCTAGGCCGGGGCCGACGCTCCGCATCTGCTCGAGCTGGCGCTGGGTGGCGGCCTGCTGGACGAAAAGTGTCGCCTGGATGCCCTGGAAGAGCCCCGCGAGCCACCCGACCAGCTGGCCCTGGGCCACGCGCAGCTCCGCATCGGTCGGCGCGCCCCCGTCGAAGGGGATCGCGAGCCGGTCCAGCTCCTGGGCCAGCTCGGGCGAGAGCGTCCCTTCGAGCTGGCGGATCGACTCCTGGTAGATCTCCTTCATCCGGGTACGGCTCGCCTCGTCGAGGGGGGCCATCCGGACTTCCTCGAGGAGCTGCTTGGCCATCGACGCGATCCGCATCAGCTTGGCCGGTTGTGAGATGAACTCTTCATCCTCGAAAGCACCCGGCTGGGTGATCTCGGCCGGCACGAGCGGGTGCAGCCCGCCATCGTCCATCTCGGTCGGGGTTTGACCCTCGGGCACGTCTTGGTCGTTGTTCATGGACCGATTCTGCCCTGAAGCCGGCGCCTCCATGCGGCGCCACCGCAAGGGCCAACGGAGGCCTGCGCTGGCGGCGCCTATGTCCTTAGCGCCACAGGTGGTCGAGGTCGACGGTGATGGGAGCATGAGCAGACGCCACCGCCGCTCCCCGTGGGCGCGGGGGCGTCTGCTCTTGGATGTCGAGGACGGAGAGCACCTCGCCTTCCAAGAACCGGCTCGCTGGGGAGAGACAGTGACGATCGTTGCGGGCGCGCCGGTGATAGGGCATGCGAAGAGGCGTGTACAGCGTGAGGCGGTCCCGGGCCCTGGTCGTGGCGACGTAGAAGAGCCGCCGCTCCTCGGCAAGGCCCGCGGCGGAGCTGAGCGCCATGTCCGAGGGGAAAGCGCCGTCCACCAGGTGGGGAAGATGCACCGAGGCCCATTCGAGGCCCTTGGCGGAATGGACCGTCGAGATGATCACGAAGTCCTCGTCGAGATGCGGCGGCCCCGCCCGGTCCCCCGTCGAGCTCGGCGGGTCGAGGGTTATCTCGGCGAGCCAAGCGGGCAGGTCGTCCATGGCTGAGGCGGCCGAGGACAGGCGCTCCAGGTCCTCGATGCGCGCTGCGCCCTCGCTGTAGCGGCTGAGCACGAGCGGGCGTAGCAGCGCGAAAACGGCGTCGACGCGAACGGCAACGCCGGTCTGCTTGCGGGCAGCCGCGAGGCCCTCGAGGGTCCGACTTAGCTCGACGCGCGATCTCGCCGGCGCGGCCGCCACCGCCTCGGCCCAGTCGAACGCGCCCGTGCCCGACAGCGGCGCCAAGAGCCCGAGCAGAGCGCGGCCACGGGTGGGCCCGACGCCGTCGTGCATGCGCAACAGGCGGAACCAGGCGAGCTCGTCCGCCGGGTTGTCGAGCAAACGGAGCGCAGCGGCGAAGTCCTTCACGTGCGCGGCCTCGACGAAGCGGAGCCCCCCGTACTTCCGGTACGGAACTCGCCGGGCAGTGAGCTCTAGCTCGATGAGGTCGCTGTGATGGGCGGCTCTCACCAGCACTGCCTGCTCGCGAAGCGGCATGCCTTCTTCGTGCGCGTCGAGAATTCGGTCGACTACTGCCCGCGCCTCGCTCGGGGCGTCGTGGCAGCGCACGAGCACGGGCCGTCGGCCCCCCGCCCTTTCCCCGCGCAGCACGAGGCGGACGCCGGCCTCGACGGGCCGGACGAGGTTCGCCAGGTTCAAGATCTGCTGCACGGAACGGAAATTGCGCTCGAGTGCGATCACCGTCGCTCCCGACAACGAGCCGGCGAGGTCGTTCAGGTAACGGGCATCCGCGCCCCGGAACCCGTAGATAGCCTGCGCGTCGTCGCCGACGACTGTGAGCCCGCGCCCATCGGGTCGGAGCGCACGGATGATCTCGACCTGGAGCGCGTTCACGTCCTGGTACTCGTCGACGAGCACGTGGTCGAACATCTCGACCATGCGCGGCCCGAGCCGATCATCGCCGAGGGCCGCTCTCCACAAGAGCAAAAGGTCGTCGAAGTCGACCTGGCCCTTGGCCCGCTTGCGGGCGACGTAAGCCTTGAACAGGCCGGCAATGGCATCGGTATGCGGCTCGCACCACGGGAAGTCGGTCGCCAGTACCTCGCCGAGGCGCTGACGGGTGTTGACACAGCGCGAGTACACCTCGACGAGGGTGGCCGAGCGGGGGACGCGGACGTCCCCGGTCGCAAAGCCCTGCTCGTCGCGCAGCATGTCCATCACGTCGGCGGCGTCGGCCGGGTCGAGCAACGAGAAGCCGGGCTGTAGGCCGAGCGGCTCCACATAGCTCGAAATGAACTGGTGCGCGACGGCGTGGAACGTCCCCCCGCGAAGTCTTCTCCCCCACTCACGGTGCCCACTCAGCGTTGCCGCCCGCGCGAGCATATCGTCGGCCGCGCGCCTGGTGAATGTGAGGAGAAGGATCCGCTCCGGGACGACCCCGCGGTCCAACAGCCGGGCCACCCGAGCAGTGAGCGTGTGGGTCTTGCCGGTGCCCGCTCCTGCAACGATCACAAGCGGATCGTCACCGTGAACGACCGCGGCCAGCTGGGCCTCCTCCAGATTGGCGTCCCACGCTGCATCGTCGTACATACGTTCGATGCTATCCCCACGGCCGGGCCTTGCACAGAAATTCCCCCCAGCACCCGATCTCTTGTGCAACCCACGGCTTATTTGTGCAGCGGGGGTGGTGCACAGTGATTCCAAAAGCCCTGGTTGGGATGTGATTTAGGTGCATGATCCGAATCCGCACCTAAATCAGGTGGCCACACAGAGACCACCAGCACCGTTTCTAGGCTGGGGCGTACCCAACTCTCGAACGGAGCGGCGCACCATGACCATCTTGGCAGCAGTACGCGTTAACGAAACCGTCCTCATCGGAGCTGACAGTCTGGAAATACGCCAGCAAGCTGGCTACGGAGAAACCGTTGACAAGCTCTATCGGGTGCCAGGGACATCGGTCATCTGGGGTTACTACGGGAATGGTGACGCAGGCAAACTATTCAGGAAGCACGTAGTCGAGACGCCGGTGAGGTCGTGGGGCGACCTCACTTACAAGTTTGAGTGTGCGGTCGAGAAGCTGGACTCGGATTACGTCCTACAGGGTGGGTTCGGCGCACTTTTCGCTGGCGACCTGCACGGCGAGCTGCGAATAGCAGGGTTCGGTTCTCACCATCGGGCTTCCGACGAATGGTGTTTCCTGGGTCTCAACCGCCTGGCGGCTCAGGTGAGCTGGGAAATTCTTGCCACGCGTCCAAACGGACTCAACACCACCGAGCGATTCCGTTTAGTGATGGAAACTGTCATTCAAGCAAGTCAGTCCCTCTTGGGGATGCCCCTGAATTGTTGGCGTATCACTACGTCAACGTGCGAACCGTGTAACGGTACAGATGCCTAGTTTCGAGGATGCCCGAAGTGGATGGCAGTGGTCAGACCTGCCAACTCATCCCGCAGTTAGAGCACTTCAGTTGTGTCGCGGCTTCCTTGCGCGAGAGTCCCGTTGCTGCGACCGAGATGCCAGCGGTCAGGACGGCGGCAGTGGCTTTCTTGCCGCTGATCCCCTTCTTGACTTTCCCGTGTGTTGTCCGCACGTGGCCCTTGGTCTGACAGTGGGGGCAGACGATCTGGGCGTCACCTTCCGCGTTCTGGTGATCCCGAATGATCTGAATCAAGTTCCGACCCATCGTTCCGTCCTTTCCCCGAAACGGAGATTACCTGCTAGGGGTGGGCATACGCTGCGCCTATGGCGCGTCGGAACATGGGTCAACGGCATCGACACCGCGATTTGTGGGTGCCCCTAGTGACCGGGCTACTTGCAGTGACAGGAGGCACGCTGCCAGGTGCCGCGTTGGCCACCGGCAAGTGGTCGCTTGTTCTGATCGGCGTGGGAGCGCTTGCTCTGGCAGTAGCTCTGTATTTCACTGCCGCTCTCATTTGGGGCCTCCCTCTTCCGGGCGGATTTGAACCACCCCCACGTCCGGAAGGACCTCTCCCCACGAGTCGGCTGATCAGCGCTATCTACGGTCCCGAGGCAAGAGAACGCTCAGAGCGTCATTGGGAGCGGCAGATAGACGCCATGAACGCGGAAGTTGCCAGACAACAGCGGATTATCAACGCTCTGTATCGCGAGTACCTCGCGACGCACGCTGACGTAGACCCCTCCATGCAGGTCGGTACCGCCGACCTTCCCAAGGAGTGGGTTGAAAATCGCCTCACGGAGATGGGCGAGCAGTGGGTGTGGAAAAGGTACCGACCTGATGTCTAGGCAGCTAACTGGCGAACGTGGGCATCTCCAGCCCGATCTCGTGGATGGCCGCGATCAGGACGCACAGGTTGTGGCAGATGACCTTGGCGAGGATTTCGTTCACCTGTCCCTCATAGGACTTGGATCGGAGCGAACCGCCGAACTTGGTCTTGATCATGCTGAACGTCGTTTCGACATTCGACCTGCGGTGGTAGTGCGACAGGAACGTGTCCCGCTGATAAGCGAAGTAGTGGTACATGCGAACCCATGCCGTCGCGTCGGCGCCTGGTGGCACGTTGGTCACGTTGAACAGCGACGACTGGGGACCGAGGACACCGATCTGACTGCTCTTGAACGGGATGAACGGCGTCGCGCCGAGGTCAGCAACGGCTTGCGTGTGCGCCTTGGAGGAGTACGCCTTGTCGGCGCTCACCTCGCGCATCGGGAAGTGTTCGGCGGTCTTGCTGAGCAACGCTGGGAACTGAGAACTGTCACTAGTGGATCCTCGCGTTAATAACAATGATGTGGTTTCATGGAGGGATGCGACTTCCTCTACTCAAACTCCGTCGAGGTGACCGTTCCGAGCTCGAAGCGCGTATGCGGTCCAACACCATC